>NZ_JAGPXW010000019.1:0-145055 GCF_018070365.1 Micromonospora sp. D93 | reverse complement strand
GGCCTGGACAACATCGCCCACGAACTCAACACCCGACCCCGCGAAACGCTGGGCTGGGCCACCCCAACCCAACGCCTCGCGGAAGTCATCGCGCCCTAACGATTGCACTCAACCCTTGACCCCAAGCCGCGCCGGATGGCAATAACTTCATGATCACCGAGGTCAGGTGGGGGTCGAGGTCAGGTGGGGGTGGTTAGGGCTGCGTTCAACTCGTCGGGGGAGTTGAACTGGTCGGGTGGTAGGGCTTGCAGCATTTGCAGCATGGCCGTGCTGGCCCCGTTCTCCTGTCCCCAGCGGATCAGGTCCTCCCGGGAGACCGGGTAGTCGAGCCCGGCCAGGTACTCCTGCAACTGAACCCCGGTGACGGTCATGTCGGCCGGCTACCCGCTCGCGGTGGTCGTACACCGGCTTGGTTGGCTGCCACGACGGCCCGGCGGCCGGCGTGTCGGCCCGCGACGCGCCCACGGTTTGCCGCACTGGCGGCCGGGTAGCCGCTGGCATGCTGGTTCAGCGGCTCGGCTCGCCGAGCGATTTCGACCCGTTGCTGGAGCGCGTTCGCAACGCCCGGGTGGTGATGATCGGTGAGTCGACCCACGGCACTTACGACTACTACCGGTTGCGTGAGCAGCTCACCCGCCGGTTGATCGCGGAGTGCGGCTTCTCCTTCGTCGCCGTGGAGGGTGACTGGCCCGACTGTGACCGGGTGCACCGTTCGGTGACGGCCGCACCGGGCGGCGCGCTCGAACCGCAGCTCGCGCTCCACCAGTTTGAGCGATGGCCGACCTGGATGTGGGCCAATGCCGAGGTGGGCCGTTTCGCCAGTTGGCTGCGGGCCTGGAACGTGGAGCGGCCGGAGGAGCAACGGGCCGGGTTCCACGGGCTCGACGTGTACAGCCTCTGGGAGTCGATGCAGGCGATCTTCGACTACCTGGGGGAGGAGGACCCGAAGTCGCTGGAGGCGGCGCAGGACGCGTACCGGTGTTTCGAGCCGTACGGCAAGAGGGTCGAGGAGTACGGCATGGCCAGCCGGTTCGTCTCCGCCCGCTGTGAGGAGGAGGTCGTCCGGTTGCTCGCCCGGACTCGCGAACACGCCCTCTCCGACGGCCCGGACCGCTTCTCGGCCTGGCAGAACGCTGAGGTGGTGGCCGGCGCCGAGCGCTACTACCGGGCGATGGTGGCCGGCGGGCCGGACTCGTGGAACATCCGCGACACCCACATGCAGGACACCCTGGACCGGCTGATGGACCGGTACGGCCCCGACGCCCGGGGCGTCGTCTGGGCGCACAACACGCACGTCGGGGACGCGCGGGCCACCGACATGGCCGCCGACGGGATGATCAACATTGGTCAGTTGGCCCGGGAGCGGCACGGCGAGGACGCGGTGGCCCTGGTCGGCTTCGGCAGCTACCGGGGCACTGTGATCGCCGCGCCCCGCTGGGGTTCGCCGCCGGAGGCGATGGTGGTGCCCCCGGCTCGGGAGGGCTCGATCGAGCGGCGACTGCACGAGCTTATGCCGGAGCGGGCGGTGCTGATCTTCGGCGGCGACGACCAGCCGGGCTGGGTCACCGACACCGTGGACCACCGGGCGATCGGGGTCGTCTACGACCCGTCGTTCGAGTCCTGGGGCAACTACGTGCCCACTCGGCTCGGCGACAGGTACGACGCCTTCATCTGGTGCGACGACACCACGGCTCTGCACCCGCTGCCGGTGCCGGCGGCCCCCGGCGAGATGGAGACCTACCCGGCGGGCGTCTGACGCGCTGGAGGTGTGGTGCCCGCCGGGCACCACACCTCCACCTACGGGCGGGTTAGACGCGGGTTGGGGTGCGGTCTTCCAGGTGGGTGCGCAGGCCCTCGCCTTCGATGTCCACGTTGGGCAGGGCGCGGTCGAGCCAGCGGGGCAACCACCAGGCGCGGTCGCCGAGGAGCGACATCACCGCCGGGACGATTGTCATCCGGACCACGAACGCGTCGATGGCGACGCCGATGGCGAGCGCGAAGCCCATCGACTTGATCACCGGGTCCTCCAGGAAGACGAAGCCCCCGAAGACCGACATCATGATCAGCGCGGCGGCCGTGACCACCCGTGCGCCGTGCCCCATGCCGCTGATGGTGGCCTGTCGGGCGGTCTCACCGTGAACGAAGTCCTCCCGCATCCGGGACACCAGGAACACCTCGTAGTCCATGGCGAGCCCGAACAGGATGCCGATGAGCAGGATCGGCAGGAAGCTGATCAGCGGGCCGGGCGTGTCCAGGCCGACGAGGTCGGCGAGGTGCCCCTGCTGGAAGACCGCCACCGTGATGCCGAACGTGGCGGCGACGGTGAGCAGGAAGCCCAGCGCTGCCTTGACCGGCACCAGCAGCGAGCGGAACACCAGCATCAGCAGCAGCACCGAGAGCCCGACCACCAGCAGCAGGTAGATCGGTAGCGCGTCGGACAGCTTCTCGGAGACGTCGATGCCGATGGCGGTGACGCCGGTGAGCAGCACGTCCGCGTCGGGGATACCGCTCACCGCGCCACGGATGTCATGCACCAGGGTCTCGGTGGCCTCGTCGGTCGGGCCGGTCTTCGGCACCACGCCGAGCAGTGCGGTCCGTCCGTCCGGGCTGAGCTGGGGCGGTGCCACCGCGAGGACGTTCTCGGTGCGCTGGAGCAGGGCGGTGACCTGCGGCACGGCGGCCGCGGTGGCCTGCGGCGTGTCACCGGCGACGACCACCGCGAGCCGGCCGGTGAAGCCCGCTCCGAAGCCTTCGACGGTCAGGTCGTTGGCCACCCGGGCGGGCGAGCCGACGGCGGCCGTCGCGGCGCCCGGCAGGGCCAGCCGCATGTCCGGCGTGGGCAGCGCGAGCAGCCCCAGGCCGAGCAGGCCGACCAGGATGACGGGTACGCGGAACCGGGTGATCAGTCGCGCCCAGCGGAAGCCGAACCGGTTGCGCTCCTCGGTCTTTGTCGTCGCTGCGGCCGGTCGGTCGGTGACGTCGGCGTCGTCCTCCTGAGCTGCGGTGCCGTCGGTGGGGACGGCGCGCAGTCGGCGGGGGAGCACCCGGCGACCGGCGAAGCCGAGCAGGGCCGGCTGGAGGGTGATGGCGACGAGTACGGCGACGGTGACCGTGCCGGCGGCGGCGAGACCCATCACGGTGAGGAACGGGATGTTCACCACGGCGAGCCCGGCCAGGGCGATGACCACTGTGGCGCCGGCGAAGACCACTGCCGAGCCGGCGGTGCCCACGGCCCGGCCGACCGCCTCCTCCGGGGACAGGCCGTCGAGCAGGTTCTGCCGGTGCCGGGAGGTGATGAAGAGCGAGTAGTCGATGCCGACCGCTAGACCGAGCATCAACGCCAGGATCGGTGCGGTGCTGGTGAGCTGGACGACGCCGCTCAACGCGAACAGCCCGGCCATTCCGGCGCCCACGCCGATCAGCGCGTTGAGCATCGTCATACCGGCGGCGACCAGGGAACCGAACGTGATGATCAGAACGATGGCGGCGACCAGGACGCCGAGCGCCTCGGTGGAGCCGATCTCCGGCTCGCCGCCGAGCACCTCGCCGCCGGGGGCGACCTGCCAACCCTGTGCCTTGGCCGCCGCGCCAACCTGCTCGTACGCGGTGCGCTGCTCGTCGGTCACGTCGTCCCCGCCGGTGGCGAACTGGACCTGGACCAGCGCGTACCGGCCGTTGGGCGAGACCGCGCCGACCTGGAGCGGGTTGACCGCGCCGACCACGCCGGGCAGTGTCGACGCCTGCTGGACGAGTTCCTGCACCACGGCCTGACCCTGCGGGGTGGCCAGTTGGCCGTCGGCGGGCGCCTTGACGGTGATGGTGCCGGTGGCGCCGCTGGCCGCGGGGAACTGGTCGGCGAGCAGGTCGAGCGCGCGCTGGCTCTCGGTGCCGGGCATCGTGAAGTTGCTCGCCGTCGGGCCGCGCAGGGTCGCCGCGGCCAGGCCGGCGACGACGAGTACGACGAGCCAGAGCGCGACGACGAGCCGTCGCCGGCGCAACGCGCCCCGGCCGAGCCGGTAGAGCAGGGTGGCCATCAGGAGTCCTTGTCCTCGGTCGTGGGTGGATGGGGCAGGGGTGCGTCGACGGGTTCGACGGCCCGCCGGGCGAGGGTGAGCAGGGCGGGGCGCAGTTCGTCGTCGGGGATGTCGGTGAACTCGGCGCATGCCTCGGAGATGCCGGCGAGAAGCACCAGCGCGGCGATGCGAGCGCCCGGCCGGTCGGAGTGCCCGGCCAGCGCGTCCCGCAGCCGATCGGAGATCTGCTGGATGTGCGCGAAGGCCGGTTGGCACAGCAGCTCCGGGAACTCGCCGCGCAGTACGGCGATCTCCCGCCGGAACCGGACCGCGAGGTCGACGAAGCCCTGTGCGGCGACGTCCTGGGCGGCCGCCCCGGTCAGGCCGTTGAGCTGGTCGTCGAGGTCGCGGAGCACCTCGATCGCGGGAGCCATCAGCTCGGCGAGCAGGGCTTCCTTGTTGGCGAAGTGGTAGAGCACCGTGGCCTTGGAGCAGCCGACCTCCCGGGCGATGTCCTGCAGGGAGGTACCCCGGTAGCCGGTCACCGTGAACTGCCGCGCCGCCGCGGCGAGGATCTCGCCGTGCGTGTCGGGTACCGCTCTGACCATGTCCGGTCCACCTCCCGCAAACCAGCATGCCTGACCGATCGGTCAGACCCTGACCGATCGGTCAGACGGAAGCGGTGGTGTTCACCACACCCCTGGCTCGGCTTATCCGGCGTGCTGGGCGTCGTACGTGGTCCGCGCCTCGGCGATGGCCCGGCGGTGCCGCTCGGCCCAGCCGGTCAGCGCGACAAGTGACTCGTACAGCTCCAGCGCCATCGGGGTGGCGGTGTACTCGACCTTGGGCGGGACGGTCGGATAGACGGTGCGGTGCAGCAGGCCGTCCCGTTCCAGGTTGCGCAACGTCAGCGTGAGCATCCGGCGGCTGATGCCCTCGATGTGCCGCTCCAGCTCGGTGAAGCGCACCGGGCCGTGCGAGGCGGCCACCAGGATGCCGATGCTCCACTTGCCGCCGACCCGGTCGAGCACCTCGCGGACGGTGCACGCCCGAGCCTGGCCCGGGGTGAACGGCACGTTCTCGGCCGCGCAGGTCAGCTCGGCCTCGACCAGCGCGGACACATCGCTGTTCCTCTGGGACATCAAAGTGCCTCCTTCCGCTCCGGTTCATGGTCACAGACGATGACCTCGGTAACAAATCGTGCACCAAGGAGGGGTTCCATGGAGCGTGTCGTCCCATCCCGCTGGTCGGCGTTGCTGGTGCTCTGCGCCGGCAGCCTGATGATCATTTTGGATGGCACAGTCGTCGCGGTGGCGCTGCCCGCCGTACAACGTGACCTGGGCTTCACGGCCGCCGGCCTGGCCTGGGTGGTCAACGCCTACCTGGTCGCGTTCGGCGGGCTGCTGCTGCTCGCCGGGCGCCTCGGCGACCTGCTGGGCCGGCGGGGGGTCTTCCTGGCCGGTGTCGCGCTGTTCACAGTGGCCTCGTTGGCCTGCGCGGTCGCCACCGGGCCGGCCCTGCTGGTGGGCGCGCGGTTCGGGCAGGGCGTCGGCGGGGCGCTGGCCATGGCCGTCAGCCTCGGCATGATCGTCCGGCTCTATCCCGAACCGGCCGAGCGGGCCCGTGCCATCGCCGTCTTCAGCTTCACCGGGGCGGCCGGCGCGTCGGTCGGCACCGTCGCCGGAGGGGTGCTCACCCAGGCCGCCGGGTGGCGGACGATCTTCCTGGTCAACGTGCCGATCGGAGCGGCAATCCTCGTCGCGGCCCTCCGCCGGCTCCCGGCCGAACGGGGGATCGGCCTGCGGGGCGGCCTGGACGTGCCCGGCGCGCTGCTCGCCACCGCCGGTCTGATGGCCGCCGTATTGGGCATCGTGGGAACGGGTGAGCACGGCTGGACCAGCCCTCGGACGCTCGGCGCGGTGGCCCTCGCGGCGCTGCTGCTCGGCGGGTTCGCGCTGCGCCAACGGGTGGCGGCGACCCCGCTGGTGCCGTCCCGGGTGCTGCGCGTTCCGGGTCTGGTGGCGGCGAACGCCGTGCAGTTCCTCATGGTCTGCGCGTACTTCGGCTTCCAGCTCCTGCTCGCCGTGGAACTGCAACTGGTGCTGGGGCTGGACGCCGCCGCGACCGGCTGGGCCTTCCTGCCCACCCCTGTCGTGATCGCCGTGGTCTCGCTCGGCCTGGCCGGTCGACTGATCGCCCGCTGGGGTGCCCGGAGCGTCCTGCTGGTCGGGCTCGTCCTGGCGACAGTCGGCTTCCTCCTCCTCGCCCGGCTGCCCGCCGACGGCGCCTACGTCGTCGACGTACTCCCCGCGATGTTGATCTTCGGGGTGGCTGGCGGCCTGACCCTGCCGGCGGTGACCACACTGGCCATGGCCGGCGCGACCGACACGGACGCCGGGCTCGCCTCCGGCCTGGCCAACACCACCCAACAGGTCGGCGGCGCCGTCGGCCTGGCCGCGCTGGCCACCCTGGCCGCCGCCCGCAGCGACGGGCTGCGGGCCGCCGGTTGGGCCGAGACCGCCGCGCTCGCCGGCGGCTACCGGACCGCGTTCGCCGTGGCCGCCGGCCTCGTCGTCGCCGCGTGGCTGGTGGCGCTGACCACAGTGCCCCGACGCGCGGCCGGGCCGTCGTCGGCCGCCGACCTGTCGGGCCCGGCCGCGGTGGGTGCCGAAACCGATCCGTACCGAAGCGCCGCGTCCGGTTGACCGACGGCAGTCAGCCCGGGAGGGTGGTCGGGTGAGTGAGGCTGACGAGACCCGGGACGGCGTGGCCCTGACCAACCTGGACCAGCCGCTGTCCGACCGCGATGACGCGACGAAGCGTGACCTGGTCGACTACCTCGACGCGGTCGGGGACCGGATCCTCCCGCACCTGCGGGGCCGGCCGCTGTCGGTGATCAGGGTCCGCCCCGGCCAGCCGCCGTTCATGCAGAAGAACCTGCCCCGCTACACCCCGGACTGGGTCCGCCGGGCGCCGGTCTGGGCCGAGGCGTCGCACCGGGAAATCTCGTACGCCCTCTGCGACGACCGCCGCACCCTGCTCTGGTTCGCCAACCAACGGGCGGTGGAGTACCACCCGACGCTGGCCACCGTCGCTGACCTGCACCGCCCGACCCACCTGATCCTGGACCTGGACCCGCCGGACGGTGACGGGTTCCGCGCGGCGGTCGCCGCGGCCCTGCTGGTTCGCCAGGCGCTCGCCGACGCCGGCCTGGCCGGTGCGGTCAAGACCAGCGGCGCCAAGGGCGTGCACGTCTTCGTGCCGGTGACCGACGAGGCCACGGCCGAGGAGTTGGCCGCCGCCACCCGGGCGCTCGCCGTCCGCGCCGAACGGCTCGACCCGGCGGTGGCCACCACGGCGTACATCAAGGAGGACCGGGGTGGCCGGGTCTTCGTGGACGCCACCCGCGCGGGCGGGGCGACCGTCGCAGCCGTGTACAGCCCCCGGCTGCGCCCCGGGATGCCTGTTTCGTTCCCGGTCGACTGGGCCGACCTGATCGAGGTGACCCCCGCCGACTTCACCATCCGGACCGCGCCGTCGCTGCTCGCCGACGGCGACCCGTGGGCCGCGCTGATGCCGGCCCCGCAACCGCTCCCCGCCGATCTGGTCGCCGAGGGCCGGACCATCCCGGTGGCCCGGGTGCAGGCCATGCACGAGGGGAAGCGCCGGGCCCGCGCCCGCCGCGAGGCCGGCTGACCGACTCGTCGACCCCGCTCGCGTCCGGGGAGCGGTCGATTGTCGGTGGGTTGTGGCACGATTTCCCAGGTGAGCAGCAAACCCGACGCGACGCAGCGACTGGGCGACCTGGCGCGGCTGCGCCGGGTCCGCGACCGGATCGACAGGGAGTACGCGCAGCCGCTGGACGTCGAGGCGCTCGCCCGTGGCGCGCACATGTCGGCCGGGCACCTCAGCCGCGAGTTTCGGCTCGCCTATGGCGAATCCCCCTACAGCTACCTGATGACCCGACGGATCGAGCGGGCGATGGCCCTGCTGCGCCGCGGAGACCTGAGCGTCACCGACGTCTGTTTTGCGGTTGGTTGTTCGTCGCTGGGCACCTTCAGCACCCGCTTCACTGAGCTGGTGGGCGTGCCGCCGAGCGTCTACCGGCGGCAGGCGGCGCAGGCGACGGCGGGCATGCCGTCGTGCGTGGCGAAGCAGGTGACCAGACCGGTCAGGAATCGAGAAGCGCGGGTCACCGCAGCGCAACTAGCGTGACCAGCATGGACATCACCATTCACTCAAGCTTCCTTCCGCACACCGACCCGGAGGCCTCGCTGGCCTTCTACCGCGACATCCTCGGCTTCGAGGTCCGCCTCGACGTCGGCTACGAGGGAATGCGGTGGATCACGGTCGGGCCGGTCGGCCAGCCCAGCACCGCCATCGTCCTGCACCCACCAACCGCCAACCCCGGCCTCACCGACGACGAGCGGCAGACCATCCTTGAGCTGATGGCCAAGGGCAGCTACTTCGGCGTCAACCTGGCCACCACCGACCTCGACGCCACCTTCGCCAAGGTGGAGGCCAGCGACGCCGAGGTGGTCCAGGAACCGACCGAGCAGCCGTACGGCGTGCGCGACTGTGCCTTCCGGGACCCGGCGGGCAACATGGTCCGCATCCAGGAAGTGCGCTGAACCGTCCGCGCCCGACACAGGGAGACACGATGAGCACGGCCAGTAAGCCGCACGTCGCCGACAGTCATGACCTGATCCGCGTGCAGGGTGCGCGCGTGAACAACCTCAAGGACGTCGACGTCGAGATCCCGAAGCGGCGGCTGACGGTCTTCACCGGTGTCTCCGGCTCCGGTAAGAGTTCGCTGGTGTTCGGCACCATCGCGGCCGAGTCCCAGCGGATGATCAACGAGACCTACAGCGCCTTCGTGCAGGGCTTCATGCCGACGTTGGCCCGGCCCGAGGTCGACCTACTGGACGGCCTGACCACGGCGATCATCGTCGACCAGGAGCGGATGGGCGCGAATTCCCGCTCCACCGTCGGCACCGCCACCGACGCCAACGCGATGCTGCGCATCCTGTTCAGCCGGCTCGGGCAGCCACAGATCGGCTCGCCCAACGCGTACTCCTTCAATGTCCCCTCGGTGAAGGCGACAGGTGCGATCACAGTCGATCGCGGCGCCGGCAAGACGAAGACCGAGAAGGCGACCTTCAACCGTCTCGGCGGCATGTGCCCGCGGTGCGAGGGCATGGGCGCGGTGACCGACATCGACCTGTCGGCGCTCTACGACGACAACCTCTCGCTCAACGAGGGCGCGATCACCATCCCGGGTTACAGCATGGAGGGCTGGTACGGCCGGATCTTCCGTGGCTGCGGCTACTTCGACCCGGACAAGCCGATCGCCAAGTTCAACAAGCGGGAGCTGCACGACCTGCTCCACCGGGAGCCGACCAAGATCAAAATCGATGGGATCAACCTGACGTACGCGGGCCTGATCCCGTCGATCCAGAAGTCCTTCCTCGCCAAGGACATCGACGCGTTGCAGCCGCACATCCGCGCCTTCGTGGAGCGCGCGGTGACCTTCACGACCTGCCCCGAGTGTGCCGGCACCCGGCTCAGCAAGGAGGCCAGGTCATCGAAGATCAAGGGAAAGAACATCGCCGACGCCTGCGCGATGCAGATCAGTGACCTGGCCGCCTGGGTGCGCGGGATCAAAGAACCGTCGGTGGCCCCGCTGCTGGCGGGCCTGCAACACCTCCTCGACTCGTTCGAGGAGATCGGGCTGGGCTACCTGTCGCTCGATCGGCCGTCGGGCACCCTCTCCGGTGGCGAGGCGCAGCGCACCAAGATGATCCGCCACCTCGGCTCCTCGCTCACCGACGTCACCTACGTCTTCGACGAGCCGACCATCGGGCTGCACCCGCACGACATCCAACGGATGAACGAGCTGCTGCTCCAACTGCGCGACAAGGGCAACACAGTGCTGGTCGTGGAGCACAAGCCGGAGGCCATCGCCATCGCCGACCACGTCGTCGACCTCGGGCCCGGGGCCGGCACGGACGGCGGGACGGTCTGCTACGAGGGCACCGTGCAGGGCCTGCGGGCCAGCGGCACCATCACCGGCCGCCACCTCGACGACCGGGCGGCGCTCAAGGAGACGGTGCGGAAACCCGCCGGCAAACTGGAGATCCGCGGCGCCACGGCCAACAACCTCCAGGACGTGAACGTCGACGTACCCCTCGGGGTGCTCGTCGTCGTGACCGGTGTCGCCGGCTCCGGCAAGAGTTCGCTGGTGCACGGGTCGATCCCGGCCGGTGCCGGCGTGGTCTCGATCGACCAGGGCGCCATCCGCGGCTCACGGCGCAGCAACCCGGCCACGTACACCGGGTTGCTCGACCCGATCCGTAAGGCGTTCGCGAAGGCCAACGGGGTGAAGCCGGCGCTGTTCAGCGCCAACTCCGAGGGCGCCTGCCCGAGCTGCAACGGCGCCGGCGTCATCTACACAGACCTGGGGATGATGGCCGGGGTTGCCGCACCCTGCGAGGACTGCGAGGGCAAGCGGTTCCAGGCGTCGGTCCTGGAATACCGCTTCGGCGGTCGCGACATCAGCGAGGTGCTCGCGATGTCGGTGACGGAGGCCGAGAAGTTCTTCGGCGCCGGCGAGGCACGTACGCCGGCAGCGCACGCCATCCTCGATCGGCTCGCCGACGTCGGGCTCGGCTACCTGAGCCTGGGTCAGCCGCTCACCACCCTCTCCGGCGGGGAACGGCAACGGCTCAAGCTGGCCACCCACATGGCCGAGAAGGGCGGCGTCTACGTCCTCGACGAGCCGACCACCGGCCTGCACCTGGCCGACGTCGAACAACTACTCGGCCTGCTCGACCGCCTGGTCGACGCCGGCAAGTCGGTGATCGTCATCGAACATCACCAGGCGGTCATGGCGCACGCCGACTGGATCATCGACATCGGCCCCGGCGCCGGCCACGACGGTGGTCGCATCGTCTTCGAGGGCACACCCGCCGACCTTGTCGCCTCCCGCTCCACCCTCACCGGCGAGCACCTGGCGGCATACGTCGGCAGCTGACCAAAGGCCCTGGTCGCCGATCGAACCTCTGTGCGACCGGCGGCCAGAGTACGTGCGCGGCCGAGACGGCTAGGGAATCGTCGAGTCGTCAATCGCGGTCGCAATGCGCATTGCCAGCGAGACGAGGTGCTCGTCGTCCCTATTCGGGTGGCATGTGCGGTCGTTGTGGTCGCTCCGCAGGTCGACGTCGATGTGTTCTTGGCGGGGCCTGTCACGTATAGGACGACAATGAGTTGGCTGGCCACCCCTTCTCACTTCCCACCTAATCTATGATATTGCCTATGGCGGATCTCCTGGACGTCTCGGACAAGATCGCTTCGGTTGTCTCGGCCGTCGCCGGCATCGCCAGCGCAGTGATAACTGTCCGAGTGTTGCGTAACGGTGGTCCAGGCAACCCGAAACCAAGCGATTCATCCGCTTCGGCAGAAGCCGAAGTGGCATCGTCGCCGGCCGCGGACATGGCGTTGCACGCGGCGATCCTTGGAGCCCAGGCAAACCCGATGGCCCCGGAGCCACCAACAATCCCGGAACCCGCTATGACGGCAGCAGACGCCAGGCTGATGGAGAGACAATCAGTTTCCGGGTCACCTGCAACAAGCGACCCGGCGGCAACGGATGCAGGCCCTGAGGTGATCGCGACGCTGGCGGCACGCGAGCCGTCGGCGATGGTCGAATCAAGCACGCCCACGCCAAGCTTCGAGAATTCCGGAGATGCCGCAGTTGCGGATGGAGACCCAGCCGAAGGACGTTCCGGTTTCTCCGGGGCGGTGCGTGAGTGGGTTCTGCCGGCCACCTGGTTCGTCGTGGCTCCGTTATTGCTGACCATGGCACACCTGACCTGGATAGGCAGGTCAGCGAACGCCAAGATTCAGGACGCCGGGAGATTCGCCCCCGACATCCAAGCCTTCTGGGAATGGACTACCAGCCACCCAGTGTCGATGCTGGCACTAGCTGCCTCCCCAGTCCTTGTTACCGCGTTGGGGTTTCTCGCCAGTGCTGCTTATTCATACTCCACGGCCCGTCCGGCGCCCGCGACCCGCCCAGCAGGCCAGCCCTCCCCTCCTCGCACAACCCGAGAGGAATGGAAGGAGGGATTGGTTGTATTGCTGATCAGCGTCTTTGCGATGGCAATCGCTATTCCGGTGTTGGTGATCGCGATGATAGTTGTACTCGATGTTGGCGTCCTGGTGTTCTGATCGAAGGGTCCGGCGCTGCTGCCGCCGCTTGCGCGGGTGTTCGCGGCATTGGTGGTCCGCACGACCTATGGCACGTCGCCTGGGTTGGCTGGGCACATGAGTAAGGCCCCCGACCGGGTTTCCCTGGTCAGAGGCCTTATTGTGCTGAGCAATCTTGGTGCCCCCGGCAGGATTCGAACCTGCGCCCCCGCCTCCGGAGGGCGGTGCTCTATCCCCTGAGCTACGGGGGCTCAGCGACTGGAGAAGACTAGCAAACCTCCCCTGCGTACGCCGAATCGGTATCGGGTGAGCCGATCGTGTCGGACCGGCCCACCCGGTGCTCAGGCGGCTGTCGCCCGCCCGCAGCTCGGCAGCGGGTGCAGGACGATTCGCCGAGGGGGCCGACGGGGCCACTCGTTGCGGGGCCAGGAGCCGTCCACGATCAGGTGGACGGTGCGCTGCTCCTCCCCGCTGAGCCGCAACACGAAGTCGCGGGGGAGCGGCGGGTCCACCGTCGGCGTGGTGATCATGAAGCGCACCCGACCGCGAGACGAGACAGCGGAGATCACGTCGGCCGCCGGCATCGTGCCGCGCAACCGGACCCGGCCGATCCAGTAGACCTCCGCGAGGTGCTCCTGGGCGGCCCGGGTGATCGCCGGGTACTCGCTACGAACCCAACGCTCGACCGCGCTAACGCAGAGGCCGCAGGCCCGCTCGCGCGGCTCCCGCGGACCCAACCCCCAGGCCCGCAGGTACGCCCCGACCGCGCCAACGTCCAACGGCAGGTCGAAGCGCCGCTGGATGAGCGTGGTGAGGCTCTGCCGCGTCCACAGCTCCTCGTCCAGGCCGAACTCGTCGGGGTGAACGCCCCGGAGCATGTCGATCAACTCGAGTTCCTGTTCGCGGCTGAGCATTCCCGGCTCGCCCTGCCGCTGTCCGCGACGGACGGCTGCCACCGCCCCGTCACCACCGATGGTGTGGCGTCGGCACCAACTGGTGACCGAACGCCGTGCGTCTCTGAGTGCAACCCCCACGTCTTGGGCAACGAGCCCGAATCGCAACTGGTCACGATATGTGGGGAGAAAACTCTCTAAGCAACGTAATCGCCTGTGCCGGGCAAAACACCCAAAAGCGACAAGTAGGCTTTCTCGCCCCACAGCCGGCAGTCCAGCGCCTAGATCGACTCGGCTTCTTGGAAGTCGGGGTTTCCCGATCGCGCGGACGGCGCGGCTTCCTGAAAACCGAGTCGATCATCGCCCAGGAGCCCTGGAGCCCTGGAGCCCTGGAGCCGCGTTCGAGATCTTGGACACTTTCCGTCAGCAGCTGACGGAAAGTGTCCAAGATCTCGAATGGTGGCTGGCGACTAGGCGGCCGAGGTCGGTGGCTGGATGGCGCGGCCAGCCTTGATTGACTCGGGTTTCTGGAAGTCGGGGTGTCTTGGTCGTGTGGACAGCGCGGTTTCCTGAAAACCGAGTCGATCAAGGGATAGAGCCAGGGCTCGGGCCAGGACTGCGCCCAAGGCATGCGGCCGGGACTGCGCCCAAGGCATGCGGCCGGGACTGCGGCCGGGACTGGGGCCGGGACTGGGGCCGGGACTGGGGCCGGGACTGGGGCCGGGACTGGGGCCGGGGCTGCGCCCGGGACTGGAGCCAGGGCTCCGGCCGGGACTGCGCCCGGGGGCCGGCCGGACCCGAGGTGCGGCCGAGGTGGGGGCTGCGGCCGGTGCCGAGGTCGGGCCGAGGTGGGGCCGGTTGTGGGGGACCGTGTCGGTGGCGGCGCGGGGGCCGAGCCGCGGGGAGTGTTGGTGTCGACATGGTGCGGCCCGCGCCACCGCCACAGATCGGCGGGGACGCGGGCCTGGTGCGGCCGTCCGGTCGGTCAGCCCTTGGCCTGCTCCTGGAGCTGCCGGAGGTTGTTCAACTCGGTCTGCTGGGTGGCCTTCATGGTCTTCGCCACCCGCACCACCTCGGCGTTGTCGGTCGCGCCGAGCACCGCGTCGACCATGTGGATGCCGCCCAGGTGGTGGGCATACATCAGGGCCAGGAACTGTCGATCCACCTCGACGCCCTGGGCGTCGCGAAGAGCGGTCATCTGTTGCGGCGTGGCCATGCCCGGCATCAGACCGTCCTTGACGGTGGCCCCGTCGGACATCCACGACATCGGCGGCTTCGACCCGGTCGGGCTGAGGTCCCATTCGCGGAGCCAGGTCTGCATCGCGCCGATTTCGCCCTGCTGACCGGTGGCGATGTCGACGGCGATCTGCCGTACCTCGGGGAGGGTCGCCGACCGGTACGCGATCAGGCTCATCTCCACAGCCTGCGCGTGGTGGGTCGTCATGTCCCGGGCGAAGCCCGCCTCGACCGAGGCGTCACCGGGTCGGGTGAGCCGCGGGGTGAGCAGACCGCCGGCGTACCCGAGGAGGAGCCCCACCACCACCATGATGGCGAGCGCCAGCACGCCGTAGCGCGACGCCGGGGCCCGGCCGCCCTCGTCCGGGGCGGCCGGGATCTCGTCGTACTCGCTGTCGGTGGTTGCCGGAGCGGTCATTGCCGTCCTTACTGGGTGGGCTGTTGCTGCTGCTGGAGCTCACGCGGCGTGGTGCCGGTGGCGGTGATGCCGGTGTTGCAGAGCGCCGTCGGGCCTTCGACGGAGGCGTTCACCCGCAGGTCCTTGATGAACTCGTCGATCCGCGAGTCGTCGGCGTTGTCGACCTTGAGCTGGTAGCCCCAGGCCTGCAGCGAGATCGGCTTGTCCAGGCCCTCGTAGGGGCTCATCAGCGTCTTCTCGACACCGCGCACCTTGCTGGCGAGCTTGTCGACCTGGTCCTTGGGCAGGTCGGGGCGGTAGGTGATCCACACCGCGCCGTGCTCCAGGCTGTGCACCGCGTGCTCGTTGGCGATCGGGGCGTCGTACACGTCGCCCATGCAGTTCTGCCAGGCGGCGTTGTGCACCCCACCCACCGGCGGCGAGTAGTTCCAGGTCAGTGGGCCAGCCTTGTGCGACTCGTACTTCAGGCTGTCCGGGTCGGACTTGCGGATGTTGGCGATGCCGTCGATGGCGTTGGCCCGCTTGTCCCACGGCTTGGAGCCCTGGAAGGACGCCCAGGCGCCGTACCCGATGATGCCGGCCGCGAGCACGCCGACCGCGACGAAGAGCGCGATCGGCCCCCACGCGCGGCCCTGGCTCACCTTGACCGGGGTGACCGGCTTGCGCGGGCCCTTGCCGCCGGCCCGGGGGGTGCCCGTCGGCTTGCCGGAACCGGCCTTGGCGCCGGACGCCGGCCGGCCCGCGGCCGGCTTCTTGCCGGTGCTGACCACGGTCGGGCGGCGCTCAGGGCCACCCGGGGTGCTGATGCTCATCGTGCCTCGTCAAGTCGGTCGGGCAGGGGAGTGGCGGGCCGGATGACGCGCAGGGGAGCCGCCGAGTGCCCGAGTCTACCCCCGATAACATGGTTGGGTGACTCCTGCAGAACTAGCCTCGGTCGTCCTTGCCGCCGCCCACGCCGTCTTCGAGCAGCGTGGGCTCGACCGCGCGGCGCTGCCGGCGAGCACGGTGGTGGAGCGACCGCGCAACCCCGAGCACGGCGACTACGCCTCGACGCTCGCGCTGCAGTTGAGCAAGAAGGTGGGCGTCCCACCTCGGGAGCTGGCTACGGCCCTGGCCGACGAGCTGGGCCGGGCGTCGGGTGTCAAATCGGTGGAAATCGCCGGGCCGGGCTTCCTGAACATCCGGCTCGACGCCGCTGCGGCCGGTCAGCTCGCGCGGGTGATCGTCGAGGCCGGCGCGGAGTACGGCCGCAGTGACCGGCTCGCCGGCGAGAAGATCAACCTGGAGTTCGTCTCGGCCAACCCGACCGGGCCGGTGCACATCGGCGGGGTCCGCTGGGCGGCCGTGGGTGACGCGCTGAGTCGGCTGCTGCGCGCCACCGGCGCCGACGTCGGCACGGAGTACTACTTCAACGACGCCGGTTCGCAGATCGACAGGTTCGCCCGCTCGCTGCTCGCGGCCTCGAAGGGTGAGCCGGCGCCGGAGGACGGTTACGGCGGGGCGTACATCGCCGAGATCGCCACCGAGGTGCAGGCCCGCCGGCCGGAGGTGCGCTCGCTCGACGACGCCGCCGCCCAGGAGGTCTTCCGGGTCGAGGGCGTCGCGCTGATGTTCGACGAGATCCGCACCTCGCTGCGTGACTTCGGGGTGGAGTTCGACACCTACTTCAACGAGAAGGACCTGCACGACCGGGGTGAGCTCGACCTGGCGTTGAACCGGCTGCGTGAGCAGGGGCACCTCTACGAGTCCGAGGGCGCCACCTGGCTGCGCACCACCGACTTCGGCGACGACAAGGACCGGGTGCTGCGCAAGTCCAACGGCGAGTGGACGTACTTCGCCGCGGACTGCGCCTACTACCTGGACAAGCGCGAGCGCGGCTTCGAGCGGGTCGTGATCATGCTGGGCGCCGACCACCACGGGTACATCGGCCGGATGAAGGCGATGTCCGCCTGCTTCGGCGACGACCCGGAGCGCAACCTGGAGATCCTCATCGGGCAGCTGGTCAATTTGCTGCGCGACGGCGCCCCGATGCGGATGAGTAAGCGGGCCGGCACCGTGATCACCCTGGAGGACCTGGTCGAGGCGATCGGCGTGGATGCCTCCCGGTACGCGTTGGCCCGCTACTCCAGCGACTCCCCGATCGACATCGACATCGAGCTGTGGACCAAGGCCAAGAACGACAACCCGGTCCACTACGTGCAGTACGTCGGCGCGCGGACGGCGAACCTGTCCAGTAACGCTGCCGATCTGGGGCTGACTCGGGGCGCGCCCGAGGACTTCCGCCCCGAGCTGCTCGATCATGAGAAGGAGAACGAGCTGCTCAAGGCGCTCGCCGAGTTCCCGGCGGTGGTCGCCACCGCCGCCGAGCTGCGCGAACCGCACCGGGTGGCCCGCTACCTGGAGGAGAGCGTCGCGCAGTCCTACCACCGGTTCTACGACAACTGCCGGATCCTGCCGCGCGGCGACGAAGAGATCACCGACCTGCACCGGGCCCGGCTCTGGCTCAACGACGCCACCCGCACGGTGGTCGCCAACGGCCTGTACCTGCTCGGCGTCTCCGCACCCGAGAGGATGTGACATGAGGGCTCATGAGGCCGGTGCGCTGCACGCGGACATCAGCCACCAGGGGCCGGCCTGGCTGCGTGCCCCGGCCGACGTCAACGCCCTCGTGCCGGCGCTGTGGCCGCGGTCGGTGACGCGCGGCGCCGACGGTGCTGTCGCCGTCGCGGGCCTGAGCGTCCGCGACATCGCGGCCGAGTTCGGCACCCCGGTGTACGTCCTGGACGAGGCCGACCTGCGGTCGCGCTGCCGCGACTTCCGGGCGGCCTTCCCGACCGAGGACGTCTTCTACGCGGGCAAGGCGTTCCTCTGCCGGGCCGTGGTCCGGATGATCGCCGAGGAGGGGCTGCACCTGGACGTCTGCACCGGTGGTGAGTTGGCCACCGCGCTGTCGGCCGGAATGCCGCCGGAGCGGATCGGCTTCCACGGCAACAACAAGTCGGTCGCCGAGCTGGGCCGGGCGCTGGACGCCGGGGTGGGCCGGATCATCGTCGACTCGTTCACCGAGATCGACCGGCTCACCGCGCTGGCCCGCGAGCGCGGGGTTCGGCCCCGGGTGCTGGTCCGGGTCACGGTGGGCGTCGAGGCGCACACCCACGAGTTCATCGCCACCGCCCACGAGGACCAGAAGTTCGGCTTCTCGCTGGCCGGCGGCGCCGCCGCGAACGCCGCGTTCAAGATCCTCGACGAGGGTGTGCTGGAGTTGCGTGGTCTGCACTCGCACATCGGCTCGCAGATCTTCGACGCCAGCGGCTTCGAGGTCTCGGCCCGTCGGGTGCTCGCCCTCCAGGCGCAGATCCGCGATGCGCGCGGGGTGGAGCTTCCCGAGCTGGACCTGGGCGGTGGCTTCGGCATCGCGTACACCACCCAGGACGACCCGGCGACACCGCAGGATCTGGCCAAGCGCCTTCGCAAGATCGTCGATTCGGAGTGCGCCGCGGAGAACCTCGCCGTACCGCACCTGTCGATCGAGCCGGGCCGGGCCATCGTCGGGCCGGCCGTGTTCACCCTGTACGAGGTCGGCACGGTCAAGGAACTCGACGGCATCCGTACGTACGTCAGCGTCGACGGCGGGATGAGCGACAACATCCGCACCGCCCTCTACGACGCGTCCTACTCGGCCACGCTGGCCTCGCGGGCCTCCGGCGCCCAGGCGTTGCTCGCCCGCGTGGTGGGAAAGCACTGTGAGTCCGGGGACATCGTGGTGAAGGATGAATTCCTGCCCGCCGACGTGCAGCCCGGAGATCTTGTCGCAGTGCCCGGCACCGGTGCGTACTGCCGAAGCATGGCCAGCAACTACAACCACGTGCCCCGGCCACCGGTGGTCGCGGTGCGCGACGGCCAGGCGCGCCTGATCGTCCGGCGGGAAACCGAAGAGGACCTGCTCGCATTGGATGTGGGATGACGTCACCTCTGCGCTTGGCGCTGCTCGGCTGTGGCACTGTCGGCCAGGAGGTGGTCCGGCTGCTGCACGAGCAGTCGGCCGACCTGACCGCGCGGATCGGCGCTCCGCTGGAGATCGCCGGCATCGCCGTCCGTCGGCTCGGCCGCGACCGGGGTGACCTGCCGGTCGACGAGAACCTGTTCACCAACGACGCGCTCGGCCTGATCAAGCGCGACGACGTGGACGTGGTGATCGAGATGGTCGGTGGCATCGAGCCGGCCCGGACCTGGCTGGTCGAGGCGCTGCGTAGCGGCAAGAGCGTGGTCACCGCCAACAAGGCGCTGCTCGCCGAGGATGGTGTGGCCCTGCACGAGGCGGCGGCCGAGGGCGGCGGCGACCTCTACTACGAGGCGTCCGTGGCCGGGGCCATCCCGCTGCTGCGCCCGCTGCGGGAGTCGCTGCACGGCGATCGGATCAACCGGGTCACCGGCATCGTCAACGGCACCACCAACTTCATCCTCTCCGCGATGGACGCTACCGGCGCCGGCTTCGCCGAGGCCCTCGAAGAGGCCACCGCCCTGGGGTACGCGGAGGCCGACCCGACCGCCGACGTGGAGGGCTTCGACGCGGCGGCGAAGGCGGCGATCCTCGCCTCGCTGGCGTTCCACACCCGGGTCGGCGCCGCCGACGTGCACCGCGAGGGCATCACCGAGGTGACCGCCGCGGACATGGCCAGCGCCCAGGCGATGGGCTGCACGATCAAGCTGCTCTGCATCGCGGCCCGGGGCGTCGACTCCACCGGCCGGGAGACGGTGAGCGTCCGGGTGCACCCGGCGATGATCCCGCGCAGCCACCCGCTGGCCAGCGTCGGGGACGCGTTCAACGCGGTCTTCGTGGAGGCGGACGCGGCCGGGGAGCTGATGTTCTACGGTCGGGGCGCCGGCGGCGCGCCCACCGCCAGCGCGGTGCTCGGAGACGTGGTCGCGGTGTCCCGTAACCGGCTCGCCGGGGTGCGTGCGGCCAGCGAGAGCGCGTACGCGGACCTGGCGGTCCGGCCGATGGGTGAGGCGTTGACCCGCTACCACGTGAGCCTCGACGTGGCCGACCGGCCGGGTGTGCTGGCCTCGGTGGCGAGTGTGTTCGCCCGGCACGACGTGTCGATCGCGACAGTGCGGCAGGGCTCGGCGGGTGGGCCAGCGGGCCGCGGCGGCGCCGAGTTGGTCATCGTGACGCATGTGGCACCGGACGCCGCGCTCGCCGCGACCGTCGGCGAGCTGCGCGGTCTGGACATTGTCCGGTCGGTGACCAGTGTGCTGCGGGTCGAGGGCGACGCCTGAGTCGTTGCATCATCGACGGGACGGCTCGCGCGTCCCGCCAGGTGGGTAAGTGGGGGGTGTGCCATCGACCGCTCCGGCAGGTTGGTCCAAGGTGGCCCTGATGTTCGGGCGGGCGCGGCGGTAGAGGCGAGGAGAGCGACATGTGGCGGGGTCTGATCGAGGCGTACCGGGATCGGCTGCCGGTCACCGCGGCCACGCCGGTCGTCACGCTGCACGAGGGGAACACCCCGCTGTTGCCGGCGCCGGTGCTGTCCGCCCGGCTGGGTTGCGACGTGCACCTCAAGGTGGAGGGCGCCAACCCGACCGGCTCCTTCAAGGACCGGGGGATGACCCTCGCCGTGTCCAAGGCGGTCGAGGCCGGCAACAAGGCCATCATCTGCGCCTCCACCGGCAACACCAGCGCCTCCGCCGCGGCGTATGCGGCTCGGGCCGGGCTGACCTGTGCCGTGTTGGTGCCGCAGGGCAAGATCGCGTTGGGCAAGCTGGCCCAGGCGCTGGTGCACGGCGCGAAGCTGCTCCAGGTGAGTGGCAACTTCGACGACTGCCTCGCGACGGCGGCCAAGCTCGCCCAGGACTACCCGGTCGCGTTGGTCAACTCGGTCAACATCGACCGGCTGCACGGCCAGAAAACCGCGGCGTTCGAGATCGTCGAGGCGCTCGGTGACGCGCCCGACATCCACTGCCTGCCGGTCGGCAACGCCGGCAACATCTCCGCGTACTGGATGGGATATTCGGAGGAGATGACCGCCGGCGCCACCACCCGGACGCCGAAGATGTACGGCTTCCAGGCCGCCGGGGCGGCCCCGATCGTGACCGGCAAGGTGGTGCCGGAGCCGTCGACGATCGCCACGGCGATCCGGATCGGCAACCCGGCGAGCTGGACCAAGGCACTGGATGCCCGGGACGCGTCCGGTGGCCTGATCGCGTCGGTGACCGACCGGGAGATCCTTTCCGCGTACCGTCTGCTCGCCCGCGAGGTGGGGGTCTTCGTCGAGCTGGGCAGCGCGGCCAGCGTGGCCGGCCTGTTGCAGCAGGCCGCGGCGGGCGCGGTGCCGCCCGGCTCCACTGTGGTCTGCACGGTGACCGGCCACGGGCTGAAGGACCCGGAGTGGGCGATCTCCACCGCGCCGGCGCCGTTGACCATCGCGAACGACCCGCTGGCCGCGGCCCGCGCGCTCGACCTGGCCTGAGCGCGCCACCGTCCGGCTGGTGATCGACGGCGGGTAGGCGGACGGCGGGACGGCCTGGGGGTGGCGGGGGTCGAGGTATGCGAGTCCGGCACACTTTCGGGTATCCCCGCCCGCATTCTCGTTCAGGAGTGAGCCAGGCCGATGTCGCTGCTCGCCAGATTCAGCCTCGCCAACCGAGGGCTGATTGCCCTCATCGCGGTGGTGACCACGGTGTTCGGAGCGTTCGCCGTGCCGTCGCTGAAGCAGCAACTGCTGCCGTCGCTCGAGTTCCCGGCCGCGTTCATCGTGGCCCCCTATCCCGGCGCCGGCCCCGAGATCGTCGAGTCGCAGGTGACCGAGCCGATCGAGAACGCCCTCCAGGGCATCCCGGGGCTGGACAAGGTCACCTCCACGTCCCGCGAGGGCGCGGCCACCGTCCAGGTGACGTACGAGTTCGGCACCGACCTCGACGACGTGGTCAACAAGATGCAGACCGCGTTGAGCCGGATCGACTCCCAGCTGCCGGAGAACGTCGACCCGCAGGTCATCGCCGGTAGCACCGACGACCTTCCGGCCGTGGTGTTGGCTGCGGCCGGCGCGGCGGACGAGCGGGCGCTCGCCGAGAAGCTGCGCGCGACGGTGGTGCCGGAGCTGGAGGGCATCGAGGGGGTACGCACGGTCGAGGTGACCGGCACCCGCGACGACATCGTGGTGGTGACCCCGGACCCGGCGAAGCTGGCCGCCGCGAAGGTCCAGCCGACGGCGATCGGCGCGGCGCTGAAGACCAACGGCGTGGCGGTTCCGGCCGGCGCGGTGACCGACGGCTCGCTGACCCTCCCGGTGCAGGTCGGCACGCCGATCGCCACCCTGGAGGACCTGCGCGGCATCGTGGTCGTCCCGGGCGCGGCACCCGTCCGCCTCGGTGACGTGGCGGCGGTCGAGCAGCAGCTCGCCCCGGCCACGGCGATCACCCGGACCAACGGCAAGGACAGCCTCGGCATCGCGGTCACCGCGGCGCCGGACGGCAACGCCGTGCAGATCTCGCACGAGATCCGCGACCGGCTCGACGACCTGAAGGACGCCTCCGGCGCGGAGCTGACAGTCGTCTTCGACCAGGCGCCGTTCGTCGAGAAGTCGATCGAGTCGCTGACCACGGAGGGCCTGCTGGGCCTGGTGATGGCGGTCATCGTCATCCTGGTCTTCCTGCTGTCGGTGCGCTCGACCGTGGTCACCGCGGTTTCCATCCCGCTCTCCGTGCTGGTGGCGCTGATCGCCCTGTGGATCGGTGACTACTCGCTCAACCTGCTCACCCTCGGCGCGTTGACCATCGCGGTCGGTCGGGTGGTGGACGACTCGATTGTGGTGTTGGAGAACATCAAACGACACCTGGAGTACGGCGAGGAGAAGCGGCACGCGATCATCACGGGTGTCCGGGAGGTGGCCGGTGCGGTGACCGCGTCCACCCTCACGACGGTGGCGGTGTTCGCGCCGATCGCGCTGGTCGGCGGGTTCGTGGGCCAGCTCTTCGCGCCGTTCGCGATCACCGTGACGGTGGCCCTGCTCGCCTCGCTGCTGGTGTCGCTGACAGTCATCCCGGTCCTCGCGTACTGGTTCCTCAAGCCGCGCGGCGGCACCGCGGACGACGAGGCGGTCCGGCGCGCTGCGGAGGAGAAGGAGCTGCGTAGCCCGTTGCAGCGGGCGTACCTGCCGGTGATCGGGTTCGCCACCCGCAAGCGGTCGACCCGCTGGATCACGGTCGGGCTCGGCCTGCTGGTGCTCTTCGGCACCTTCGGTCTGGCGCAGAAGTTGGAGACCAACTTCCTGGACGACTCCGGCCAGGACACTCTCAACATGAGCCAGGAACTGCCGGCCGGCAGTGGCCTGGCGGCCACCGACGCGGCGGCCAAGCAGGTCGAGTCGGTGCTGTCCCGGACCGAGGGCGTCGAGACGTACCAGGTGACCGCCGGCGGTGGGGACAACCCGTGGGCGGGCGGCGGCGGCAACAATGTCGCCAGTTGGTCGTTGGCGCTCGACGGTGACACTGACGCGAAGCAGATGCGTGAGGTGCTGCGCAAGGAGTTCGACAAGCTCGGCGCCGGTGTGGGTGAGGTCAGCTTCGGTGGCGGGCAGGAGGCGTCGACCAGCCAGCTGGAGGTGATCGTCCAGGCCAGCGACCCGGAGGCGTTGACCCGGGCCGCCGAGGAGGCGCGGGCCGCGATGGCCGGTGTTCCGGACGTCGAGGACGTCACCACCAGCCTGGCCGCGCGGGTTCCGCGGGTCGACGTGACCGTCGACCGGGTCGCCGCCGGGCGGGCCGGGCTCACCGAGGCCGCCGTGGGGCAGCTCGTGTCGCAGGCGTTCCGGGGGGCGCCGCTGGGTCAGGTCGCGCTCGACGGCCAGCAGCAGAACGTGGTGCTGCGGTTGGGCACGCAGCCCCCGATGACAGTGGAGGAGCTGCGGGCACTGCCGGTGGGTCCGGTCAAGCTGGACGACATCGCGGACGTCACGCAGGGTGAGGGCCCGCAGCAGGTCACCCGGATCGACGGTGAGCGCAGCGTGTCGGTGACCGGCGCGGCGACCGGCTCGAACCTGGGCGCGACCAGCACCGAGTTGCAGAAGCGGCTGGACGGCATCGACGTGCCGGGCGCGAGCTTCACCATCGGTGGTGTCAGCGCTGATCAGGCGGATGCCTTCGCGGACCTGGGCCTGGCGGTGCTGGCCGCGATCGCGATCGTCTTCCTGATCATGGTGGCCACGTTCCGCAGTCTCACTCAGGCGTTGATCCTGCTGATCTCCATCCCGTTCGCGTCGACCGGCGCGATCGGCCTGCTGTTGATCACCGGGACGCCGCTCGGTGTGCCGGCGCTGATCGGCGTGCTGATGCTGGTCGGCATCGTGGTGACCAACGCGATCGTGTTGCTCGACCTGATCAACCAGTATCGGGCGCAGGGCATGGGGGTCCGGGAGGCGGTGGTCGAAGGTGGCCGTCGCCGGCTGCGCCCGATCCTGATGACGGCGGTGGCGACCATCTTCGCGCTGCTGCCGATGGCGTTCGGCTTGACCGGTGAGGGCGGCTTCATCTCTCAGCCGCTGGCGGTCGTGGTGATCGGTGGTCTGCTCAGCTCGACGCTGCTCACGCTGATCCTGGTGCCGACGCTGTACTCGATGGTGGAGCACACCAAGGAGTCGCTGCGGGGTCGGCGCGCACGGCGACGCTCCGGGGGGTCGGCGGTGACCACGACGGAGGCGGACGAGGCGCCGGCCCCGAACCAGGTCGCGGTGCCGAGCGGCGCACCCGCTCCGGCTGCGGCCGAGGGTGTGCAGCCGGCCGGGCGACCCGCGCCGTCGGCCGCCCTGGTGGAGGGTACGGACCAGTTCGAGGTGCTGCGGCTGCCCCGTAGCCGCACCTCGCCACTGCCTCCGGCGGAGCCGACCGAGTAGATCGGAGCGCGGTTCGGAACGCCCCCGGTGGATTTTTCACCGGGGGCGTTCCAGCTCCATCCGACCGAAACACTCCGACTCGACCGACCCACACTTTGTGTAACTTCTTGCATACTCCTCGTAGATGGATGGGGGTGTGGGTGGAGCGGGGTGGGCGGACGGACGAGGGCGCGCGCGGGTGGGGGCGACGCGACCTCTTGCGCCGTGGCCTGCTGGTGCTGGGCGGTGTGGCGCTCGGCGCGGCGACGTCCGAGGCGTGGTGGATCACCCACCGCCGGATGCCGATCGCCGGCGGCCCCGCCAGCGCCACCCTCGGTAACGGGCAGCAGGATGTCGGCTCCGGCGCCCTGGAGGTCGTCTGGTCGGGGAGGACCAACCAGCGCCTGGTGGCCCTCACCTTCGACGACGGCCCCGCACCACAGTGGACTCCGATGGTGCTCGACACCCTGGCCCAGCACCGGGTTCCGGCCACCTTCTTCATGGTCGGCGCGCAGGTCCGCCGGCACGCCGACGTCGTCCGTGACCGGCTCGCCGGGCACGAGGTGGGCAACCACAGCTGGGAGCACCGGGACCTGGCCGAACTGGACACCGCCGAAGCGTACGACGACCTGCGCCGCAGCCACGACGTGATCGCCGACCTGACCGGCACGCCGCCGGTGCTCCTCCGGCCGCCGTACGGCCACCTGGGCGGGGCGGTGCTGCACGCGGCGGCCCGGCTGGACTATCGGCTGGTGCTCTGGTCGTTGCAGATGGTGGAGCGTGAGTTCCCCGACGATCCGGCCGGGCACGCCCGACGAATCGTGGAGGGGGTCCGACCGGGAACGATCATGCTCGGCCACGATGTGGGGGCGCGCCGGCGGCTGGTCGCACTGCGGGGCCTGCCCGACATGATCAACGGGTTACGGTCCCGCGGTTACACCTTCGTCACGGTTTCCGCGCTGCTGGGAGCGGGTGTGGCTCCGACACCAACCATGTAGGGTCGCGCTCCGTGGCGTCCACCCTCTCGGTTCTGACCGGCAATCGGAGCTTTCGCAACCTGTTCCTCGCCGAGTTGGTGGTCTTCGGCGCCGACTGGTTCGTCATGGTGCCGCTGTTGGTGCTGCTGCCGCAACTGACCGGCAGCGGCGTCTGGGGCGCGCTGGTGTTGGCGGTGGACACCGGCATCGTGGCGTTGCTGCTGCCGTACACCGGCACGATCGCCGACCGCTTCGACCGCCGGAAGATCATGATCTGCGCGAACGTCGCCGCGCTGGCGGGCGTGCTGCTGCTGCTCGGTGTGCGGAACGCCGGAACGGCGTGGCTGGCGCTTGTCGCGATCGGCGTGGTGGCAGTCGCCAAGGCGTTCTACTCGCCGGCCGCCCAGGCCGCGCTGCCCAACGTGCTGGAGCCGCACGAGCTCGCCGCTGGCAACGCCGTCGCAGGCTCGGCCTGGGGCACCATGACCGTGGTCGGCGCCTCCCTCGGCGGCGTACTCAGCACCGCTGCCGGCCCGTACGTCTGCTTCTGGGTGGCGGCGGCGGGCCTGGCGATGGCCGCGGGCCTCGCCACCCGGATCCGCCGGCCGTTGCAGGCACCCCGGGACGCCGACCAACCGGCCCAACGCACCTGGTCGGCCGTCCGCGAGGCGCTCGGCTACATCGGTCACCGCCCCCGGGTGCTCGCGCTTGTCACTGTGAAGTCCGCGGTGGGCCTGGGCAACGGCGTGCTGACCGTGTTCCCGCTGCTGGCCGGTGTGTACGGTGTCGGCCCGCTCGGCGCCGGCCTGCTCTTCGCGGTACGGGGCGCGGGAGCATTGGTGGGGCCGATCCTGATGCGCCGGGTGCTGACCAACCGGGCCTGGCTGCTGCCCGGCCTCGCGTTGTCCATGTCGCTCTACGGCCTGTCCTACCTGGGCACCTCGGTGGTGCGATGGTTTCCGCTGGTGCTGCTGCTGGTCTTCGTGGCGCACTTCGCGGGTGGCAGCAACTGGGTGATGTCGAACTTCGCACTCCAGGGCGAGGTCCCGGACCGGCTTCGTGGCCGCGTCTTCGCCACCGACATGATGCTGGCGACGCTGGCGATCTCGGTGAGCCAACTGGCGGTGGCCCTGGTGGTGGACGTGGTCGACGAGCGGGTGGTGCTCGCCGGCTGCGGTCTGATCACCCTCGTGTACGCGGTCGGTTGGCGGATCGCCACCCGCCGGCTGTCGCTCACCGACCCGGCCGCCGAACCGGTTCCGGACCCGGCCGGCTGAACTCGACGGTCCCAGGCAGCGGGCACGGGGCCGGTTCGTCGGTGCCGACCCCTAGCATGAGCGCGTGCCGACGAACTTCACCGCCGAGCCGGTCCGAGTCCGGGTTCCCGCGACCAGTGCCAACCTGGGCCCGGGCTTCGACGCGCTGGGTCTCGCCCTCGGGCTCTACGACGACGTGGCCGCCGAGGTCGCGTCGGGCGGTGTGCGGGTGACAGTGACCGGGCAGGGCGCCGCTGAGCTGCCCGACGACGACCGACACCTGGTGGTGCGGGCCATGCGCGCCGCGTTCGACGTGCTCGGGGCCCACCCCGACGGGCTGAGCGTGGAGTGCGTCAACCGGATCCCGCAGGCGCGTGGGCTGGGCTCGTCGTCCGCCGCGATCGTCGCCGGGGTGCTGCTGGCCCGTGCCCTCGTCGTCGATGGCGGGCACCGCCTCGACGACGCCGGCGCGCTCCGGCTGGCCGCCGAGATCGAGGGCCACCCCGACAACGTGGCGCCGTGCCTGCTCGGTGGTTTCACAGTGGCCTGGTCCGAGCCGGGTGGTGCCCGGGCGGTGTCCCTGCCGGTCGCCGACGCGGTGCGGCCCACCGTTTTCGTTCCGTCGGAACGCGGACTGACCGCTACCGCGCGGGCGGCTCTGCCGGCCACCGTGCCGCATGGCGACGCCGCGTTGACCGCGGGCCGGGCGGCACTGCTGGTGCACGCGCTCACCACGGACCCGACCCTGCTGCTGCCGGCTACCGTCGACCGGCTCCATCAGGATTATCGCGCAGCCGGGATGCCCGGCACGTCTTCCCTGGTCAACGCGTTGCGAGAGGCCGGTGTGGCAGCTGTGGTCAGTGGGGCGGGCCCGACTGTCCTGGCGCTCAGCGGGCCTCCAGCGGGCTTCCCGGTGGGAACAGACTGGGAGATCTGGCAGTTACCGATAGACGTCAGCGGCGCACGGGTCGCACGGGGTAGACTTGGACACGCCGAGCGGGACCCTGTTGCCGCAGGTCGGAAGAGTTGATTACGCTCTAGACCTAGCACAGCCGCGAAGCACGCGATCTCCTGCGGGGCGGCGCACCCCCGAAGCTCTCGGCGGTCAGCCCGTCTACCCCTGCCAAAGGCCCACGCCGCACCGCAGTTTCCACAGGTCGCCGCAGACGGCGAGACCTGCTCACCGACGTTGGTGAGTCGGGATACCGACCGGCTGCTGTGTCACAAGACTCCCGCGACGCGTCCTTGCGAGGCGGGTGCACCGAGGCCGCCCGGCCACCTGAGCTCCGACTCCGGGCAGTCCCGGCCTTATCGAGGGAAGGAATCCATTGAGCGACACCACCGACGTGACGTCGGATGTTTCCAACGTCGCTGGCGATGCCACCGCCGCCGCTCCCGCCCGTCGTCGGCGTAGCGGCACCGGTCTGTCGGCGATGCTGCTGCCAGAGCTGCAGAGCCTGGCTGCGTCGCTCGGCATCTCCGGCACGGCTCGCATGCGCAAGGGCGAGCTGATCGCCGCGATTTCCGAGCGGCAGGGCGGCAACGCCGCCGGGACCCCTCGACCACGGGCCGAGGTCGCGGCCGCGGCCGCCCCAACCCGTGAGGGGGTGCGCGCCGAGGTGCGGGAGACCGCAGACCGGCCGGCAGCCGAAGGGCGCGGTGCCGAGCAGGCGCCGGCCGAGCCGGCCGCCGAGCCCGAGGGTCGTAGCCGTACCCGGCGGAGCCGGACCGCAACGACCGAGGCCCGTGCCACCGAGACGCGCCCCGCTGAGGCGCGTGCGACCGAGGCGCGTGCCACCGAGACCCGTACCGACGAGGCGGAAGCCGGCGAGCGGGCCGACCGTGGCGAGAACCGCCGCGACCGGGCCGAGCGTGCGGAGCGTGCCGAGCGGACCGAGCGTGCCGAGCGGACCGAGCGGACCGAGCGTGCCGATCGCGGCGAGCGGACCGATCGCGCCGATCGTGGCGAGCGTTCCGACCGGACCGATCGGGGCGAGCGTGCCGCCGACCGGCCCGAGCGTGCCACCGACCGGACCGAGCGTTCCGACCGTGGCGAGCGTGCCGATCGGGGCGAGCGCAACGACCGGAGCGAGCGTTCCGACCGTGGCGAGCGCAACGACCGGAGCGAGCGTTCCGATCGGGGTGAGCGGGCCGAGCGCAACGACCGACCCGACCGCGGTGACCGCAACGACCGCAACGACCGCAACGATCGTGGCCAGCGTGCCGAGCGTGTCGAGCGGGACAGCGACGACGACGACGGCGAGGGTGGCGGCCGGCGCGGCCGGCGCAGCCGTTTCCGGGACCGTCGCCGCGGGCGTGGCGAGCGCACCGAGACCGGTGCCGACACCGGTGGGCGTGAGCCGCAGGTCAGCGACGACGACGTGCTCGTCCCGGTGGCCGGCATCATCGACGTGCTCGACAACTACGCCTTCGTGCGGACGACCGGTTACCTGGCCGGCCCGAACGACGTGTACGTCTCGATGTCCCAGATCAAGAAGTACGGCCTGCGCCGCGGTGACGCGATCACCGGTGCGGTGCGGGCGGCCCGCGACGGCGGCAACAGCGGCGACCAGCGGCGCGACAAGTACAACCCGCTGATGCGGCTGGACACGATCAACGGGATGGAGCCGGAGGAGGCGCGGCGTCGTCCGGAGTTCTACAAGCTCACCCCGCTCTACCCGCAGGAGCGCCTGCGGTTGGAGACTGAGCCGCACATCCTGACCACCCGGGTCATCGACCTGGTCATGCCGATCGGCAAGGGCCAGCGGGCACTCATCCAGTCTCCGCCGAAGGCGGGCAAGACGATGGTGCTGCAGGCGATCGCGAACGCGATCACCCGCAACAACCCGGAGTGCCACCTGATGGTGGTGCTGGTGGACGAGCGGCCCGAAGAGGTCACCGACATGCAGCGGTCGATCAAGGGCGAGGTCATCGCGGCCACGTTCGACCGTCCGCCGCAGGACCACACCACGGTGGCCGAGCTGGCCATCGAGCGGGCCAAGCGCCTAGTCGAGCTTGGACACGACGTCGTCGTGCTGCTCGACTCGGTGACCCGGCTCGGTCGGTCGTACAACCTGGCGGCGCCGGCCAGCGGCCGGATCATGTCGGGTGGTATCGACTCCACAGCGCTCTACCCGCCGAAGCGCTTCCTCGGCGCGGCCCGCAACATCGAGAACGGCGGGTCGCTGACCATCATCGCCACGGCGCTGGTGGAGACCGGGTCCATGGCGGACACGGTCATCTTCGAGGAGTTCAAGGGCACCGGTAACGCCGAGTTGAAGCTGGACCGGAAGATCGCCGACAAGCGGACCTTCCCGGCCATCGACATCAACCCGTCCGGTACGCGTAAGGAAGAGGTCCTGCTCGCACCGGAAGAGCTGGCCATCATCCACAAGCTCCGCAAGGTGCTGCACTCGCTGGACTCGCAGGCGGCGATGGATCTCCTGCTGGACCGGCTCAAGCAGTCCCGCACGAACATCGAGTTCCTGATGCAGATCGCGAAGTCGACGCCGGGGGAGTAACCATCCCGGTAACGACGAAGGGGCACGGCCATCGCGGCCGTGCCCCTTCGGCATGTCCAGTGGCCGACCGGACCTCAGAAGTCGCCGTCGGCCACCTGGAAGACGGTGAGGCCGAGGGATCGCCACATCTGGACCACCTGGACGCGGTCGTCGAAGACGCCGGCCACCCGGTAACGGTCTCGGATCTCCCGGTCGTAGATCTCCCGCTTGACGATGGAGTCCTTCCGGGAGTCACCGATGGCCCGCAGGTGCAGGCCCAGGTAGGGCACTCGTACGTGCCGGGCCAGCCACGCCTCGGTGGCCGCGCGGGCGGAGGCGTCCCTCCCGGAGCAGAAGACCACCCCGTAGCCGGCGGCGTGCATCGCCCGGACCGCCGCGATCACCGCCGTGTTCGGCTGGTCCTGGCCCACCCGGGTCATGTCGTACGGGCTGCGGGAGACGGCCAGCGCGACGGTGCCGTCGATGTCCACCAGGACGATCTCCGGTGGCTCGGTCGACGGCGGGTGCACCACGGCGGGGCGTCCGGTGCGGGCCTGCGGCACCGGCAACGGCAGTGTCCGCCCCTGCAGGTACCGCTCGTGCAGCCGGCGGATCGCGTCCGCGCCGACCTGGTCGGCGGCCGGGCGGGCGGCGTCACGGCGCAGGCACTCGTCCAGCGGCACGTCGGTGAAGTCGTGCACCTCGAAATCCGCGCCGTGCCGGGCGGCCAGGTCGGCCCAGCCCCGCAGGGTCCGTGAGCGCAGGTTGGTGTCGTCCACGCAGACGTCCGCGCGGGCCCGCAGCAGCGCCTCGACCTGAGCCTGCTGCACGGCGGTCACCTGCGCCTCGGCCCACTGGGTGAACAGCCGCTCGCCGTGCAGCATCCGGCGCAGGTCGTCCCGGTTGACCCGCGAGACGGACGGTTGGAGCGTGCGGGCGAACGTTGTCTTGCCCGAGGCGGGTAGTCCCCGGGTGGCGATCAGGCGGGTCATCGACGCACCTCCGGCTCGACGGGCGTACCCCGGTCGGGGTACAGGGCGGCTGTCCGCCGGGTGCGCGAATGCCCTGCCGGGCGGCGGGAATGCGGACGGGTAGGCACGTGTTGACGATGCCGGACGAGGTGTGCGGCCCGATTACCGGGTCGGCTCAGGCCCATGGCACACTGGTCAATCGGCCACCGGTTCCGGTTCACGCCCGAGCCCGTCGCGTACGGCGCGACGAGCGATGACGGCGACCCGGCGACCACCAACGAGAGGACCGAGGCGATGAAGGCAAACATCCACCCGGAGTACGTGACCACCGAGGTCAGCTGCTCCTGTGGCAACACGTTCACGACCCGCAGCACCGCCAAGGGCGGGGCGATCCACGCCGAGACCTGCAGCGCCTGCCACCCGTTCTACACCGGTAAGCAGCGCGTTCTCGACACCGCCGGCCGGGTCGCGAAGTTCCAGCAGAAGTACGCCAAGGTTCAGGCCAAGAAGGCCAAGTAGCTCCTCGTTCGGCGCCCGCGTCCGGTTTTTCGCCGGACGCGGGCGCCGTCCGCTTTTCCCTCTGTTTCTGTCCGGCCGCTGGCCTCCCGGCCTCCGGCCCGGTCGTCGCGCACCGTCGAAGGAGCATCCGCAGCATGAGCAGCGAGCGTCTGGCCGGCCTTCTCGACGAGTACGCGGAGCTGGAGAAGCGGTTGGCCGATCCGGCCATCCACACCGACCAGGCCACCGCGCGCAGGGTCGGCCGCCGGTACGCCGAGCTGGTGCCGCTGCACAAGGCCGCCGACGAGTTGGAGCAGGCCCGCGCCGATCTGGCCGCGGCTCGCGAGCTGGCCGCCGAGGACCCGTCCTTCGCGGGTGAGGCGGACGCCATCGCAGGGTCCCTGCCGGTGCTGGAGGAGCGCCTCGCCGAGCTGCTCATCCCACGCGACCCGCACGACGCCAAGGACGTGATCGTCGAGATCAAGGCCGGTGAGGGTGGCGAGGAGTCGGCGCTGTTCGCCGGTGACCTGCTGCGGATGTACACCCGGTACGCCGAGCGGCACGGCTGGGTCACCGAGGTGATCGACGCACAGGATTCCGACCTCGGCGGGGTCAAGGACGTCTCCCTGGCGATCAAGACCAAGGGCGTGCCGGACGGCGGCAACGGCGTCTGGTCGCGGCTCAAGTGGGAGGGCGGCGTCCACCGGGTGCAGCGTGTCCCGGTGACCGAGTCGCAGGGCCGGATCCACACCAGCGCCGCCGGGGTGCTGGTGCTGCCGGAGGCCGAGGACGTCGACGTCACGATCGACCAGAACGACCTGCGCATTGACGTGTTCCGCTCGTCCGGCCCGGGTGGCCAGTCGGTGAACACCACCGACTCGGCGGTGCGGATCACCCACCTGCCGACCGGCATCGTCGTCTCCTGCCAGAACGAGAAGTCCCAGTTGCAGAACCGGGAGCAGGCGATGCGGATCATGCGGGCCCGGCTGCTCGCCGCCGCCCAGGAGCAGGCCGACGCCGCCGCCTCGGACGCGCGCAAGGCCCAGGTGCGCACCGTGGACCGCTCGGAGCGGATCCGCACCTACAACTTCCCGCAGAACCGGATCACCGACCACCGGATCGGCTACACCGCGTACAACCTGGACCTGGCGCTCGGCGGCGAGCTGGACGGGGTGCTGGACGCCCTCACCGAGGCCGACCGGGCCGCCCGGCTCGCCGGCGACACCGAGCTGACCCGCCGCTGAGCTGACCCGCTCGCGCGGGGGCGATCAGCTCGCGCGGGGGCGGGTCTTGGCGCGGAGCATCTCGCGGTCGGCCTGCTCGAACGCGATGCTGAGCGCGTCGCGCAGCCCGCTGCCGCCGGAGACCTCGGCGAAGCCGATGCTCACCCCGACGGGGGTGCCCGGCACCAACGATTCCCAGTCCTCCTGTCGGACCGCTGCCTCGATCCGGCGGGCCACCTCGGCGGCCTCGGTCATGCCGGTGTCCGGCAGCACCACCACGAACTCGTCACCGCCGTAACGGGCCACGAAGTCGTGCCGGCGCATCACCCGGTTGATCACGCCGGCGATGCGCTGGAGCACCAGGTCACCGGAGTGGTGGCCGTGCCGGGTGTTGACCGCCTTGAAGCCGTCCAGGTCGCAGACGCCGATGACCACCCGTTCGCCACGGGTGACCACTGCGGTGATGTACCGCTCCAGCCGGCGGCGGTTGGGCAGCCCGGTGAGCGGGTCGGTCAACGCCTCACCCTCGAAGCGCGCCGCCTCACGGCGCATCTCCTCGTGGTCGATGCGGGCGGCGATGCCGTCGATGTAGACGTCGCGCAGCCGGTCGTTTCGCTGCGCGGCGAGCCGGAACGCCAGCCGGTCGGCCCGGTGCGCTGCCAGGTGGTCCCCGACGCGGGTCAGCGCGATGCTGCGCAGCCGGGCCGGCTCGGCCGCCCCTAGCGTCTCGTTGGACACCTGGACGGTGTCCAGTCGGGCGACCGCCTCGATCGGCCTACCGTCGGCGACGGCGAGGCAGACCTGCCCGAGCTGACGCAGGTCACGGGCGCGGGCGCTGTCGCCACCGTGGCTGATCAACCGGGCCGGCTCGGGGCCTTCGGTGGCCACCTGGTCGCCGAGCGCGGCCTGCCGGGCCGCCGCGTAGCCGTACGCCGCGAGGCTGCTCGGGCGTAGTTGGCTGGCCCGCCCGGCGCGGACGAAGCGGGTCAGGTCGGCGGCCACGTCCCGGAGCACCCGCAGACAACCGTCGCTGTCGCCGTTGTGGTCCAGGGCCACGGCGTTGCGCAGCCGGATGCCGGGCGCGGCGAACGTCTCCTCCGGGATCCCGGCGGTCAGCCCGAGCTGCCGGGCCCGCTCGATGGCGCCCAGGGCGTACCCGTGGAAGCTGAGGTAGCTGTAGGCCATGGCCAGGTCGTGCCAGCCCCAGGCGGTGTCCCGGTCCGGGTCGGCGACGGCGCCCAGCGCCCGGGCCGCTCGGACGAGGTGCATGACGCAGCGGTCCAGTGCGCCCTGGTGGTGCGCGGCGAGCGCGGCAAGCGCGTTGAGGTGACCGTGCAGATAGGGCTCGGCGAGGTCGCGGACCGCCGCCGACGCCTCTTCGATGGCCCGGGTGAACTCCGCGGTCCGACCGAGATTGATCAGCGCGGAGAGGCGCTGCACCATCGCGTCCGCCCGCGCCGCCGGGTCGGTGGTGGTGCGGATCACACGCTCCAGCAGGACGTACGCCTCCGCGGAGCGGCTGGCCTCCTGCAACGCCCGGGCGTGCGTGAGGGCGTCAACCTGGTCATCGACCCGGTCGAGCCAGCCCACCCGCCAACCTCCTGTCGTGCGCGCCTGCGCGCACCTGTTCGTCACGTCGCCCGCGACGCTTCATGATTATGTCGTGAGTACTTTGCCGCAACACCCCCCCGAAGGGACAGGCCCCCTCCGGCCGTCCGCCGCGGTGGCCCGAGCGGCCCGCGCGCTCGCCGCCGCCGGGGTCGGCTCCGCCCGGGTGGAGGCCGAGGTGCTGGCGGCGTACGTGCTGGGGGTTCCCCGGGGTCGGCTGGCTCTCGCCGACGACCTCGGCGACGACCAGCTGGTGCGGCTCGACGAGTTGACGCGCCGCCGCGCCGCGCGTGAGCCGTTGCAGCACCTGACCGGTCGGGCCGGGTTCCGGCACCTGGAGCTGTCGGTCGGCCCGGGTGTCTTCGTGCCCCGGCCGGAGACCGAGCTGTTGGCCGGCTGGGGCGTCGAGCAGGCGCAGGGCCGGCCCGACCCGGTGGTGGTGGACCTGTGCAGCGGGTCGGGCGCGATCGCGCTGGCGGTGGCTCAGGAGCTGCCGGGGGCACGGGTGATCGCTGTGGAGCGGTCCCCGGCGGCGCTGGCCTGGCTGCGGCGCAACGCGGCGGAGCGGGCGGCGGCGGGGGACCGGCCGATCGAGGTGGTCGAGGCCGACGTGACCGCGCCGGACCTGCTGGCGGAGCTGGTGGGCCGGGTGGACGTGCTGCTCTGCAACCCGCCGTACGTCCCGGACGACGTGGTGGTCCCGCTCGAGGTGGCCGGGCACGACCCGGCGGAGGCGGTCTTCGGCGGCGCGGACGGTCTGGTGGTGATCCGGCCGGTCGTCGCGCGGGCGGCGGTGCTGTTGCGCCCGGGGGGTGTGTTCGGCGTCGAGCACGACGACACCCACGGCGCTGCGGTGCCCGCACTGCTCGCCCAGGACGGCGGCTTCACCGCTGTCGCGGAGCATCCGGACCTCACCGGGCGTCCCCGCTACGCGACCGCGTCCCGACGGGCGGACGGCCAGCACGCCCCGATCGGGGCGGCGTGGCAGACTGACTCCTCGTGATGCTCTACGACTGCCGGTCGCCCGCCGATCGGGACCGCGGCATCGCTGCGGCGATCGAGGCGGTCAAGAACGGCGAGCTGGTCGTTCTCCCGACGGACACCGTGTATGGGATCGGCGCGGATGCGTTCACCCCGTACGCGGTGAAGGCGCTGCTCGATGCCAAGGGCCGGGGTCGGCAGATGCCGCCGCCGGTGCTGATCGGCTCGCGGCACACCCTCGACGGGTTGGTCTTCTCGCTGCCCACTGCCGCACGGGACCTGGTGGAGGCGTTCTGGCCGGGTGCGCTGACGATCGTGGTCGAGCACTCGCCGAGCCTGCAGTGGGACCTGGGCGACAAGACCGGCACTGTGGCGGTGCGGATGCCGCTGCACCCGGTGGCGTTGGAGGTGCTGCGCGAGACCGGTCCGATGGCGGTCTCGTCGGCCAACAAGACCGGCCAGCCGGCCGCGGTCACCGCCGACGAGGCGCGTGACCAGCTCAGCTACTCGGTGCGGGCCTATCTGGAGGCCGGGCCCTGCCCGGACCCGGTGCCCAGCACGATCGTGGATCTGACCGGTGAGGTGCCGCAGTTGTTGCGGGCCGGGGCGATCCCCCTGGAGAAGCTGCGCGACGTGGTTCCGGATCTCGTCGACGGGCGGGCGGTCTGAGTGCCCCCGTTCACGGTTCTGCACGTCTGCATGGGCAACATCTGCCGTTCGCCGATGGCGGAGCGGCTGCTCGCCCTGGCGGTGCGGGAGCGGCTTACCCGGCGTGCGCAGGACCCGGCTCAGGCCGAGGAGCTGGTGCACAGTCACAGCGCCGGCACTGGTGGTTGGCACGCCGGCGAGGAGATGAACCCGCCGGCAGCGCGGCAGGTCACCGGCCGTGGTGGTGAGGTGGAGGGGTTCGCCGCGCGCAAGCTGCGCTCGGACCACATCGACGCCGCCGACCTGGTCCTGACCGCCACCGCCGACCAGCAGGAGTACGTGGTGGCGCTTCGTCCGGACGCGGCGGCCCGCACGTTCGTGCTTGGCGAGTTCGGTCGGTTGCTGGCCGCGGTGGACGCCGCCGCGCTGCCGTCGGGCGACGCCACCCCGGAGGCCGTGTACGCCCGGGGAGTGGCCCTGGTGGCGGCGGCTCACGACGCGCGGCTGGGCGCTTCGGCGCTGGCCACCGATGATCTGGACGACCCGTGGGGTCGTGGCGACCAGTGCTTCAGCCGGGTCGCCGACGAGATCGAGGAGACGGTCCACCCGCTGGCCGGCGCGCTGCTGCCCTGAGCGTGGTGCGAGTTTCCTCCGGGTTTGGGGAAAACCCGGGGCCAAAGGGGTGTTCCGGGTCATTCTGAACGGGTCCTAGCGTGACCGGCTCCTGCGGGGAGAGCTGATGATCCGGGCCCAACTCGACAAACTGCTGACCGTGGTGATCGCCGGAGTGCTGGCCGGGTTGGCGCTGGCCGCCGCCGCACTGCCCGCGGCCCTGGTCTTCGGAATCGGCTTCAGCGCCCTGTCGACGCCGTACTCGGAGCTGCCGAACACACTCCGTACGCCGCCCACCGCGCAGCGCTCCAACCTCTACGCCAACGACGGCACCACCCTGATCACCTCCTTCTACCAGGAGGACCGGGTGGACGTGCCGCTGCACGAGGTGGCCCCGGTGATGCGCCAAGCGATCGTGGCCGCCGAGGACGTCCGGTTCTACCAGCACAGCGGGGTCGACCTGCGGGGCGTCGTGCGCGCGTTCACAGTCAACAAGCGCGACGGCCGGACCCGGCAGGGCGCCTCCACGCTGACCATGCAGTACGTCCGCAACGTGCTCAGCAACGACCCCCGGCTGACCGAGACGCAACGGGACGCTGCCACCGAACTCACCACCGTCCGCAAACTCCAGGAGATGCGGTACGCGCTCGCGTTGGAGCGGGAGCTCGACAAGGACGAGATCCTGACCCGCTACCTCAACATCGCCTACTTCGGCGCCGGGGCGTACGGCATCGCGGCGGCCAGCAAGCGGTACTTCTCCCGGTCCCCGGCCGAGCTGACCCTGGCCCAGGCGGCACTGCTCGCCGGCCTGGTGCGTTCGCCGGACAGCGACGATCCGATCAACGGCGACGCCGACAGCGCGGTGGTCCGGCGGTCGTACGTGTTGGAGCGGCTGGTGGAGTCGGGGCAGGTGCCGGCGGACGCGGCCGCGGCGGCGTCCGCCGAACCCCTGCAACTGCGGCCCAGCGAAACCCCGAACGACTGCACGGGCGTGCCCGACGCGCACAACGACTGGGGCTTCTTCTGCGACTGGTTCACCCGCTGGTGGAGCAGCCAGTCCGCGTTCGGGGCGACCGCCGACGAGCGACAGCGCACGCTGCGCCGGGGCGGCTTCTCCATCGTGTCGTCACTGGACCCGGGCGTGCAGCGGGCCACCACCGAGCAGGTGTTGAAGATCTATCCGACGACCAGGGCCGAGGCGGTGCCCACCGCCGTGGTGCAACCGGGCACCGGGCGGGTGCTGGCGATGTCGGTGAACCGCACGTACAGCGTGGCGGACAACCCGGTCGGGCAGAAGAACCGCCCGAACACCGTCAACCAGTTGATCGCCGGCGGCGGCGCGATCGAGGGGTACCAGGGCGGCTCGACGTTCAAGCTCTTCACCCTGCTGGCCGCGCTGGAGTCCGGCCTGCCGCTGTCGACCGACTTCGTGGCGCCGACCCAGTTGCTCACCCGCTTCCCGGTGACCGGGGCGGCGAGTTGCGACGGGCGGTGGTGCCCGGCGAACGCCAGCCCGTCGTCGATGGACGGCCCCCGCACCATGTGGAGCGCGTTCGGCCGCTCGGTGAACACGTACTTCGCCTGGCTCACCGAGAAGGTCGGCGCCGACCGGGTGGTGGAGATGGCCGAGCGACTCGGCATCGTGCTGCGGGCCGAGTCCGATGCCAAGCTGGCCCGCTACGGCGCGAAGGACTGGGGCCCGTTCACCCTGGGCGTGGCCGCGACCACCCCGTTGGACCTGGCCAGCGCGTACGCCACGGTGGCGGCCGAGGGAACCTGGTGCGCGCCGCTGCCGGTGGTCTCGATCACCGACTCGGGCGGCCGGCCGGTCGACGCCGCCAGGCCGGACTGCCGACAGGTGCTCGACGCCGACGTGGCACGGGCGGCCACCGACGCGGCCCGCTGCCCGGTCGGGGACCAGTCGATGTACGGGCGCTGCGACGGTGCCACCGCACCGGGCCTGCGGGCGAAGCTCGGCCGTCCGGTGGCGGGCAAGACCGGCAGCTCGGAACGGTACGAGACGGAGACGGTGGTGGCGTTCACGCCGCAGCTCGCGGTCGCCTCGATGGCGGCGAACCCGGACGATCCCCGGGACGCGGTCGGTCAGGCGGTGCAGGCCGAGATGGTGAACGCGGTAGGTGAGGTGCTCGCCTTCGCCCTGCGCGACCAACCGGTCCGCGACTTCGTCCCGCCCAGCGAACGCGCCGCCTTCCAAACCCAACCCCAAGCCGGCAACTGACCCGGGCGGTCAGCGGGTTTGTTCGGCGTTGCGGGCTATGTTGCGGACCATTCCGCCGAAGACCACCGCGTGGAACGGCGCCACCGACCCCCAGTAGGCGTGTCCGGCCAGGCCGCGCGGCAGGAAGACCGCGCGCTGCTGGTAGAGGCTGCGGCCGCCGCTGCCCGGCAGTACCCGCATCTCCAGCCAGGCCCGGCCGGGCAGCCGCATCTCGGCGCGCAGTCGCAGCAACTCGCCCGGGACGATCTCCTCGACCCGCCAGAAGTCCAGCGCCTCACCGACCTGGAGGCGGTGCGGGTCGCGTCGGCCCCGCCGTAGCCCGACCCCGCCGACCAGCCGGTCCAGCCAGCCTCGGATCGACCAGGCCAGCGGGAACGAGTACCAGCCGTGTTCGCCGCCGACGCCCTCGACGACCAGCCAGAGCGCCGCGGGTGTCGCGTCAACCGCCCGCTCCCGGACGTCGGTGTAGACGGTGCCGCCGGACCAGTCCGGGTCGGTGGGCAACGGCTCGGCGGGCGCGTCCGGGCCGCTCGCGGTGGACCAGCGGGTCTCCACCTGGGCGTCGCGCACCTTGGCCAGCGCCAGCGCCACCGCCTCGTCGAAGCCGGTAAGACCGCCGGGCGGGTCGGGCACGTAGCGGGCGATGTCGTGTTCGTGGGCGACCGCCTCGTGGATCAGGCTCTCCACCAGCGGACGGGCGATCTTGTTCGGCACCGGGGTGATCAGACCGACCCAGTGCGAGGAGAGCGACGGGGTGAGCGGACGGACCGGCACGATGACCCGGCGGCGCAGCCCGGCCACCCTCGCGTACCGCTGCATCATCTCGCGGAATGTCAGCACGTCCGGCCCGCCGATGTCGAAGCCCCTGTTGACCTCGGCCGGCAGGTCGGCGCAGCCGGCCAGGTACCGCAGCACGTCGCGGACCGCGATCGGTTGGATCCGGTTGCGGACCCAGCGCGGAGTGATCATGGCGGGCAGCCGTTCGGTCAGGTAGCGCAGCATCTCGAACGACGCCGAGCCGGACCCGATGATCACCGCGGCGCGGAGCACCGCCGTGGGCACCCCGCTGGCCAGCAGGATCCGGCCCACCTCGGCGCGGGACCGCAGGTGCGGGGACGGCACCTCCGCGTCGGACGCCGGCTCCGGGCCGCCCAGGTAGACGATCCGGCGTACGCCGGCCGCGCGTGCCGCCGCCGCGAAGTTGGTCGCGGCCGTACGGTCGGCCGCCTCGAAGTCGGGTCGGCCCAGCGAGTGCACCAGGAAGTACGCGACGTCCACGTCGGCGAACGCGGCGGACAGCGTCTCCGGTCGACTCAGGTCTCCTTCGACGATCTCGGCCGCCGAGGCCCAGGGCACGTCACGCAGCCGCACCGCCTTGCGGGCGAGGCAGCGCACGGTGTGCCCGTCGGCGAGCAGCAGCGGCGTCAGCCGCCCGCCGATGTAGCCGGTCGCTCCGGTGACGAGGCATCTCACGGGTCCCAGTCTGCTGCCCCCTAGACTCGTTCGCTGTGGAGACTGAGACGAGCACCTTCTGGGGGCCGGATTTTGCGCAGCTCAGGGCCACCGATCCGGAGATCGCCGGGGTGGTCCTCGGCGAGCTGGACCGGTTGCGGGGCGGCCTGCAGCTCATCGCCAGCGAGAATCTGACCTCGCCGGCGGTGCTGGCGGCGCTCGGTTCGACGCTGACCAACAAGTACGCCGAGGGTTACCCGGGCCGGCGCTACTACGGCGGCTGCGCCGAGGTGGACCGGGCCGAGGAGATCGGCATCGCCCGGGCCAAGGAGCTCTTCGGTGCCGAGCACGCCAACCTCCAGCCGCACTCCGGGGCGAGCGCCAACCTGGCCGCGTACGCCGCGCTGGTGCAGCCGGGGGACACGGTGCTGGCGATGGACCTGCCGCACGGCGGGCACCTCACCCACGGCAGCCGGGTGAACTTCTCCGGCAAGTGGTTCCACCCGGTCGGCTACCCGGTCCGGTCGGACACCGAGCAGATCGACTACGACGAGGTACGGGACCTGGCGCGGGCACACCAACCCAAGCTGATCATCTGTGGGGCCACCGCGTACCCGCGCCTGATCGACTTCGCGCGCTTCCGGGAGATCGCCGACGAGGTCGGCGCGTACCTGATGGTGGACGCGGCGCACTTCATCGGCCTGGTCGCCGGCCGGGCGATCCCGTCCCCGGTGCCGTACGCCGACGTCGTCTGCGCCACCACTCACAAGGTGCTGCGCGGCCCGCGCGGCGGCATGATCCTGTGCCGTGAGTCGCTGGCTCAGCGGATCGACAAGGCGGTCTTCCCGTTCACCCAGGGCGGCCCGCTGATGCACGCGGTCGCCGCCAAGGCGGTCGCGCTGCGCGAGGCCGCCCAGCCGGAGTTCCAGACGTACGCCCGGCAGGTGGTCAGCAACGCCCAGGCGCTCGCCGCCGGGTTGGCCGACGAGGGGATGCGCCCGGTGTCCGGTGGCACCGACACCCACCTCGCCCTGATCGACCTGCGGGAGCTGGGGGTGACCGGCACCGAGGCCGAGCGCCGCTGCGACGCCGCGTCGATCACCCTGAACAAGAACGCCATCCCGTACGACCCGCAGCCCCCGATCGTGGCCTCCGGCATCCGGGTGGGCACGCCGAGTGTCACCACGCAGGGGATGCGCGAGGGGGAGCTGCGCCAGGTGGCGAGCCTGATCGCCCGTGCGGTGCGCACCGACCCCGGGGCTCCGGGCGGGGTTGACGAGTTGACCCGGCTCGGTGCCGAGGTGGCCGAGCTGGTCGCGACGTTCCCGGCGTACCCCCGTGGCTGAGCCCGGGGTGGTCGAGCCGGACACCGACCGGCGGTGGCGGCTGCGGCACCTGCCGGTGTTGCTCGGGGCGTCCGCGGCGCTGGCCGCGGTCGCCGCGGTGGTGGGCGGGGTGACCGGCGGCGCGACGGCAGCGCTCGGCGCGGCGGCCGGCGTGGGCGTCACAGTGCTCAGCTACACCCTCACCACTGTGGTGCTGGCCCGGGCCGACCGGATCAACCCGCAGTTGCTGCTGCCGCTGGGCCTGGGCCTGTACGTGCTGAAGTTCAGCCTGTTGGGTGTGGTGATGGTGGCGGTGGCGTCGACCGGTTGGCCCGGGTTGATCCCTCTTTGCCTCGGCATCGTCGCCGGGGTGGCAGTGTGGACTGCGGTGCACATCTGGTGGCTCACCACTGTGCACGCGCGTCGGGTGCACAGCTGACCTGGCGGTCGTCCCACCTTTCGGACGCGCGGCAATGTGTCGGCCTCCGGTCATTTTCCGACGGGCGGAAGGGGAGTAGCGTGCCCACAGACGACGGCGCCCACGAGAAGCCCACACAACCACGGTTGTGCGGGGGGTGAGGCACAGCCTCGTCTTCCCGGCTGATATCGTTCGCCCCGTCATGGCTGGTGACCAAACCCCCCGTCCCGCCGGTGAACCGGACGATTATCCGTCCGGTGCCGGTCAGGGTTGGACCGCGCTCAGCTACCTCATCGGAGGCATGCTCGTGTGGGGTTTCATCGGCTGGCTGGTTGACCAGTGGCTCGACACCGGCGGCGTCGCCACCGGGATCGGCGTCGTGCTCGGTATGGCTGGGGGCATCATCCTGGTCATCCGCCGACTCGGCACGCCTACTTAGGAAGGGACGCGGTGTTCGGACAGGCGAACGTTCTGGCAGCGGGCCAGGCGGCATTCCCACCCACGGTGGAGGACTTCTACCTGCCCAGCATCCTGCCCTGGGGTGCGCACGACTCCTACTGGTTCACCAAGATCACGGCGATGGTCTGGATCGCGGTCGGCGTCCTGATCATCTTCTTCCTGGCGAGCTACCGGAACCCGCAGTTGGTGCCGACCAAGAAGCAGTGGTTCGCCGAGTCGATCTACGGCTTCGTGCGCAACAACATCGCGGTCGAGATGATCGGTCACGCGGGTGTGCGGTTCGCGCCGTACTTCACGACGCTGTTCTGCTTCGTGCTGTTGACGAACGCGTTCGCGATCATCCCGTTCTTCCAGATCTCGCCGAACTCGCACATCGCCTTCCCGGCGATCCTCGCGATCATCAGCTACGTGCTGTTCAACTACATCGGCATCAAGCAGCACGGCTTCGTCAAATACTTCAAGAACTCGCTGATCCCGCCGGCACCCTGGTACATCCTGCCGCTGCTGATCCCGATCGAGCTCTTTTCCACCTTCATCGTCCGGCCGTTCTCGCTCGCGGTTCGTCTCTTCGCGAACATGTTCGCCGGTCACATGCTCCTGCTGGTCTTCACGCTCGGCGGCTTCGCGATGCTGAGCGCCAACGCCTGGCTGGCCCCCGTTTCGGTGCTCTCCTGGGTGATGACCATCGCGCTCACCTTCCTCGAGTTCCTGGTGATCTGCCTGCAGGCCTACGTCTTCACCGTCCTCACCGCCAGCTACGTGCAGGGCGCGCTCGCCGAAGAGCACTGATCCACCCGCACCATCCGTTGTCGTCCCGCGTGAGAGTCACGCGTGATAACCAGGAGGAACCACACCAATGGACGCTAGCGTTCTCGCCGAGGTCACCGGTAGCACCGCTGCCATCGGCTACGGTCTCGCCGCCATCGGCCCGGGCATCGGCGTTGGCCTGGTCTTCGCCGCCTACATCCAGTCGACCGCCCGCCAGCCGGAGTCGTCGCGGATGACCCTGCCGTACGTCTGGATCGGCTTCGCCGTCATCGAGGCGCTCGCGCTGCTGGGCATCGCCTTCGGCTTCATCTGGGCCGGCTCCGCAGCCTGATCCACCCTTTGACCGGGAGGTAACCATGTATTTCCTCGCCGCTGAGGGTGGTGAGTCGACCCACAACCCGATCATCCCGCTCTGGCAGGAGATCGTGGTCGGTTCGGTCGCCTTCGCCGTGCTCTGCTACGTGCTGATGAAGTTCGTCTTCCCGCGCATGGAGCAGACGTTCCAGGCTCGGGTCGACGCGATCGAGGGCGGCATCAAGCGCGCCGAGGCCGCTCAGGCCGAGGCGAACCAGCTGCTCGAGCAGTACCGTGCCCAGCTCGCTGAGGCCCGGACCGACGCCGCCAAGATCCGTGACGACGCGCGGGCCGACGCCGAGGGGATCCGACAGGACATCCTCGCCAAGGCGCGGGAAGAGTCCGACCGGGTCATCCAGGCGGGTAAGGACGCGCTCGCCGCCGAGCGGGCCACCATCGTGCGCGAGCTGCGCACGGAGGTCGGCACGATCGCGGTGGACCTGGCCAGCAAGATCGTTGGCGAGTCGCTTGCCGACGAGGCGCGGCGCAAGGGCACCGTGGACCGGTTCCTGAGCGGCCTCGAGAGCACGGGGGCCCGCTGATGCAGGCCGCCAGCCGGGAGTCGTACAAGGTCGCGGCCGAGCGCCTCGACGCGTACGTCCGCGGCGCGGAGCCGTCGGCGGTGGCCTCCACCGCCGACGCCATCCTCTCCGTGGCGAGTCTGCTGCGGCGTGAGCCGCGGCTGCGCCGGGCGCTGTCCGAGCCGGCTCGTTCCGGTGAGGATCGCGGCGCTCTGCTCGGCGACATGCTGGGTGGGCGGATCGGCGCGGACGCGCTCGACCTGCTCGTGACGCTGGTGTCCGGCCGTTGGTCGGCACCGTCGGAGCTTCTCGGCGGTGCCGAGCGGCTGGGCGTGGAGGCGCTGCTCGCCAGCGCCGACAAGGCCGGCGAGCTGGGCGAGGTCGAGGACGAGCTGTTCCGCTTCGGTCAGGTAGTGGCCGGTCAGTCGGCGCTGAGCAACACGCTCGCCGACCCGGTCGCCCCGGTCGAGCAGCGGGCCACCCTGGCCCGCGAGCTGCTCGCCGACAAGGCCCGCCCGGTCACTGTCCGCCTCGTCGAGGTGGCGTTGAGCGGGTTCGGGGGACGCTCCTTCAGCGGGGCGCTCACCCGGCTGGTCGAGCTCGCCGCCGACCGGCGTGACCGGCAGGTGGCATACGTGACCGTCGCGGCCCCGTTGAGTGACGAGGACGAGCACCGGCTGGGTGCGAGCCTCACCGCGATATACGGTCGAGAGGTCTCCGTCAAGCAGACGGTCGACCCCGCCGTCCTGGGTGGCGTGAGCGTCCGGGTCGGTTCCGACCTGTACGACGGCACCATCCTGCGCCGCCTCAACGAGAGCCGCAACGCGCTCGCGAAGCGCTGAACGGCTCCGCCGCCCAGCGGCTGAGCGGCTGCGCCGCCCAGTCGGGCGGCTCTGCCGCCCAGCGCCCGGATTGACAGACGCCATTCGGACCGGTTGGTACTAGGTATCCCGGGCCCCTGAATTTTAAGGAAGCAGAGGATGGCCGAGCTGACCATCTCGACGGAGGAGATCCGCGGCGCCCTGGAGCGCTACGTCTCCTCCTACTCGTCCGACGTCTCCCGCGAGGAGGTCGGCACCGTCGCCGACACTGGCGACGGCATCGCCCACGTCGAGGGCCTGCCCTCGACCAAGACCAACGAGCTCCTGGAGTTCGAGGACGGCACCCTGGGCGTGGCGTTGAACCTCGACGTCCGGGAGATCGGCGTCGTCGTTCTCGGTGACTCCGCCAAGCTGGCGGAGGGGCAGCGCGTCAAGCGCACCGACCGGGTGCTCTCCGTTCCGGTCGGCGATGCCTTCCTCGGCCGCGTGGTCGATGCGCTCGGCCAGCCGATCGACGGGCTCGGCGACATCGCCAACGAGGGCTTCCGCGAGCTGGAGCTGCAGGCTCCGAACGTGATGGCCCGGCAGTCGGTGTTCGAGCCGCTGCAGACCGGTATCAAGGCGATCGACGCCATGACGCCGATCGGCCGGGGCCAGCGGCAGCTGATCATCGGCGACCGGAAGACCGGCAAGACCACTGTCGCGCTGGACGCCATCCTCAACCAGCGGGACAACTGGCGCAGCGGCGACCCGAAGAAGCAGGTCCGCTGCATCTACGTCGCCATCGGCCAGAAGGGCTCCACGATCGCCTCGATCAAGGGCCAGCTGGAAGAGGCGGGCGCGATGGAATACACCACCATCGTCGCCTCCCCGGCGTCCGACCCGGCCGGCTTCAAGTACATCGCCCCGTACACCGGCTCGTCCATCGGGCAGCACTGGATGTACGGCGGCAAGCACGTTCTGATCGTCTTCGACGACCTGAGCAAGCAGGCCGAGGCGTACCGCGCCGTGTCGCTGCTGCTGCGTCGCCCGCCGGGCCGTGAGGCGTACCCGGGTGACGTCTTCTACCTGCACTCCCGCCTGCTGGAGCGCTGCGCGAAGCTCTCCGACGAGCTGGGTGGCGGCTCGATGACCGGTCTGCCGATCATCGAGACGAAGGCCAACGACATCTCGGCCTTCATCCCGACCAACGTCATCTCGATCACCGACGGTCAGATCTTCCTGGAGACGGACCTGTTCAACCAGGGCGTCCGGCCGGCGATCAACGTCGGCACCTCGGTCTCCCGGGTCGGTGGCGCCGCGCAGGTGAAGCCGATGAAGAAGGTCTCCGGTTCGCTGCGACTCAACCTGGCCCAGTACCGCGAGCTGGAGGCGTTCGCCGCCTTCGCCTCCGACCTGGACCGGGCCTCGCAGAACCAGCTGAACCGTGGGTCCCGCCTGGTGGAGCTGCTCAAGCAGCCGAACTACTCGCCGTACCCAGTGCAGGAGCAGGTCGTCTCGGTCTGGTCCGGCGTCGAGGGCAAGCTGGACGACATTCCGGTCGGCGAGGTACGACGCTTCGAGTCGGAGTTCCTCCAGTACCTGCGGCACAAGCACGAGGGTGTGCTGGCCGGGATCGCCGACAACCAGTGGAACGACGACATCATCGGCTCCCTGGACACGGCGATCGCCGAGTTCAAGCAGGTCTTCCTCGGCAAGGAGGACGAGCGCAAGATCAACGACGCGCCGGCCGCGCCGCTCGAGGGCGACGAGAACCGCGAGACGGTGACCCGCTTCCGCGACGGCACGACCGACCGCCCGGCCGAGAGCTGATCCGATGGCGGCCCAGGTACGCGTTCTTCGTCAACGAATCCGCTCGGCGAAGTCGATGAAGAAGATCACCAAGGCGATGGAGCTCGTGGCGACGAGCCGGATCGCCAAGGCTCAGGCCCGGGTGCAGGCGTCCCTGCCGTACGCCCAGGCCATCACCGGCGTGCTCACGGCGCTGGCGTCCAACGCGCGGATCGACCACCCGCTGCTGACCCCGCGCGAGCGGGTGCGGCGGGCCGGCGTCCTGTTGGTCACCAGTGACCGTGGCCTGGCCGGCGGCTACAGCTCCAACGCGATCAGGATGGCGGAGTCGCTGATCGCGCGGCTCAAGGCGGACGGCAAGGAGCCGGTGCTCTACGTCATCGGGCGTAAGGGCGTCGGGTTCTACCGGTTCCGCGAGCGGCCGATCGAGGCCAACTGGACGGGCTTCAGCGAGCAGCCGTCGTTCGAGGACGCCCGCGCCGTCGGTGAGACGCTGATCAAGGCGTTCACGGCCGGTGCGGACGACGCCGACGGCGGCGCCGGAGCGGACGGGGTGCTCGGCGTCGACGAGCTGCACATCGTCTACACCGAGTTCCACTCGCTGATGACGCAGAACCCGGTCACCAAGGTCATCGGTCCGATGCAGGTGGAGGACCGGCCGCGCTCCGAGGGGCTGCTGCCGGCGTACGAGTTCGAGCCGGAGGCGGAGGCGCTGCTCGACGCGCTCCTGCCGCGCTACATCAACACGCGGATCTACGCGGCGTTGATCGAGTCGGCGGCTAGCGAGTCGGCGGCACGGCGGCGGGCCATGAAGTCCGCCACCGACAATGCCGAAGACATGATCGACAAGTACACGCGCGAGATGAACTCGGCCCGCCAGGCCGGTATCACCCAGGAGATCAGCGAGATCGTCGGCGGCGCCAACGCGCTGGCCGCGTCGGGAAGTGAAGTGTGATGACTGCACCAGTAGAGACCAAGACGGCCACGGGTCGCGTGGTCCGGGTCATCGGCCCGGTCGTCGACGCCGAGTTCCCGCGCGACGCCATGCCGGCCCTGTTCAACGCCCTGAACGTTGACGTGAGCCTGTCCGGCGGTGAGAAGACGCTGACCCTGGAGGTCGCCCAGCACCTGGGTGACAACCTGGTCCGTGCCATCTCGATGCAGCCGACGGACGGCCTGGTCCGCGGCGCGGAGGTGCGTGACCGCGGCGAGCCGATCACGGTGCCCGTGGGCGACGCGGTCAAGGGCCACGTGTTCAACGCGATCGGCGAGGTGCTCAACCTCAAAGAGGGCGAGACCCTGACCCCGGACGACCACTGGGGTATCCACCGCAAGGCCCCGGCCTTCGCGGACCTGGAGCCGAAGACCGAGATGCTGGAGACCGGCATCAAGGTCATCGACCTGCTCGCCCCGTACGTCAAGGGCGGCAAGATCGGCCTGTTCGGCGGCGCGGGCGTGGGCAAGACGGTGCTCATCCAGGAGATGATCACCCGGGTTGCCCGCAACTTCGGTGGTACCTCGGTGTTCGCCGGCGTGGGTGAGCGCACCCGTGAGGGCAACGACCTCATCGCCGAGATGACCGAGTCCGGCGTCATCGACAAGACCGCGCTGGTCTACGGCCAGATGGACGAGCCGCCGGGCACCCGGCTGCGGGTGGCGCTCTCCGCGCTGACCATGGCGGAATACTTCCGCGACGTGAAGAAGCAGGAGGTGCTGCTCTTCATCGACAACATCTTCCGCTTCACGCAGGCCGGTTCGGAGGTGTCCACCCTGCTCGGCCGTATGCCGAGCGCCGTGGGTTACCAGCCGACCCTGGCCGACGAGATGGGCGAGCTCCAGGAGCGGATCACCTCCGTCCGGGGCCAGGCCATCACCTCGATGCAGGCGATCTACGTGCCGGCGGACGACTACACCGACCCCGCCCCGGCCACCACGTTCGCCCACCTGGACGCGACCACCAACCTGGAGCGGTCGATCTCCGACAAGGGCATCTACCCGGCCGTGGACCCGCTGGCGTCCTCGTCCCGGATCCTCGCTCCGGAGTTCGTCGGCCCCGAGCACTTCCAGGTGGCCACCGAGGTGAAGCGGATCCTGCAGCGCTACCGCGACCTGCAGGACATCATCGCCATCCTCGGTATCGAGGAGCTCTCCGAGGAAGACAAGATCACCGTGGCTCGTGCCCGGCGGATCGAGCGCTTCCTCTCGCAGAACACCTACGCGGCGGAGCAGTTCACCGGCGTGCCGGGCTCGACGGTCCCGATCAAGGAGACCATCGAGGCGTTCCGCAAGATCAGCGAGGGTGAGTACGATCACTTCCCCGAGCAGGCGTTCTTCATGTGCGGCGGTCTCGAGGACCTGGAGCGCAAGGCTGAGGAGCTGATGAAGAGCTGACCCAGCTCTCATCTCCCGTAGCAAAAAGACTGCCCCGGCAATGCCGGGGCAGTCTTTTGTTCATGTTCGCGCCTTACCATCGTCGCGGTCCGTTACTCGTGGTCGTCACTCCCGAGGCTCCCGAGCTACGGTTCGATCCGCGCTCACCTGAACGAGCGTTGATATTTGCAACCTTTCGACGACGTGCGCCCGTCTTCCTCGTCGTGGGCGTAACGAACGGAGATGCTCGTGGGTAAGGCCGGCAAGAGTGGCCGCAAGCCGTCCATCTGGCGAGGTGTGCCGCGGTGGGCCAGGATCTGCACGGTGTTCGGCACCGTGCTGACCGTGCTCAGCGGCGCTGTGCTGGTCGGCACCGAGGTGCTCATGGCCCGCTACGAGGGAGCTGTCGGCAAGGCCGACCTGTTCGGCGACCAGGCGGCGGGTGCCCAGGCGAAGAAGAGCGATATCAAGGGTCCGCTCAACATCCTGCTCGTCGGCATCGACCCGCGTACGCCGACGGCCGCGCCACTGGCCGACTCGATCATGGTGCTGCACGTGCCGGCGTCGATGGACCGGGCCTACCTGTTCTCGCTGCCACGTGACCTCTACGTGCGCATCCCGGAGTTCAAGAAGGCCGACTTCCCGGGCGAGACCACGAAGATCAACGCCGCGATGTCGTTCGGCAGCAAGGTCCCGGGGGCCAACCCCGACGCCGCACGGGGCTTCGAGCTGCTGGCCACCACCGTGCAGAAGGTGACAGGCATCAAGCGCTTCGACGCCGGCGCGATCATCAACTTCACCGGCTTCCAGAAGATCGTCGACGCCATGGGTGGTGTCGACATGTACATCGAGCGCGACGTGAAGTCCGAGCACAAGCAGCCGGACGGCAAACCGCGGCCGGGCAACACCCGAGGTGAGGGCTACGTCGGCCCACAGGCGCTCTACAAGAAGGGCAACCGGCACCTGAGTGGGTGGCAGGCGTTGGACTACGTTCGGCAGCGCTACCCGAAGAACGGCGTCCCGGATTCCGACTACGGCCGGCAGCGCCACCAGCAGCAGTTCGTCAAGGCCATGGTCGGCCAGGCGTTCGGCGCCGACGTGGTGGCCAACCCGATCAAGCTGGACAAGGTGCTCCGCGCCGCCGGCCAGTCACTGATCTTCAACGGTCGGGGTAGCAGCGTGGTCGACTTCGGGCTCGCCCTGAAGGACATCCGCCCGAACACCATCGAGATGATCAAGCTCCCCGGTGGTGGGGTCTACGACGGTAAGAAGTACCTGGGCGAGCAGTTCCAGGAGGGGGTCCCGGACTTCTTCACAGCCCTGCACAACGAGCAACTCGACCCGTTCCTGCTCGAGCACCCGGAATTCGTGAACAAGGCCAAGTAGTCGGGGCGCCGTTGTCCCCACCCGCGTTGGGCGCGCCGCGTCGTCAGGCTAGACTTTCGGCAATCCATAGCCGCAGCAAGGAGACAGCGTGGCACAGCAGCTTCACGTCGAGCTCGTCGCCGTCGAGGAGAAGGTCTGGTCCGGTGACGCCGAGATGGTCGTCGCCCGGACGACCGAAGGCGAGCTCGGTGTCCTGCCGGGCCACGCGCCGCTTCTCGGTCAACTCGCCGAGCCCGGCCAGGTGCGCATCAAGCTCGCCGGCGGTGAGCAGGTCACCTACGAGGTAGCCGGCGGCTTCCTCTCCGTGAGCGCCGACGGAGTCACAGTGCTGGCCGAGAGCGCAACCCCGGTCTCCGCGCAGAGCCGCTGAGCCACACCGGGGATGGAGATCGTCGAAGGATTCGGGATCGGCATCGTCGTCATCCTCGGCGCGCTTCTGACCCTCTTCGTCCGGCGAGCTCTGGTCACCCGCAGCGGTGGCATCATCCGGCTCAGCGTCCGGGTCTCCACCATGCTCGACGGCCGCGGCTGGTCACCCGGCTTCGGTCGGTTCGCCGGTGACGAACTGCGTTGGTACCGGATGTTCAGCTTCGCGATCCGACCCAAGCGGGTGCTCTCCCGCAAGGGGCTGGCTGTGGAGCGCCGCCGGTTGCCCGAAGGTCAGGAACGGTTCTCCATGCCGGCCGACTGGGTGATCCTCCGCTGTACCAGTAACCACGCACCGGTGGAGATCGCCATGGCGCGATCGACAGTGACCGGTTTTCTCTCCTGGCTCGAGGCCGCCCCTCCGGGGGCGGTCTCGCCGCGTATGGCCTCCCAGGATTGGCCTGCCGCCTGAGGCTGGCTGCTTAGGCTGCCCGTCGGTTGCGCTTGGGGTTTCCGGGGGAGCCCGCCCGGCTCCGGGCGGTCAGGCTTGATCCCTGCGCCGGGCGGGCTCCCCCGGAAACCCTTCGTTGCCACTGTGCGTCGGTCCGGCGCGGGCTTTGATCATCTGCCGTTACCGGTTTTGTTAAGTCGCGCCTTCTCGCGTCGATCACGGCTTGGCTACGCGTGGTGGCGGTCAGAGTGGGAACCCAGACCTCGACGTGGTGCGGAGCGCCGACGTTCAGCGCTTGCCGCCCGGCACCCATAGCACATCTCCTGCCGGATTTGCCGTTCTTGACAGGATAAAGAGCAGATCGGAGAGCCGGTTGAGATACTTTGCCGGGAGCGTGCTGGTTCGTTCCGGATCGTGGCTGACCAGCGCCCACGCCGCCCGTTCGGCACGCCGGGCGACGGTCCGCGCCACGTGTAGCAGCGCCGCGCCCGCGGTGCCGCCGGGGAGGATGAAGGAGTCGAGCTTGCTCAGGCGTGCGTTGTACTCGTCGCACCAGCCCTCCAGGCGCTCGACGTACTCCTCGGTCACCCGCAGCGGCGGGTACTTCGGCTCCGGCTCGACCGGTGTGGACAGGTCGGCGCCGACGTCGAACAGGTCGTTCTGCACCGACCCCAGCACGCCGCGAAGCTCCTCGTCGAGGTTTCCCAGCGCGAGCGCGACGCCGATCGCCGCGTTGCACTCGTCGACATCCGCGTACGCGGCGATCCGTGGATCGGTCTTCGGCACCTGCTCGTTGTTGCTCAGCCTGGTCATGCCGGCGTCGCCGGCCTTGGTGTAGATGCGCGTGAGGTGGACGGCCATGACGCACAGCCTACGGATTCCCGACCTGACGATCCCGGCGCGGCCGGACAGCACCGCCGGCTGGCCGGTGGTGGTGGGCCCCGGCGACGCCGGCGATCCGGCGGTCAACGATGTCGACGTCATCCGGGTCCACGGTGACGCCCGACTGGCCGGGACCGTGCACGTGGTCGGTGCCAAGAACTCGGCGTTGAAGCTGATGGCCGCCGCGCTGCTCGCGCCGGGCCGCAGCGTGATCACCAACGTCCCCCGGATCACCGACATCGCGATCATGGGGGAGGTGCTGCGCCGGCTGGGCTGCGACGTCCAGTTCGATGCGGACGACCCGGTCGACCCGATGGTCGCTCGTGGCGGCGTGGCCCGGTCCCGGTCGGTGACGATCGACGTACCCGAACAGCCGGGCGCGGAGGCCGACTACGACCTGGTCCGACGGTTGCGCGCGTCGATCTGCGTGCTCGGCCCACTGCTGGCCCGTCGGGGGTACGTGCGGGTGGCCCATCCCGGCGGCGACGCGATCGGGTCGCGGGGCTTGGACATGCACGTCTCCGGGCTGACCCGGATGGGGGCGGAGATCTCCGGTGAGCACGGTTTCGTCATCGCCTCCGCCCCGCACGGGCTGCGTGGCGCGGACATCGTGTTGGATTTTCCCAGCGTCGGTGCGACCGAGAACCTGGTGATGGCGGCGGTGCTGGCCCAGGGCACCACGATGATCGACAACGCGGCCCGGGAGCCGGAGATCGTCGACATCTGCACGATGCTCAACGAGATGGGCGCGCGCATCGTCGGCGCGGGCACGTCGACGTTGCGGATCACCGGTGTGCCCGGTCTGCGTCCGGTGCGTCACGCCACGGTGGGGGACCGGATCGTCGCCGGCACCTGGGCGTTCGGCGCGGCGATGACCCGGGGCGACGTGACGGTGACCGGGCTGGACCCGGCCTTCCTGGAGGTCGCCCTGGACAAGGTGGTGGCGGCCGGCGGACTGGTGGAGACCCGGGGGGACGGCTTCCGCGTACGAATGGACGAGCGGCCCCGGGCGGTGGACGTGGTGACGCTGCCGTACCCCGGCTTCGCCACGGACCTGCTGCCGATGGCGATCGGGCTGGCGGCCGTCAGCGACGGTGCCTCCCTGATCACCGAGAACATCTTCGACGGCCGGTTCATGTTCGCCAACGAGATGATGCGGCTCGGCGCGGACATCAAGACCGATGGGCATCACGCGGTGGTCCGGGGGCGGGGTCGGCTCTCCGGCGCACCGGTGCAGGCGACCGACATCCGCGCCGGTGCCGGGCTGATCATCGCCGGGCTGTGCGCGCAGGGGGTCACCGAGGTGTCCCACGTGCATCACGTCGACCGGGGCTACCCGGACTTCGTGGCCGACCTGCGGGCGCTCGGGGTGGCCGTCGAGCGGGGCACCACGCCGGAGGAGCCAGCACTGGAGATCTGACGCCCCGCCACTTAGTCATCGTTCAGGCTCGCCGACTAGGGTGTTTGCAGGCACTCAATCGCAGCGAGGGAGAAGTAGATGGCGGGTCGACTCGCGGTCGTCGGGGCCGGGCTGATGGGCTCCGGCATCGCTCAGGTGGCGGCGCAGGCGGGCTGGCAGGTGACGTTGCGCGACCTGGACGAGGCTGCCACCACCCGTGGGCTCGGCGGCATCCGGAAGTCGCTGGAGAAGTTCGCCGAGAAGGGCAAGATCGAGGCGTCCGAGGTCGAGGCGACGCTGGCCCGGATCACCCCGACCACCGACCTGGAGGCGGCGGCGGACGCGGACATCGTGGTCGAGGCGGTCTTCGAGCGGCTGGAAATCAAGCACGAGGTGTTCCGCGCCCTGGACAAGATCTGCAAGGCCGACGCGGTGCTCGCCACCAACACCTCGGCCATCCCGGTCACCCAGATCGCCGCGGTGACCGAGCGGCCCGAGGCGGTCGTCGGCACCCACTTCTTCTCCCCGGTGCCGATGATGCAGCTCTGCGAGCTGGTTCGCGGTTACAAGACCAGCGATGCCACGCTGGGCACCGCGCGGGCCTTCGCCGAGGAGATCGGCAAGACGGTTGTCGTGGTCAACCGGGACATCGCCGGCTTCGTCACGACCCGGCTGATCTCCGCCCTGGTGATGGAGGCGGTCAAGCTGGTCGAGGCCGGGGTGGTGTCCGCGGAGGACCTGGACACCGCCTGCCGGCTGGGCTTCGGGCACGCGATGGGCCCGCTGGCCACCACCGACCTGACCGGCGTGGACGTGCTGCTGCACGCCTCGAAGAACATCTACACCGACACCGCCGACGAGAAGTTCTTCCCGCCGGAGTTGCTCCAGCGGATGGTCACGGCCGGCGACCTGGGCCGCAAGACCGGCAAGGGCTTCTACACGTACTGAGTGGTGGCGACCGGGGCGGGCGTCCGCCCCGGTCGGCCGCTCAGCCGTCGCGCTTGGTGGTCCAGCGGAACGTGGTCAGGCAGAGCACCAGGCCGATCACGCACCACAGGCCGAGCACCAGCGCCACCCGGCCCAGCTCGAACGACCCGCCCGGCTCCTGGGCGCCGAAGCTCTCCGGCAGGAAGACCGCCCGCAGCCCCTGGCACATCCACTTGAGCGGGAACAGCGCCGCCACCTGCTGCATCCAGGTGGGCAGGTCGGTGAAGACGAAGAACACCCCGGAGATGAACTGGAGCACCAGAGCGACGGGGGTGACCACCGCCGAGCCGCTGCGGGCGCTGCGGGCCAGCGACGAGATGGCGATGCCGCCCAGGGTGCAGGCGGTCACCCCGAGCACGGCGACCCAGCCGAAGGTGAACCACTTCCCGGCGGTGCCGGGCAGGTCGAGGTCGAACAGCGCCACCGCGACGGCCAGCAGCAGCGCCGTCTCGGCGATGCCGATCACCACCACCATGAGCACCTTGCCGGCGAACCAGACCCACTTCGGCATGGGCGTGCCCCGGTAGCGCTTGAGCACCCCCCGGTCCCGCTCGACCGGGATCCAGATGCCCAGGTTCTGGAAGCTCACAGTCATCAGGCCGGTCGCGATCATGCCGGTGATGAAGTACTGCGTGAACTTGACCCCGCCGCCGATCGTGCCGTGGAAGATCGACGCGAAGATCACGATCATGATGATCGGGAAGCCCATCGTGAAGACCACCGACTCCCTGCTGCGCAGGAACTGGGTGATCTCCAGCCGGCCCTGGCGCAGGGCGAGGGCACCGGCACCCGGCCGTCGGCCGCGGGCCGCGGCCACTGGCGTGGCCGGCTTCGTCGTGGTCGTCATCGCGCGTGTCCGATCATGGTGAGGTAGACGTCCTCCAGGGTCGGCCGGGTCACCGTGAGCCCGGGGGCCTCGCCGCCGTAGCGCGCGGCGAGGTCGGCCACGAAGGCCGTCGGGGTCGCGGTTTGCGCAAGCTCCAACAGCCCGTCCGGGGTACGCCAGGAGACCGTCGCGAGGGACTCCTGTCGATTGCCCAGCCGGTCGGGTGCGGCGACCTCGACCAGTCGACCGCCGGCGATCACGCCGACCCGGTCGGCGAGGGCCTCGGCCTCGTCCAGGTAGTGGGTGGTGAGCACGATTGTGGTGCCGGCCGCGGCGAGGTCGCGGATCAGCTCCCAGAACTCGCGGCGGGCCTCCGGGTCGAAGCCGGTGGTCGGCTCATCGAGGAAGAGCAGCTCGGGACGGCCGATGATGCCCAGGGCCACGTCCAGGCGGCGCTTCTGCCCGCCGGAGAGGGTGTGCGTCCGGGCCTTCGCCTTGCCGGCCAGCCCGACCCGCTCGATCACCTTGTCCGGGTCGTCGGCGTCGGGGTAGAAGCCGGAGAAGTGCCGGACCACCTCGGCCACTGTCAGCTCGTCGAACTCGCCGGTGCCCTGGAGCACGATGCCCACCCGGCACCGCCACCCTGCGTCGGCATGGGCCGGGTCGGCGCCGAGCACGGAGACCTCGCCGGCGTCGCGGCGGCGGTAGCCCTCCAGGATCTCCACGGTGGTGGTCTTGCCGGCGCCGTTCGGGCCGAGCAACGCGAACACCTCGCCACGGTGGACGTCGAGGTCCACGCCCGCCACCGCGACGTTGTCGCCGTACGCCTTGCGTAACCCCCGGACGGAGATGGCCAGCTCGTCTTCCATGACGTCCAGTGTGCGCCCTGGCCAAGGGCCACGCTGCCCCGGGTGTGGCGGTCAGCGCCACTGCGCGTACTTGACACCCGGACGTCCGCGACATGGACCTGTGTGGTTTTCCACAGCTCCTTTTACTGAACGGTAACTTAGACTCCGGCCATGGATGAGACGGCATTCCCGGGGCGGCTGCCCGAGCGGGACCGCCCGTGGGTGATGCGCACCTACGCCGGCCACTCGTCGGCCGCGGCGACCAACGCCCTCTTCCGCCGCAACCTGGCGAAGGGGCAGACCGGCCTCTCGGTCGCCTTCGACCTGCCCACCCAGACCGGGTACGACCCGGATCACGAACTCGCCTCCGGCGAGGTCGGTCGGGTCGGTGTGCCGGTGGCCCACCTCGGCGACATGCGGACGCTCTTCGACGGTCTCCCGCTCGCCGACACGAACACCTCGATGACCATCAACGCCCCGGCGATGTGGCTGCTCGCCCTGTACGGCACCGTCGGGCTGGAGCAGGGCGCCGACCTGACCCGCTGCGCCGGCACCACCCAGAACGACATCATCAAGGAGTACCTGTCCCGGGGCACCTACATCTTTCCGCCGGCGGCATCGCTGCGGCTCACCGCCGACGTGGTGGCGTACACGCTGCGCGAGATGCCCCGGTGGAACCCGGTCAACATCTGCTCGTACCACCTCCAGGAGGCCGGCGCGACGCCCGTGCAGGAGGTCGGCTTCGCGCTGGCCACCGCCGTCGCCGTGCTCGACGCGGTCCGGGACTCCGGTCAGGTGCCGGCCGAGCGGATGGGCGACGTGGTCCAGCGGATCTCGTTCTTCGTCAACGCCGGGGTGCGCTTCGTCGAGGAGATCGCCAAGATGCGCGCGTTCGGTGTGCTCTGGGACGAGATCACCCGGGACCGGTACGGGGTCACCGACGCCAGGCAACGGCGGTTCCGCTACGGAGTGCAGGTCAACTCGCTCGGCCTCACCGAGGCGCAGCCGGAGAACAACATCCAGCGCATCGTGCTGGAGATGCTCGGCGTGACGATGTCCCGCGACGCCCGCGCCCGCGCGGTCCAACTGCCCGCCTGGAACGAGGCGCTCGGCCTGCCCCGCCCCTGGGACCAGCAGTGGTCGCTGCGGATGCAGCAGGTCCTGGCGTACGAGTCGGATCTGCTCGAATATCCCGACCTCTTCGCCGGGTCGCACGTGATGACGGCGCTCGTCGACGAGGTCGTCACCGGGGCGCGGGTCGAGCTGGACAAGGTGCTGGAGTTGGGCGGTGTCGTCGCCGCGGTGGAGACCGGCTACCTCAAGAGCGCGCTTGTCGCGTCGCTGGCAGAACGCCGCCGGCGAATGGAGTCCGGTGCCGACGTGGTGGTCGGCGTCAACAGGTACACCGAGACCGAATCCTCCCCGCTGACCGCCGCCGGCGCGGGCGCTGTCGAGCAGGTCGATCCCGCTGTCGAGGCGGCCGCCGTGGACGGCGTACACCTGTGGCGGGCTGATCGGGACGCGACCGTCGTCGACGCGGCGCTGGCCCGGCTGCGCGCGGACGCCGCGACCACCACCAACCTGATGCCAGCCACCCTTGAGTGCGTGCGGGCCGGGGTGACCACCGGCGAGTGGGCCGGCGCGCTGCGCCAGGTCTTCGGCGAGTACCGGGCACCTACCGGCCTTGCCGGTGCCACCGGCGGCGGTGCTGAGCCGGGCCTCGCGGCGGTCCGCGAGCGGGTCGCCGCCACGGCGCGGGAGCTGGGCAGCGGCCGGCTGCGGCTGCTGGTCGGCAAACCCGGCCTGGACGGGCACTCGAACGGCGCGGAGCAGATCGCGGTACGCGCCCGCGACGCCGGCTTCGAGGTGGTCTACCAGGGCATCCGGTTGACGGCGGGGCAGATCGTCGCGGCCGCCGTGGAGGAGGACGTCGACCTGGTCGGGCTGTCAGTGCTCTCCGGGTCGCACCTGGCCGCCGTGCCAGCGGTGCTCGACGGGCTGCGCGCCGCCGGCCGGGCGGACCTGCCGGTGGTCGTGGGCGGCATCATCCCGGCCAGTGACGCGGACACGCTCCGGGCGGCCGGCGTCGCCCGGGTCTTCACCCCGAGGGACTTCGCCCTCACCGGCATCATCGACGACCTGGTGACGGTGATCCGTCGCGCCAACGACCTGCCCTGATCAGCTGTCGCCCCGGCTGGTCAGCGGCCGGCGTAGGTCATGCAGTCGGCCATGTCGTTGTCCGGGCCGACCCGGATGGACGCCGCGTGGCACTCCAACTGCTCGTTGTGCCGGCAGTCGGAGCGCTGGCAGGCACCCACCTGCGCGATCATGCTCTCCGCACCGCCCCGGACGGGCGACTCGACGAAGGTGTGGCAGTGGGCGTGATCCATGCTGCCGATCGTGATGGCGAAGGCGTGGCAGTCACCCGACTGGTTGTACGCGCACGCGGCGACCACACATTCCTGGACTCGGGGCATCTCCAACGCTGCGGTCATGCCGACCTCCTCTAGGCTCTTGCCCCGATACTAGGCTTTTGTCGGCCGACAAAAGCCCGGTACGGCGAGCCCGCCCGCCCATCAGACGCGGAAGCCGGCGGCGCGGGCCGCCTCTCGTTCGCGGCGTCGTTCGGATCGGCGACGGAAGAACCAGAAGGTGAAGAACGCCAGGCCGACCAGGACGACGAGCACCAGCACCGGCAGGATGATCGCCACCAGGGAGACCACCACGCTCGTGGCGTCCTCGGCGGTGCTGGCGACCGGGGCGCCGAAACCGGCGGTGGTCGCGTTGATCACCGGGCGGGCCGCGGACTTGAGCAGGTGCACGCCCAACGCCAGCAGCACGCCGGTGACGACAGGCACCCACTGGTGGGACGAGAAGAAGCTCCCCGGGTCGCTGACCGTCACGGTCTCCGACGAGGAGCCGGCGCCGAAGGCCAGGCCGCCGGCGGTGGGCCGGACCACTGTCTGCACCACGTCGTTGATGTGGTCGACCACTGGCACCTTGTCGGCCACCATCTCGACGGCGAGCAGCAGGGCCATGATGGCGATGACCCAGCCGTTGCCGAGCCAGGTCCAGCCGCTGGGCAGGTCGATCAGGTCGGTGTAACGACCGAGCAGACCGAGGATGAGCAGGGGTATGTAGGCGTTCAGCCCCGCCGAGGCGGCGAGACCGGTGCCGGTGAGGACTTCGAACACGGTCTCAGCATCGCATCGACGCGCCAGTGCCGCTCGCTGGCGACCGGTGGGTGCTCGGCTACCCTCGTCGGGTGCGGTTGGTCATTGCGAAGTGCTCGGTGGACTATCTCGGACGGCTCTCGGCTCACCTGCCGCTGGCCACCAGGTTGCTGATGGTGAAGGCGGACGGGTCGGTGTCTATTCACGCCGACGACCGGGCGTACAAGCCGTTGAACTGGATGAGCCCGCCGTGTCGGTTGGAGGAGGCCCCCGGTGTGTGGCGGGTCGTCAACAAGGCTGGCGAGGAGCTGCGGATCACCCTGGAGGAGATCTTCCAGGACACCTCGTACGAGTTGGGTGTGGATCCGGGCCTGCGCAAGGACGGGGTGGAGGCGCACCTGCAGGAGTTGCTGGCCGCCAACCCGGGTGCCCTGGGCGAGGGGTTCACGCTGGTGCGCCGCGAGTACATGACGGCGATCGGCCCGGTCGACCTGCTGTGCCGGGACGCCAACTCGGGCTCGGTCGCCGTCGAGGTCAAGCGGCGTGGCGACATCGACGGCGTGGAGCAGTTGACCCGCTATCTCGAGTTGATGAACCGTGACCCGCTGCTCAGCCCGGTCGTCGGGGTCTTCGCCGCCCAGGAGATCAAGCCGCAGGCCCGGGTGCTCGCCACCGACCGGGGCATCCGGTGTGTGGTCGTGGACTACGACAGGTTGCGCGGCATCGTGAAGGACGAGCTGACCCTCTTCTGATCGCCGCGCTAGCCGGTGCGCACCGCGATCAGTGACTTCGGCAGCCCGAACACCCGCTCCACCAGCATGGACGAGTCGGGGAAGTAGTGGCGCATCTGCGAGCGGTCCAACAGCTCGGTCCAGAGCACCTGGTGGATGGCGGCGGCATGGCTGCGGGTGGGCTTGTGCCCCAACGGCCAGCGTTGGGCGAACGCGGTGCGCAGTCGCACCGGCAGGAACTGCATCCCCGGCGCGATCCAGTGTGGCTCGATGGGGAAGTAGCGGTAGGGCGTCTGCACCCAGTGTCGGTCGGCCAGTGAGCGGGCGGCAGCGGCGAAGCGGATCCGGCGTTCGTGCCCGCCCACATGCTCCAGCACCGAGTTCGAGAAGACCAGGTCGTAGGTGCCCCTGGTCAGGTGCGGAGGCAGGTCGCAGGCGTCGGCCTGCTCGACGTGGGCCCACTCGGGGACGACGGAGGGCGGCTGCTCCAGGTTGACGACTGTCACGCGGGCCGGTCGGACGGTGGCGCGGTGCCAGGTGCCGAGCCGGCCGCCGAGGTCGACCACGTGCATGTCACCGATGTCGGGGAAGGTGCGCGCCAGCCAGTCCGAGCGGTGCCGACGCCGCCGGGCGGCCCACGACTGCTCACTGTCGACAAGGCGGTAGCGCAATCGATTGGGGCCCATTTAACGCAATGTACCGCCGCGACCACAACGTATAAACATGTGGATACGCCGATCCTTCTCGATGATCGGTTATCCGACACTCACCTTCCGTACATCGCCTTGATCGCCTTGACGAGCCGGGCCACGTCGGTGGGGGTGCGGTCGAAGGTCATCGACGGCAGCAGCGACCGGGCGCGACGTCGGGTGATTGCCTTGGACCGGCCGAACTCACGCAGGCCGTCCTCTCCGTGGATCCGACCGAAGCCGGAGTCGCCGACACCGCCGAACGGGAGGGTGGACATGCCGGCGAAGGTCAGCGTGGAGTTGATCGAGGCCATCCCGGAGCGCAGTCGCCGGGCGATGGCCACCGCGCGCCGCCGGCCGAAGACCGAACCCCCGAGGCCGTACGACAGGGCGTTGGCGCGGGTGACGGCCTCGTCGGCGTCGCGGACCCGGTTGATGGTCAGCGTGGGGCCGAAGGTCTCCTCGCGGACGGCGGCCGACTCCTCCGGGACGTCCACCAGCACGGTGGGGTGGACGTACGGCGGCTGCACGGCGCTCGGGCCACCGAGCGCGGCGCGCCCACCGGACGTGATCGCGGCGTCGATGTGCCGGCGGATCACGTCGATCTGCTGGGGCATGGTGATCGGCCCGATGTCGGTGCCCTCCGGCCCGACCGTCAGCCGACCGGCGCGAGCCACCACCTTGTCGACGAAGGTGTCGAAAACGGCGTCGACGGCGTACACCCGCTCGATGCCGATGCAGGTCTGGCCCGCGTTGGTCATGCCGCCCCAGACGCACGCCTCGGCGGCCGCGTCCAGGTCGGCGTCGCTGTCGACGATCATGGCGTCCTTGCCGCCGCCCTCGATGAGCACCGGGGTCAGCGTCTCGGCGCAGGCGGCCATCACCTTGCGGGCGGTGGCGGTGGAGCCGGTGAAGGCCAGCTTGTCGACCCCGGAGCGGCACAGCGCCGCGCCCACGTCACCCAGCCCGTGCACGGCGGTGAACACCGGTTGCTCGGGCACCACCTCGGCGAAGCTGTCCACCAGCCACTGGCCGACGGCGGGCGTGTACTCGCTCGGCTTGAGCACCACGCCGTTCCCAGCGGCGAGGGCGTACGCGGCGGAGCCGATCGGCGTGAAGACCGGATAGTTCCACGGCCCGATCACGCCGACCACCCCGTACGGCTGGTATTCGAGGTGCGCGGAGAACTCGGCGAGGATGAGCCGGGACCGCACCCGGCGTGGGCCGAGCACACGGCCGGCGTTGCGGGCGGCCCAGTCGATGTGCTCGATCGCGGTGACGATCTCGACGATGGCGTCGGCGACCGGCTTCCCGCCCTCGACGTGCACCAACTCGGCCAACTGCTCGATGCGCTTGGCGAGCAGGGCACGCCACCGCAGCATCCGCTGGCGGCGGCCGGTGAAGCCCAGACCGGCCCACCACTCGCCGGCGGCGCGGGCGCGAGCGACGGCCTGCCGCACGTCGGCCTCGCTTGCGACCGGCAGTCGACCGGCCTCGGCGCCGGTCGCCGGGCTGGTGGAAACCAACTGACCCGCGTCGATGACCGGAACGCCCGGGATATGCACTGCCGTCATGGCGGAAGTCTAGACCCGAGGATTACTCGCCGGTAGGGTCCCCGATTCGAGGCGGGGGGACCGGCGTCGCACCTACCCGACCGATCGTTGATCAGTGCAGGTCAGGGCGTTGGTGACCGATACGGCCCGCCCGAATCGTCGAACGGCAGGTGGCCGGGAGGTGACGAGAGGCTGACCGGCCGGTCGGTACTGACGACTACCGTCTGATGGCAAGCTGACGCGCGGAGTGACGGTGTGGGGTGGAGGGCTGACTGTCCATGGAGGAACATCCGGAACTGATGCCGCTGTTGACGGTCGCGGGTGGACCGATGCGCGGCGCGAGTTTTCGCATGCGGGGCGAACCACAGGTGATCGGCCGCGCGCCGACAGGTCAGGTGGTCATCAACGACCCGCACCTGAGCCGTCGCCACGCCGAGGTGTGGCTGGCGCCGGAGGGCCCGTCCCTGCGGGACCTGGGGTCCACCAACGGCACCTGGCTCAACGACCGGCGGATCACCGAGGTGGAACGACTCTCCGACGGTGACGTGATCCGGCTGGGCCGTACCGAGCTGCGCCTGTTCGACCCCGGGGTGGCGCTCACCGATCCGGTCGGGCTGAGCTTCGGCCCGTCCCGGCGTGACGTCCGACCGACGCTGCCGCTACCGCTGGCCGCGCCGCCGGCCACGCGTCGCTGATCGCCTGGCGGTCGGCCACACCGGGCAGCTCCGTTGGGTGGCGGTCCGACACCTGGACCGACGGGGACACCCGTGGCAGCATGCCGCGGATGGACACCGAGCAGCGGACCGTGACGGCGAACGGCATCACCCAGGCGGTACGGGTGGCCGGCCCGCCGGACGGCACGCCGGTGCTGCTGATCCACGGCAACTGCTCGTCCGCGCTGTTCTGGGAGCCGCTGGTCCGGCGTCTGCCGCCGACGCTGCGGGTGGTCGCCCCCGACCTGCGGGGGTACGGCGACTCCGCGACGGCCCCGGTGGACGCCACCCGGGGCCTGCGGGACTTCGCCGACGACGTGGCCGCCCTCCTGGACGACCCGACGCTCTTCGACGCCGACGCGCGCCCGGTGGTGGTCGGGCACTCCCTCGGCGGCGGCGTCGCGATGCGCCTGCTGGTCGACCATCCGCACCGGGTGGGAGCGTTGCTGCTCGCCGCACCGGTCTCCCCGTACGGCTTCGGCGGCACCCGCGACCTGACCGGCACGCCGACCACAGCCGACTTCGCCGGCACCGGCGCCGGCACGGCGAACCCGGACTTCGTCGCCCGACTCGCGGCCGGCGACCGGAGCGCGGACGCGCCGGCCAGCCCGCGCGCCGTGTTGCGCGCCACCTATGTGGCCGATCCCGCCTCGCTGGGCGCGGACGAGGATCTGCTGCTGGACACCGTGCTCTCCACAGCTACCGGGGACGACAACTACCCGGGCACGGCGGTGCCGTCGGAGAACTGGCCGGGCACCGCGCCGGGGGAGCGCGGGGTGCTCAACGCGCTCGCGCCGACCTGGTTCCGGCTCGCCGACGAGCTGGTGGCCGTCGCCGAGAAACCGCCGGTCACCTGGGTACGCGGTGACGTCGACGTCATCGTCTCGGACACCTCGCTCTTCGACCTGGCGTACCTGGGTTCGCTGGATCTCGTGCCCGGCTGGCCCGGCGCGGACGCCTGCCCACCGCAACCGATGGTCGGCCAGACCCGGGCCGTGCTCGACCGGTACGCGGCGGCCGGCGGCGCGTACCACGAGGTGGTCCTGCCCGGCTGCGGTCACAGCCCGCACCTGGAGCGCCCGGCGGAGTTCGTCGCGGAGCTGCTGGCCCTGACCAGCCTGCCGGCCGCCGGATAGGCGGTCCAGGTGTCGGCCGCGCTGCGGCCCGGCTGCGCCGTGGGTGAAATATGCCACGGCGTCTCGACAACTCACCGTCAGGTGGCAGACTCGCGCGCATAACCTTAGCGGCCGTTCAGTGGCCGTGCGGAGTCTCTGGGGAGGCCGGTCGTGGCGCGCGAGTTCAGCACCGTTGGCGTGGTGGGGCTGGGCACCATGGGTGCCGGCATCGTCGAGGTCTTCGCCCGCAACGGCATCGACGTGGTGGCCGTGGAGATCTCCGCGCCGGCGCTGGAACGTGGCCGGGCCACCCTGAAGGGTTCCACCGACCGGGCGGTCGCCAAGGGCAAGCTCGCCGAGGCGGACCGCGACGCCCTGCACGAGCGGGTGCACTTCGCTGTCGGCCTGGACGCGTTGCACTCCGTCGACCTGGTCATCGAGGCGGTGCCCGAGCACCTGGACCTCAAGCAGCGGATCTTCGCGGAGCTGGACCGGGTCTGCCGACCGGAGACGATCCTCGCCACCAACACCTCGTCGCTGAGCGTCACCGAGATCTCGGTGGCCACCAGCCGCCCCAACCAGGTCATCGGCATCCACTTCTTCAACCCGGCACCGGTGATGAAGCTGGTCGAGGTGGTCCGCACGGTCGTCACCGCACCCGAGGTGGTCGCCGACGTCGAAGCGCTCTGCGCGCGGCTCGGCAAGGTCGACGTCACCATCAACGACCGGGCCGGCTTCATCGCCAACGCGCTGCTCTTCGGCTACCTCAACCACGCGGTCGGCATGTTCGAGTCGCACTACGCGACCCGGGAGGACATCGACGCCGCCATGAAGCTCGGCTGCGGTCTCCCGATGGGCCCGCTGGCGTTGATGGACCTGATCGGCCTGGACACCGCGTACGAGATCCTGGACACCATGTACCGGCGCGGCGGGCGGGACCGCCGGCACGCACCGGTGCCGCTGCTCAAGCAGATGGTGACGGCGGGGCTGCTCGGCCGGAAGTCCGGCCGGGGTTTCTACACCTACGAGCGGCCCGGCTCCCCGGTGGTCGTACCCGATGAGGCGACGCCGCTGGCCACGGAGTCGGCGCTCGCCGACGGCGCGCGCGCCATCACCAAGGTTGGCATTGTCGGCTCGGGGACGATGGCCACCGGGATCATCGAGGTCTTCGCGAAGGCCGGCTACGAGGTCGTCTCGGTGACCCGCGGGATGGAGAAGTCCGCGAAGGTCTGCGAGGCGGTGAAGACGTCGCTGAACAAGGGCGTGGTGCGCGGCAAGCTCGCCGAGGCCGACCGGGACGCCGCCCTGGGCCGGATCAGCTGGTCGGCCACGCTCGACCACCTCGCCGACGTCGACCTCGTGGTCGAGGCGGTGGTCGAGGAGTTGAGCGTCAAGAAGGCCCTCTTCGCGAGCCTCGACGAGATCTGCAAGCCGGGCGTCGTGCTGGCCACCACCACCTCGTCGCTGCCGGTGATCGACGTGGCGATGGCCACCCACCGACCGGCCGACGTGGTGGGACTGCACTTCTTCAACCCGGCGCCGGTCATGCCGCTGGTCGAGGTGGTTCGGACCATCCGCACCTCGCCGGAGACCACCGCCACCGCCCGCGCCGTCTGCGCCGCGCTCGGCAAGACAGGTGTGGTCTGCGGCGACCGGTCCGGCTTCATCGTCAACGCGCTGCTCTTCCCGTACCTGAACGACGCGGTGAAGATGCTGGAGGCCAGCTACTCGACGGCCGACGACATCGACCACGCCATGAAGCTCGGCTGCGGCTACCCGATGGGCCCGTTCGAGCTGCTCGACGTGGTCGGGCTGGACGTCGCGCTGGCCATCCAGCGCGAGCTGTACCTGGAACTGCGCGAGCCGGGCTTCGCGCCCGCGCCGCTGCTGGAGCACCTGGTCACCGCCGGCTACCTGGGCCGCAAGACCCGCCGCGGCTTCCGCGACCACTCGCACCGCTGACCGGGTCAACGCCTGCGGGTCCTGACCGCGTCTGCAGTATGTGACCTTCGAGGAGTACGTCGGCAGCCGCGGCCCGGCCCTCGTTCGGCTCGCCCGGCTGCTGACCGGTGACGAGCACCTCACCCCAGGACGAGCACTGAGACCGGCCCGCGACCTGGTGACCGCCCCGGACGGCCTCGTCGGCCGGACGTACGCTTGGTGACTGTGAGCCCCCGTCGCAATCGCCCTCGCCGGGACGAGAACGCCAACCTGGACGCCGACCGGGTCCGGCAGGGCGTCGCCTCGGTGCAGCAGTGGACCGACGGTGCCTGGCAGGTACGCGGCATCGGCGCGGGCGCGTCGGTCAAGACGTACCGCTGCCCCGGTTGTAACCAGGAGATCCCGCCCGGGGTGGCGCACCTGGTGGCCTGGCCGGCGGACGGCCTGGGTGACCTGACCGACCGGCGGCACTGGCACAGCGGCTGCTGGCGGGCCCGGGAGCGGCGCGGCCCGGCGGTGCAGCGCGGCCGGGGCGCCCCGCGCTACTGAGCTACCCGCCCGGGGCGCTCAGTGCCTGCCTTAGCGACCTGGGTCACCCTGTTCGTGCCTGGGCGGGCGGTGGCGGCGACTTCGCGACAGACTTGGGCGGTGAGCACAGCGATCCGCGCGTCGTCGATCCTGCCCGGCCGCCGGGAGGACATCGAGCTGCACACCGCCGACGGTCTACGGCTGGTCGGTGAGCTGGCCCTGCCGGCCGACCGGCCGCCGGTGGCCACCCTGGTCTGCCTGCACCCGCTGCCCACCCACGGCGGAATGATGGACAGCCACGTGTTCCGCAAGGCGGCCTGGCGGCTGCCTGCCCTGGCCGACCTCGCGGTGCTGCGGTTCAACACCCGGGGCACCAGCAGCGTGCGCGGCACCAGCGAGGGAGCCTTCGACGGCGCGGTGGGCGAGCGGTACGACGTGGCCGCCGCCATCGAGTACGCGGAGTTCGCCGAGCTACCCAACATCTGGCTCGTCGGCTGGTCGTTCGGCACCGACCTGGCACTGAAGTACGGCTGCGACCCCACGATCGCCGGGGCCATCCTGCTCTCCCCGCCGCTGCGTTTCTCCGCCCCTGACGACCTGGCCACCTGGGCCAACTCGGGTCGGCCGCTGGTGGCGCTCGTGCCGGAGTTCGACGACTACCTGCGCCCGACCGAGGCGCGGGAGCGGTTCGCCGCCGTGCCACAGGCCGAGGTGGTCGGGGTGGCGGGCGCCAAGCACCTCTGGGTGGGCGACGCGGAGACGGTGCTCGACGAGATCGTCCGACGGGTCAACCCGGCCGTCGAGGTGCCGCTGCCGACGACCTGGGACGGGCCGATGGAGGCCGGCGACGTCAGCGCGTACGCCGACCGGACGGTGGCCGCCTTCGCCGACACGCCCGTCCCCGGCCCGGCCGCCAGCAAGGCGGACTGACCCGCCTGTCCCCGCCGGGCCGCTGGTCAGGCCGGCCAACGTTCAGCGGCGCTCCTGGCGGGGCAACACCACCTCGCGCAGGATCAGTTGCAGCGCAGCCACCGTGGGGATGGCGATGAGCGCGCCCACCACACCCAGCAGCGCCACCCCGAGCAGCGCGGCCAGCAGCGCGGCCACCTCGTTGACCTCCACCGAGCGCCGCATCACCTTCGGGTAGATGAGGTAGTTCTCCACCTGCTGGTAGATGAGGAAGAAGACCGCGCAGGCGATGCCGGTGGGCAGGTCGGCGGCGAAGCCGACCAGGCTCAGGATCACCGCGCCCAGGGTGGCGCCGATCTGCGGGATCAGGTCGGTCACCGCGACCACCACGGCCAGCGCGAACGGGTACGGCAGGTCGACGATCAGCGCGAACACGAAGGTGGTCGCACCGGCCAGCACCGCGATGCTCAGCGCGCCGACCATGTACGCGCCCACCTTGGCCAGTATCTCGTCGCCGATCAGCTGCACCCGGTGCCGCCGGGACCGGGGCACCAACGAGTACCCCAGCGAACGCAGCCGGTCGAAGTAGGCCAGGAAGTAGATCGTCAACACCAGCACGGTAAGCGTCCGGAACACCGTGCCGAAGATCAGTTGTGCGCCGCCCAGCACCCCGCCGAGCGCCCGTCCGACCGTCTCCGCGTTGGCCGCACCCTGCACCCGCTCCACCACGTCGTACCGTTCCACCAGGTCATTGACCGTCGGGTTGCGGCGCAACTCGTCGAGCAGGCTCGGGATCTGGTCGATGAACTGCCCCGACTGGGTGACGATCGGCGGGACCAGCGCCACCACGCCGCCGCAGAGCAGCAGCACCACCGTCAACGCGACAGTCGCCACCGCCAGGCCGTGCGGCACACCCCAGCGGCCCAGCCGGACCACCGCCGGGTTGAGGCCGACCGCGAGGAACAGCGCGATCACCACCAGCACGAGGATGCCGCCGGCATTGCGAATCCCCAGATAGAGGGTGTACGCCAGCAGCACGCCCAGCGCACCGGTGAAGCCGACCAGGAAGCTGCTGCGGCGCAGCGGCCGCCCCGGTGTGCCGAACTTTCCGGACGGGACCGCGGGCGGTTCATCCGGATCGATCCCCGGGGCGGGAACCGGCACCGGTGCTGGCGCTTCCGCCGGTGGCGTCTCTTCCGGTGCTCGCGTCTCCGCCGGCTGTGGGTTTTCCGCCGGTGGTGGGCCGGGGGTCACGTCCGGGTCGTCGCCGGACGGGCCGTGCTGTGGCACCAGGGACCTCCCGGCTCAGGCGCTCGGGCGACGGGCAACGGCCACGAACGCCCGCCACGCAGCAGGCGCGAACACCAGCACCGGACCGGTCGGGTCTCCGTTGCCGCTATGGCTGGATGTGCGCCAGAGCGCGCCGGTCAGGTCCATGAGGCCACAACTCTCTTCATCAGTTCGATCGACTGGCGGCGGGACAACGCACCGTTTTTGATCATCTCCCAGCGCCCCAGCAGAGTAGCCACCTCATGGTCGCCATCGACGACGAGACCGTCAATCTGGTGCTCCATGTGCCCCACCCAACCACCGTCGGCGCCTCGGGCCAGATTGAACGGCCGGAAAGGCCGACGTGTGGGCCCCGGCCTCTGCCCACCACCAGATCTTGGACAGTTTCCGTTAGGACCTAACGGAAACTGTCCAAGATCTGGTGGTGAGGCGGCGTTCAACGGCGAAAGCTGTTCGGATGCTGCCCGCCGATGACGCCGACGCACTCGACTGGCTCGCCTTCGAGCAGGCGGGGGTGCTGACGACCGCGCAGGTCGCCAGCCTGCTCAGTGAGGGGACGGTGCGAGGCCGGATTCGGTCCGGTCGGTGGCGGTCGATCTGTCGCGGGATTCTGCTGGCCGGCAACGGCCGACTCACCCGCGATCAACAGCTCTGGGTGGCGGTGCTGGCAGCCGGGCCGGGGGCGGTGCTGGCCGGGGTGTCGGCAGCCGCCGAAGCCGGGGTACGGGGACTGCGGCGCGAGCCGCTGCACGTGCTGGTGCCGGCAGCTCGCCGTGCCGCGCGGAGCACCCTGCGTCGACTTCCGATCGACATGCCCGCCGTCCTGGTCCACCGCACAACGGTCCTACCCGAGGCCCATCTTCAACGTGCCCGCCCGCCGCGCACCACGACGGCGCGGGCCTTGGTGGACGCTGCTGGCTGGGCGGCCGGCGTGGACGAGGCGCAGGCGGTGCTGGCCGCCGGCTGCCAGCAACGCCGGGTGCTGCCCGAGGAGTTGCGGGCGGTGCTCGACGTCCTCCCTCGGGCCGCCCGTCGGCAGCTGATCCTGCAGACCGTCAGCGACATCGCCGGCGGCGCACAGGCGCTCTCCGAGATCGACTTTGTGCGGCTGTGCCGTCGACACCGGTTGCCCGCCCCCGACCTCCAGGAGCACCGGGTCGACGCGGCCGGCCGGAACCGCTGGCTCGACGCGTACTGGCGGGAGTGGCGGGTGCAGGTGGAGATCGACGGCGCGCACCACATGGACGCCAAGCAGTGGGCGGCGGACATGCGCCGGCAGAATGACGTCTGGACCAGCGGCGACCGGATTCTGCGCTTCCCGGCCTGGCTGGTCCGCGCCCGCCCCGACGAGGTCGCCGAAACCGTCCGCCGCGCCCTCACCGCAGCCGGCTGGACCCCCACCCCGCCCGTTCGCCACCCCACGCAAAAGTGAATCTTGGACACTTTCCGTCAGCCGCTGACGAAAAGTGTCCAAGATCTCGAAGCCTGGACGGGCGGGTGCCCGTCACTCCTTCTCGATGGTGACCTTGCTGGGCTTGGCGCTGCGCTCGTCGGTGGTCGGCTTGGTGGGTCGCTTGCCGTTCTCACCGGTGCTAGTGATCTTGGTGGGCTTGGCGCCCCGGCCACCCTCGCCCGGAACGGCGGCCACGGTCGGCTCCCCGTCCACCCCGGCGCTCGCCGTCCCACCGTCCACGGTGGTCATCGGCTCGGCCACCGGCCGCGTCGTGGACTGCCCGGACTCCTCCGCGCCCGCGTTCACCGGCTGCCTGGTGTCGGCGGGGTCCGTCTTCAGCCCGGTGCCCGTACCCGACCCGGAGGCCGCGCCGGCGGCAACGCTCACGCCGTCGCCCCCACCATCGGGCCCGCCTCCGCTCGCGCCGTTCTCCGCGGCCGGCGGGGTCGGGCCGTCGATCGGGCCGTTCTCTGCGGCCGGCGCGGTCGGGCCGTCGATCGGGCCGGTGACACTCTGCAACCGCTGCTCGGACATCTGACGCTGGAACTCGTCGGACTCCTGCCGGGCCTTCCAGGTTTCCTGCCGCAGATCCGCGAGCTGCTGCTGGGCCTGGGCGATCTCCAGCATCACGTGGGCCAACTGCTGCCGGCCCGCCGCCGACTCCTGTTGGGTCGCCGCCAGGTGCTGCTGGGTGGTGGCCAGGTGCTGCTGCGTGGTGGCCGCGTACTCCTCGAACTGCCGCCGCGATGCCGCGACATGCTCGTCGGCCTTGCGGCGCTTGTCGCCGGCCTCAGTCTCGGCCCGGCTCAGCAGCTCCGCGGCCTCCGCCTCGGACCGCTGGCGCAGCGCTGCCGCATCCTGCTCGGCCGCCTGACGGACGCCGGCCGCGCCCTGCTCGATCTCGTTCTTGCGAGCGGTGTACTCGGTCTCCAGCTCGTTCTTCCGCGTGGAGTACTCGGTCTCCAGCTCGTCCCTGCGGCTCGTGAAGCCGCTCTCCAGCTCCTGCTGACGGCCGGCGAACCCGGCCTCCAGTTCCTGCTGGCGCGACGTGTGCTGCTTGTCCAACTCGTCGCGGCGCTTCGCGAACTCCCGCTCGGCGGTGGACTGTCGCTGCGCCAACTCCCGATCGGCCGCCTCCCGCCGGGAGTTGACCTCCTGCTCCACCCCGGCCCGCCACGCGCCCAGCTCCTGCTGGGTCTGCGCCCGGGTGTGCTGCACGTACGCCTCGGTCTCGGTGCGCATCCGCTGCACGTACGCCTCGGTGTCGGCGCGGCTGCGCTTCGTCGACTCGGTGGCCTGCGTCGTCAGCCGCTCGGCCTCCTGCTGCGCCTTGGCGCGAGTGGCCCGGCCGGCCATCGACGCGTCGTCGATGATCTGCTTGGCCTCCTGCTGCGCCTTGGCGTGGGTGGCCCGCCCGGCCTCGGTCGCGGTGTCGGTGAGCCGCTTGGCCTCCTGGAGGGCCTTGGCGTGCACCTCCTTGGCGGCATCGCGCAGATCGCTGGCCTCCTGCCGGGCGTGGGCCAACGTCTCGCGGGCCGTCTCGCGCAGCTTGGTGGCCTCCTGCTGGGCCCGGGTGTGGATCTCCTTGGCGGAGTCCCGTAGCTGGGTGGCCTCCTGCTGGGCCTTCGCCAGCGCGTCCTGCGCAGCCTTGCGCAACTGCGCCGACTCGTCCTTGGCCGAACGCAGGGTCGCCTCCGCCTCGGCCCGCCGGGCGGAGCTGTGCCGCTCCTCCTCCGCGCGTCGGGCGGCGAGGGCGATCTCGAAGTCCTTCAGAGCCCGCGCGGCCTGCTCGCGGGCCTCCTCGATGATGTGCTCGGCCGCGGCACGACGGGCCTCGATCTCACCGTTAGCGTCGGTGAGGATCTGCTCGGCCTGCTCCTCGGCGAGAGTGAGGATCGACTCGACCCGCGGGCCGAGATGCCGGAACGACGCCCGGTCGACCACGTTCATCTGCTTGCGCACCTGGGTCAGGTCGCGCTGGAGAACCTCGACCTGGCCGGCGAGCTTGTGGATCTGTGTGTACGCCTGTTCCCGTTCGGAGGCGAGGGTCGCGATCTCGTGCTCAGCACGCGCGACATAACGGTCGACCTGTTTCTTCTCGTACCCCCGCAGAGCGGACTCGAAGCTGGGCTCCGTCGTCACGTCCCCGCCGAGCGCGAACAGTTCCTCGCCGTGCGACATGCCCCCATCCTCACACGCAACGGGCCCTGCTGGGGCGATACGGACGGGCCTTGTGGGAGCTACTTCACTCTGTTGCGGTCGGCGGATACCACCGGTGAGGAAACGCATACGGCGCGAGGTGGCACCGGTTACCCGGTGTCACCTCGCGCCGTCGATGCCCCGACCTGACGCCTCGCGTCAGCCGGCGGTCTCCGCGGGCACCCGCTCCTGACCGCCCTCGGTCTTCTTCGCGTCCGGCTTGGCAGCCGGAGCGGCCTGCGCCGGCATTCCCGGAACGATGCCGGCGAGCCCGGAGAGCATCTGACCCAGCTGCGACGTGACCGCGTCCTTCTGCCGGGTGAGGTCATCGACCTCGCGGCGGGCGGCCTGCGTGGTCAGCTCGGCCTCGGTGCGAGCCTCGGTGAGCAGACGCTGCGACTCGGCCTTCGCCTCGTTGAGGGTCTTCTCCGAGTGGGCCTTGGCCTTGTCGACCGTCTCGGCGGCGTTGCGCTCCGACTCGACCCGCCGCGCCTCGGCGCGCTGCTCGATCTCCTTGGCCCGCTCCTGCGCGGCCCGGGCACGCTGCTCGGCCTCGCTGACCATCTTCTGGGTCTGCGAGACCTGGGCGGCGTGGCGCTCGGACTCCTCGCGCTCGGCCTTCTCCCGCCGCTCGGCCAGCTGAAGCTCCAGGGCCTGCAGGTCCTTGTCGCGCTTGTCCCGCGCATCGGTGAGCAGCTTGGTCGCCTCGGCGCGCTTCTCCTCAGCCTCCCGGGCTGCCTTCGCCCGCTGCTGGGTGATCTCCCGCTCGGCGGTGGCCCGGAGGGTGGCGACCTCCCGCTCGACAGTCGACTTCAGCTCGGCCACCTCGTGCGCGGTGACCGTACGCAGCTGCTTGGTCTCACGGTCGGCGTCGGCGCGCAGCGTGTCAGCCTCGCGGCGGGCCTGCACCCGGACCTCGGCGGCCTCGCGCTCGGCGGCCGTGCGCAGGTTGCCCGCCTCGCGCTCGGCGCTCGCCTTCATGGCCGCGGCCTCGGCACGGGCCTTGTCGGTGATCTCACGGGCCTCGAGGCGGGCGGCGGAGAGGATGCCCTCCGACTCGCGCTTGGCCTCGTTGCGGTGGTCGTTGGCCTGCTCCTCGGCGAGCCGGAGGATCTGCTCAACGCGAGTGCCGAGCCCGGAGAGGGTGGGCCGGCTGTTCTCTTCGAGCTGCTTGTTCGTGTCGGTGAGCTTCTGCTCCAGCGCACTCATGCGCTGCTCGGCCTGGCGGAGCCGACGCTGGGCGTCGTTCATCCGCTGCTCGGCCTCGGCACGGGCCTGCTCGGACTGGGTCAGCGCGGCGGTCATCCGGCCGAGGAAGTCGTCGACCTGATGGGTGTTGTATCCGCGCAGGCCAACGGTGAAATCTGGCTGCGAGTTCGCGTTATCGAAGAACGCGAGAGGGGAGGACTGCTGCTGGGGCATTGGGACATACTGGCAGACGCCCCAGGGTGCTTCGCAAGAGCGGTGGGAAGCTTTCGTGCCCTCTTTACATGGTCAACTCCCGCGATCGGCGAGGTTGGACCAATCGGCGATCTTGGCAGGTCCCGGCGGGTCGGACGACACGCAGCGTGACGCGGAAAAGGGCCCCGGGGTTACCCCGAGGCCCTTTGTTCGATCCGGGTGGGTTATCCGCTAATGGGGGCGGAAGAACAATGAGCGATCGGCGCAATGGTCATCCAGCGTTCCACCGTCCGGCCGGGACCCGCCCGGCGGTGCCGGTCAGTGCCGCCTGGGACCGGCGGTGCCGGTCAGTGCCCCCTGGGACCGGCGGTGCCGGTCAGTGACCCCGGAACCGGTTGATCGCGTCCTCGTGTCGGGCCCGCAACTCTCCGTCGCGTACGCCCAGCCCGTCGGTGGGTGCGAGGCAGCGCACGCCGACCTTGCCCTGGTGGGCGTTGCGGTGCACCTCGTACGCGGCTTGGCCGGTCTGCTCCAAGGGGTAGGTGCGGGACACCGTCGGGTGCACCTTGCCGAGCGCGACCAGGCGGTTGGCCTGCCACGCCTCGTGGTAGTTGGCGAAGTGGCTGCCGACGATCCGCTTGAGGTGCATCCACAGGTAGCGGTTGTCGTACTGGTGCTGGAAGCCGCTGGTGGAGGCGCAGGTGACGATGGTCCCGCCGCGCCGGGCCACGTAGACGCTGGCGCCGAAGGTTTCCTGACCCGGGTGCTCGAACACGATGTCCGGGTCCTCGCCGCTGGTCAGCTCACGGATCCGCTCGCCGAAGCGCCGCCACTCGTCCGGGTCCTGGGTCTCCTCGTCCTTCCAGAAGCGGAAGCCCTCGGCGGCCCGGTCGATGACCAGCTCCGCGCCCATCCGGCGGCACAGCTCGGCCTTCTCCGGTGAGGACACCACGCAGACCGGGATCGCCCCGCCGTTGAGCGCCATCTGCGTGGCGTACCCGCCGAGGCCGCCGGAGGCGCCCCAGATCAGCACCACGTCGCCCTGCTTCATGTTGGCGCCGTGGTGCGAGACGAGCTGCCGGTACGCGGTGGAGTTGACCAGCCCGGGGCTGGCCGCCTCCTCCCAGCTGAGGTGCCGCGGCTTGGGCATCAGCTGGTTGGCCTTGACCACGGCCAGCTCGGCCAGCCCGCCGAAGTTGGTCTCGAAACCCCAGATCCGCTGCTGCGGGTCGAGCATTGTGTCGTCGTGCCCGGCCGCGTCCTCCAACTCGACGGAGAGGCAGTGCGCGACCACCTCGTCGCCGGGCGCCCAGCGGGTCACCCCGGGGCCGGTGCGCAGCACCACGCCCGCCGCGTCCGAGCCGACCACGTGGTACGGCAGGTCGTGTCGGCGGGTCAGCTCGGAGACCCGGCCGTAGCGCTCCAGGAACCTGAAGGTGGGCAGCGGCTCGAAGATGCTGGTCCACACCGTGTTGTAGTTGATCGCGCTGGCCATCACCGCGACCAGTGCCTCGCCCGGCGCCAGCTCCGGCGTCGGCACCTCCTGCACGTGCAGGGCCTTGCGGGGGTCCTTGTCCCGGGTGGCCATGCCGTCGAACATCCGGGACTCCTCGGCGCGGACCACCACGCCCCGGTAGCTCTCCGGTACGGGCAGCCCGGCGAGGCCGGCGAGTTCGCGGTCCGGATCGTTCGATTCCTCCGCCGCCATGATCGCTTCGAGGATGTCCTGCACGGTGACCTCCGGTTCGTCCGCACCCCACGGGCCCGGGTGCTGCCATCGTCGGCGCCGGTGGGCACGACCGCCATGTCGGCATTCGACACATCCGGCACCGGTCGCGCTCCTGTGGGGCCGGACGTTACTGAACGGTAGCTAGGCCGGGAAGTCCTCTGTGAAAAACTGCATCCGCCGATGCGTGAAGGTGTCCGACCACCCCGCCAACCGCGCACTGACGTGCGCGGTTGGCGGTCAGTGGGGAGTGGGGGCGGGTTGGACCAACTCGATGAGGACGCCGCCGGCGTCCTTGGGGTGGACGAAGTTGATCCGGCTGTCCGCGGTGCCACGCCTCGGAGCGTCGTAGAGGAGGCGCACGCCGCGCTCGCGCAGCGCCGCGCAGGCCGCGTCGATGTCCACCACGGTGTACGCGACCTGCTGCACGCCCGGCCCGTTGCGGTCCAGGAACTTCGCGATCGTCGACTCCGGGGTGAGCGGGGCGAGCAACTGCACGCAGCCGCCCTCGGCGGTTGGCCCGACGGCCAGCATCGCTTCCCGAACGCCCTGCTCGACGTTGGTCTCGACGTGTACGCAGCGCATGCCGAACGTCCGCTGGTAGAAGTCGATCGCGGCGTCCAGGTCGGCCACGGCGATCCCGACGTGGTCAATCTTGCGAAGCCCGATGTCTGTGACGTAGTCCGCACCGGGCTCGACGGGGGAGTTCTCTGCCATGACGCTAGTCTGGCCGAACTATCGTTAAGGCTACAGCTCGGCACCCCCCTCGGAGGCAGGCATGGCTTCGGTGATCGTCAGCGGCGCGCGGACCCCGATGGGCCGGCTGCTGGGCAACCTCAAGGACCTCCCGGCCACGAAGCTCGGCGGGGTCGCCATCAAGGCGGCGCTGGAGCGGGCCGGCGTCAGCCCGGACCAGGTCCAGTACGTGATCATGGGGCAGGTGTTGCAGGCCGGCGCCGGTCAGATCCCCGCTCGGCAGGCGGCGGTCGAGGCCGGCGTGCCGATGTCCGTGCCGGCGCTGACCATCAACAAGGTCTGCCTCTCCGGCCTGGACGCGATCGCCCTGGCCGACCAGCTGATCCGCGCCGGCGAGTTCGACATCGTGGTGGCCGGCGGCATGGAGTCGATGACCAACGCCCCGCACCTGCTGATGGGCCAGCGCGCCGGCTACAAGTACGGCGACGTGGTGGTCAAGGACCACATGGCGCACGACGGGCTCAGCGACGCCTGGGACTGCTGCTCGATGGGCGAGTCGACCGAGCGGCTCGGCGCCAGGCACGGCATCTCCCGCGCGGAGCAGGACGCCTTCGCCGCCGCCAGCCACCAGCGGGCCGCCGCCGCGCAGAAGAACGGTCACTTCGCCGACGAGATCGCCCCGGTGGTCATCCCGCAGCGCAAGGGTGACCCGCTGGTGATCAGCGAGGACGAGGGCATTCGCCCGGACACCACAGTCGAGTCGCTGGCCAAGCTCCGCCCCGCCTTCGCCAAGGACGGCACCATCACCGCCGGCAGCTCCTCGCCGATCTCCGACGGCGCCGCCGCGGTGCTCGTGATGAGCAAGGCCAAGGCGAAGGAGCTGGGGCTGACCTGGCTGGCCGAGATCGGTGCGCACGGCAACGTGGCGGGCCCGGACAACTCCCTGCACTCGCAGCCGTCCAACGCCATCAACCACGCCCTGAAGAAGGGCGGACTGAGCGTGGCGGACCTGGACCTCATCGAGATCAACGAGGCGTTCGCGCAGGTCGGTGTCCAGTCCACCCGGGACCTGGGGGTCGACCCGGACAAGGTCAACGTCAACGGCGGCGCTATCGCGCTGGGGCACCCGATCGGGATGTCGGGCGCGCGTCTCGTACTCACCCTCGCCCTGGAGCTGAAGCGACGCGGCGGTGGCACCGGCGCGGCGGCGCTCTGTGGCGGCGGCGGCCAGGGCGACGCGCTGATCATCCACGTGCCGGGAAATGCCGCGGCCAGCCAGTGAGCGCGAGGAGCGAGCCGGTTTTGCGAGCCCCGCAGTCGCGAACAAAGATGACACAGTGAGCGAGGCTGAGCACGTTCCGGTTGCGGGCACCACGTCGGTGCGCCGCAGCCGGGACGTACCGCTGCTGGTCGAGCGGGCCCGCGCGGGCGACCCCCGTGCGGTGGCCCGCCTGATCACATTGGTGGAGAACGGTGACGCGCTGTTGCCGGCGGTCGCCGCGGCGCTGGCGCCGTACGCCGGGCAGGCCCAGGTGGTCGGGCTGACCGGTTCACCAGGGGTGGGCAAGTCGACCACCACGAACGAGCTGGTTCGCGCGCTGCGGGCGCAGGGGCACCGGGTCGGCGTGCTGGCGGTCGACCCGTCCAGCCCGTTCACCGGCGGGGCGATCCTCGGCGACCGGGTGCGGATGCAGGACCACGCCACCGATCCGGGTGTCTACATCCGGTCGATGTCCAGCCGGGGGCACCTCGGCGGGTTGGCCGCGGCGACGCCGCAGGCGGTCCGGGTGCTGGAGGGCGCCGGCTGCGACGTGGTGCTGGTGGAGACCGTCGGCGTCGGGCAGGCAGAGGTGGAGGTCGCCTCGTTGGCCGACACGACTCTGGTGCTGCTCGCGCCCGGGATGGGCGACGCGATCCAGGCGGTCAAGGCCGGCATCCTGGAGATCGCCGACGTGTTCGTGGTCAACAAGGCGGACCGGGACGGCGTCGACGCCACCGTCCGTGACATCCAGGGCATGATCGCTCTCGGTGAGCGCGGGCCGGGGCAGTGGCGCCCGCAGGTGGTCCGGTCGGTCGCCGCGCGCGGCGAGGGCATCGACGACATCGCCGCCGCCATCGACAAGCACCGCGGCTGGCTGGTCGAGCACGGCGAGCTACGCCGCCGGCAGGAAGCGCGGGCCGCCGCCGAGATCGAGGCGATCGCGCTCGGCACCCTCCGCGCCCGGATCGGCTCACTGCGCGACGGTACGGAGCTGACCACGCTCGCCACCAGGGTTGCCGAGGGTGCGACCGATCCGTACACGGCGGCTGACGAGTTGCTCGCCCAGCTCGCCCGCTGAACCGGCGACCCGCGCGTCCAATCGGCACCGTCCGGTGCGGACGCCGTCGCTCGTTCGGCCGGCCGGCGCGCGCCGCACGCCCGCAAGCGAAGGTCGCTCTGGTTTTAGTAGGCTCGCCGCGCGTGGCCGCAAGCGAGGCTTCCGCGAAGCGGGCTGACGAGCCGGTCGGTCCACAATGCGTCGGGACCAGGGGAGATGTGATCATGACGGACGCGGTGGAGAACGCCGGTGCGGTGCAGCCAGCGACGGGCGCGGCCCGGGGTGTCACGTCGGTCTCCGACGAGGTCGTGGAGAAGATCGCCGGCACGGCCGCTCGTGCCGTGCCCGGTGTCGCCGATCTCGGCGGCGATGTCTCCCGGTTCTTCAACAGCGTGCTGGACAAGATCGGCCTGGACGAGGTGGGCGACGCTCGGCGGGGCATCTCGGCCGACGTGAAGGGCGGCTCGGCCGTCATCAACGTGGTCCTGGTGATCGACGCCGGGCACGTCGTGGCCGACGTGACCGAGGCGGTGCGGGCCGCGGTGATCGAGGCAGTGGAGAAGTACGGCCTGACGGTCACCCAGGTCAACGTCACTGTGGACGACATCGAGCTGAACCAGCCAGGGCCGGCCGCCGGAGCCTGAGGCGTAGCGGCAAGGAGCAGGGAGCGACTGTGGACCTGGAAGCAACGCACGAGCTGACCAGGGCGTCGGTGCCGGCTGGTGGGACGACGGAGGTCGCCGACGAGGTGATCGAGAAGATCGTCGTCGCGGCGGCCCGCGCGGTGCCCGGCGTGGCCGACCTGGGCGGGGACGTCGCCCGGTTCTTCAACGCGGTTCTCGACCGGGTCGGGCTGGACCAGGTGGGTGACGCCCGGCGGGGTTGTTCGGCCCACGTGACCGGGGACGCCGCCGTGGTCAACCTGGTGTTGGTGATTGAGGCAGGTCGGCCGGTGCCGGAGATCACCGGTCAGGTACGTGCCCAGGTGACGGAGGCGGTCGAGGCGTACGGGCTGCGGGTCGACGAGGTCAACATCCGGGTCGACGACGTGGCGATGGGCGGGCCCGCGGCGGCTGTTACCTCCCGGTAGGGCGTGACTTAGCGATCGTTCAGGTAGGGGCCTTACACTCGACGTGCAGTCGAGGACCCGAGGAGGAGCCCTGCTCATGGACGCCGACGAGATCGACGCCGGACGGGCGCGCTGGCAGGCCCGGTACGACGCCGCGCGCAAGCGGGACGCGGACTTCACCACGCTCTCCGGGACGCCGGTGGACCCGGTGTACGGACCGCCGGAGGGGGCCACCTATCCGGGCTTCGAACGGATCGGCTGGCCGGGCGAGTATCCGTACACCAGGGGTTTGTATCCGACCGGCTACCGCGGGCGGACCTGGACGATCCGGCAGTTCGCCGGCTTCGGCAACGCCCAGCAGACCAACGAGCGCTACAAGATGATCCTCGGCGCCGGAGGCGGCGGCCTCTCGGTGGCGTTCGACATGCCGACCCTGATGGGTCGCGACTCGGACGACCCGCAGGCGCTCGGCGAGGTGGGCCACTGCGGCGTGGCCATCGACACCGCCACCGACATGCAGGCGCTCTTCGACGGCATCGACCTGGCCGGCGTCACCACCTCGATGACCATCTCCGGCCCGGCCGTGCCGGTGTTCTGCATGTACCTGGTCGCCGCCGAGCGGCAGGGCGCCGACCTGTCCAAGCTGGACGGCACCCTGCAGACCGACATCTTCAAGGAGTACATCGCGCAGAAGGAGTGGCTCTTCGACCCGGAGCCGCACCTGCGCCTGATCGGCGACCTGATGGAGTACTGCGCCCGGGAGATCCCGCGCTACAAGCCGCTGTCGGTCTCCGGCTACCACATCCGCGAGGCCGGGTCGACCGCGGCGCAGGAGCTGGCGTACACCCTGGCGGACGGTTTCGGCTACGTCGAGCTGGGGCTTTCGCGTGGGCTGGACGTGAACGTCTTCGCGCCGGGGCTGAGCTTCTTCTTCGACTCGCACCTCGACTTCTTCGAGGAGATCGCCAAGTTCCGGGCCGCCCGCCGGATCTGGGCCCGCTGGCTGCGCGACGTCTACGGCGCGACCAGCGAGAAGGCACTGTGGCTGCGGTTCCACACGCAGACCGCCGGGGTGTCGCTGACCGCGCAGCAGCCGGTCAACAACGTGGTACGCACCGCGGTCGAGGCCCTCGCGGCGGTGCTCGGCGGCACGAACTCGCTGCACACCAACGCGCTGGACGAGACCCTGGCGCTGCCCACCGACGAGTCGGCCGAGATCGCCCTGCGTACCCAGCAGGTGCTGATGGAGGAGACCGGCGTGGTGAACGTGGCCGACCCGCTCGGCGGCTCCTGGTACGTCGAGGCGCTGACCGACAAGATCGAGGCCGAGGCGGAGGAGATCTTCGCCCGGATCCGGCAGCTCGGCGGGGACGGACCGCACCAGATCGGCCCGATGACCTCGGGCATCCTGCGCGGTATCGAGGACGGCTGGTTCACCGGTCACATCGCCGAGTCGGCCTTCGTCTACCAGCAGGCCCTCGAGAAGGGCGACAAGAAGATCGTCGGGGTCAACTGCCACACCGGCACCGTCGCCAAGGAACTGGAGATCCTGCGCATCTCGCACGAGGTGGAGCTGGAGCAGCGCCGGGTGCTCGCCGACCGCAAGAGCGCCAGGGACGAGTCGGCGGTCCGCGCCGCGGTGACCCGGATGATCGAGGCGAGCCGCACCGACGAGAACATGATCCCCGCCATGCTCGACGCGGTCCGCGCCGAGGCGACCCTGGGCGAGATCTGCGACGCCCTGCGCGCCGAGTGGGGCACCTACCGAGAGCCAGCCCGCTTCTAACCCCACCCCCACCCCCACCCCGTCGATCTTGCAGTTTGTGCGACGACATAAGGCGTAAATGTGGCGTACCGGCGACAGAATGTGCAAGATCGCGGGGGGTGGGGGCGGGGCGTGAGAGTCGCAACGTCGGGGTTGCGGGTGAGCTGAGATCGGGGGCTCACGTGCGAGACTAGGTAACCATGAGCGACCCACGGATCACCTCGTCGATCTTCACCCGCGGCGCGGTCGACCTCAGCACGCTGCGTGGCCCCGCACCAGCCGCTACCCGCCCCGGCACGCCCCCGCAGGGCGGCCCGTCCAACGGCGCCCCCGGCGCGCCCACCGCCGGCGGTGACACCGCCATCGTGGACGTCACCGAGGCGACCATCCAGTCCGACGTGCTCGAACGCTCGATGGCCACGCCCGTCGTCGTGTTCTTCGGCGCGGCCGGCTTCCCGGAGAGCGACGAGTTCGCCCCGGTTCTGGAGCGGCTGAACGCTGAGGACGGCGGCACCTGGGTTCTGGCCCGGGTCGACGTGCAGGAAAATCCCCGCATCGCGCAGATGTTCCGGGTTCAGGGCATTCCCATGGTCTACGCGGTCGTCGGCGGCCAGCCGGTCGACGCCTTCTCCGGAGTGGTGCCCGAGGCGCAGCTGCGGCAGTGGCTCCAGGCCGTGCTCAAGGCCGGCGGCGTGGCCGTCGCCGAGCCGGAGGACCCCCGCCTCGACGAGGCGGACGACGCGCTGATGAGCGGCGATCTGGACGCCGCCGAGCAGGCGTACCGGAAGATCCTCGCCGACGCCCCGCCGGACGCCGCGGCCACGGCGGGGCTGGCCCAGGTCGGGGTGGCCCGCCGGGTTGCCGGCGCCGACCCGTCCACCGCGCTGGCCGCCGCCGAGAGCGCCCCCGACGATGTCGACGCCCAACTGCTGGCCGCCGACATCGAGGTGCTCAGCGGCCTGGCCGAGCAGGCGTACGCGCGGCTCGTCGGTCTGGTCCGGCGCACCTCCGGTGAGGATCGCGAGACGGTACGCCAGCACCTGGTCTCGCTCTTCTCCATCGCCGGCCCGGACGACCCGGCTGTCGCCTCGGCGCGTCGGGCCCTGGCCAGCGCCCTGTTCTGAGTTCGTAGCACGCCAGCGCGGGCCGGCGTTCCGGCCGGCCCGCCCGACCACCGAGGACGGGAGCTCATGATGCGCCGGATCGCCGTCCTCGACGCGCCGACAAATCTCGGTCTGCGGCCGCCGACGCCCACGTCGGTCCCGGGTTGCGCCAAGGCGCCCGGGGCGCTGCGCGACCACGACCTGCTGGCCCGGCTCCGCGCCCGCGACGCCGGCTGCGTCACCCCCGCCCGGTACGACCCGGGCGACTGGCGGCCCGGCGACGGGGTGTGCCACGCCAGAGAGATCGCCGACTACTCGCTGGCCCTCGCCGAACGCATCGGCTCGATCATCGACCGGGGCGAGTTCCCGGTGGTGCTGGGTGGCGACTGCTCCGTGCTGCTCGGCTCGGCCCTGGCCATGCACCGCCTCGGTGAGGCCGTCGGCGGGCGGATCGGGCTCGTCTTCGTCGACGGGCACTCCGACTTCCGGCACCCCGGCAACGCCTCCTACGTCGGGGCTGCCGCCGGTGAGGACCTGGCCCTGGTCACCGGGCGCGGGCAGGCCGACCTGGCCGCGCTGGAGGGTCGCCGGCCCTACTTCCGCGACATCGACGTGGTGGTGCTCGGCATCCGCGCACAGGACGAATACCGGCTCGACCTCCAGGCCGCCGGGATCACCACCCGACCGGTGCCGGCGCTCCGTGCCGAAGGCGCCGCCCGGACGGCCCAGTGGGCGCACGAACAGCTCGCCGACTGCGCGGGCTACTGGGTGCACATCGACGTGGACGTCCTCGACCCCGCGGTGATGCCGGCCGTGGACGCCCCCGACCCGGGTGGAATCGCCTTCGCCGAGCTGGAGATCCTGCTCGCCGGCCTGGTCGACACCCCGCACTGCCTCGGCGTGGAGCTGACCGTCTTCGACCCCGACTACGACCCGGACGGCTCGTACGCGGCCGAGATCGTCAACACCGTGGTCGCCGGTCTGGCGCCGGTGAGCGCTCCGGAAGCCGTACCACCCCGACTGCTGTCGGCCCGGCCGACGCCCTCCCCCCGGCGCGGTAACGGCCGGGCCCCGGCCGCCACCGAACGACCCGACCGCTCCCAGCGGCTCGACGGGCTGGATCGTGCCGAGCGCCGCGAGCAGCGCGATGGGCTCGACGGGCTGGACCGTGGCGAGCGGTTCGATGGGCTCGATGACGCCGAGCGGCTGGATGCGATGCCGAGCGCGACCGATGGCGAGGAGTCGTTCGTCGACGTTCCCCCGTGGGACCCGTCCGTCGACGCAGGTTCGCTCGCGGAGGCCGGATCCTCCGATGTCGGGTCTGCCGGCGTGGGTTCTTCCGACGGCCGTCCCCTGCTGGGCGTGGTGCCCCGCGACAACGTCGCCGAGACCGAGCCAGCCGTCACCAACGGTCAGGCCCGCTCCGAGCAGTCGGGCGTCGCGGCGGACATCGCGGCCACTGTCGAGCGGGAGCCGGTCGGACCGCCCGCGTCGGCCGGCCCGGGCCTGCTCCGGCGACCCTCCCTGCCGGCGCAGAACCCCACGGACCACCGCAAAGCCGACACGGCCTGACCCATCTCGCCGCGCTGATGTCAGGAAGGCGGGAGGGCGCGGAGGAAGCGCTCGGCGATCGGGACGGCCGAGGCGGTGCTGGCCCCGCCCTTCTCCACGAAGACGGCGAACGCCACATCGCCCCGCCAGCCGACGAACCAGGCGTGGGTGTGTGCCGGGTTGTCGTCGTACTCGGCGGTGCCGGTCTTGCCGTACACCTCGCCCGGAACGTCCTTGAGCGCGCTGCCGGTGCCGGTGGTGACCACCTCGCGCATCATCGTGCGCAGCGCCGCCACGGACTCCGGCTTGAGCTGCTCGCCCGCCGGGGCCGGCTTGGCCGGCGCCGGGTCGGTCAGTAGCTTCGGCTGCTCGAAGCGGCCACGGGCGACGGCGGCGGTGGCACCGGCCATGGCCAGCGGGCTGACCAGCGTGGTGCCCTGCCCGAACGACGCCGCGGCCTGCTCGGCCAGGCTGCCGCCCGTCGAGACCTTGCCGGTGAAGGCGTCAGTGCCGAGGTCCCATTGACCCTCCAGGCCCAGCGAGCGGCCGGCCGCGGCCAGCCCGTCACCGCCGAGCTTCGGCGCCAGCGAGGCGAACGCGGTGTTGCAGGACTTGGCGAAGTCGGTGCGGAACGGCACCGAACCGAGTTCGAAGTTGTCCGAGTTCTTGAAGGACCTGCCGTCCACGGTGAAGGTCTTCTTGCAGTCCACCGGCCCGTCCAGGGTGACCGCGCCCCGGTCCAGGAGGCCCAGGGTGCTGACCATCTTGAACGTGGAACCCGGAGGCACCTGGGCGTCGAAGGCCAGATTCTCCCCGGCCGGGCCGGGGCCGTTCGCCGCGGCGAGCACGGCGCCGTCGCTGATCCGGAGCGCCACCACCGCGGACCGGCGCGACTCGGCGCGCAGTGCCCCGTCGGCCGCGTTCTGGACAGCGACGTCCAGCGTGGTCTTCAACGCCTGGCCGGGCTGCGGCTCCCGGCGGAACAGTTCGGTGCCGGTCGGCTCGAGTTTGCCGCCCTCGGCCGGCCGCTCGACCACCACTGTCAGCCCGGGGCCGCCGCGCAGTCGCTCGTCGTAGCGGCCCTGCAGCCCGCCGTGGCCGACCAGGTCGCCGACGACGTACCGGTCGGGGTGTGCGGCGATGTCGTCGGCCTGCGCCGGGTCGACCGAGCCGAGCAGCGCACGGGCGAACTCGCGGGTCGGCGCCAGGTCGATCTTGTCGGAGACGAACTTGGTGCCGGGCAGGTCGTAGATCCGGGGTTTGATCTGCCGGTACGCCTCCTCGCGGAGCGACACCACCTCGACGAAGGCACCCGGCTCGGCCTTGGTCACCCGCTCGGGCAGGTCGGCCAGGTCGACGCCGGGGACCAACGCCGGGCGGATGGCCTTGAACGCCGCGTCGAGGTCCTTGACGAGCTTCTTGAGGTCGGTGACCCCGTTGGGCTGCACACCCACCCGGACCACCGGGCGCGGGGTCACGAGCGGCTTCCCGGCGTTGTCCAGCACCCCGGCGCGGGCGCCGGCGTCGCGGCGCAGCGCCAACCGGTCACCCTTGGCGAGCTGCTCGTGCACCACCTTCGGCTCCCAGATCACCTGCCACTGGTCGTCGCCGCCGTGCGCGAGCCGCACCTCCCGGTCGTACGCCCAGCGGGTCTGACCGGGCAGGGTCCACTCCACCTGGACGGTAGTGGTCGCGATGTCCTTCGTGATCTTCGGCTCGCCGCGACGCGTCAACGTCGGCGGGGTGGCCGCCAGCTCACCGGAGAGGTCCTTGATCTCGCGAGCCACGTCGGCCGACGGCAGTTTCGAGCCGAGCGGGTCGATCAGACCGACCGACTGGAGGTCACCGCTGCGCCAGCCCGCGAGGAAGGCGTCGACGCTGCGTTGCGGCCCGTCGTCGGCCGAGCAACCGACCAGGACGCCCGCCGCGAGAAGCGTCGTGCTGACGGCGGCGGCCACGCGGCGGGCAAGGTTCGGCCGGTGGGGCCGGGGGTACGACAAGGGCATGAAGCTGGTCCTTCCGATCTCGGACTGCCCCCGCACGGTAGTACGCGAACGCCGTCCCCAACGTCCCCCAGGTGCGTGGCCGCGCTCAAAGACGGGCCAGGCCGGTGTGATGAACATCGCGTGGCGGGGTATCCCGCAGCCGGCCAACCTCGGACCCGCAACGGGTGAAAGGACAAAGTCCCGATCCGGACGTCTGGCCAGTGGTCCGCCGACGAAGGCGCACAACGGCAGGGCCTAGGCTGGGCGGCAGAGTGACCCACAACGCGGTGGGTCGAGGGGAGTGGCACCGATGGACCGGCGTCCGGCGATCAAACCGGAACCCGACCTCCGGCAGGATGACTCCGGCCGGGACGACGACAGCTTCGATTCGGCGACCGACGGGGACGGCTACGGCCGGCTCGACACGGGCGTCACGGGGCTGACCGGGTCGAGCATCGACACCATCTACGATCTGGGCCTGCCGACTGAGGCGTTGGCCGACGACGTGGAGGACGCCGAGCTCGACGAACCCGTCCCCAACGCGGAGCGCCTGGTGGCCCAGGCCGTCGCGCTCGCGGGGGACGACCATGACGCGGCGACACTTGTCGGCCGTTTCTGGCGGTTCGCCCCGGACGAGGAGCTGGTCGGCTTCACGGCGGAGGAGATGCTCGACGCGGCCCGGGCACACCGGGACCTCGCCCAGCAACGGGTGCCCGGCGAGTTGAAGCTGCGGATCCACGAACCGCACGCGGACCAGCACCACACGGTCGTCGAGATCGTGACGGACGACATGCCGTTCCTGGTCGACTCGGTGACGGCGCTGCTCAACTCGTACCACCTCGACGTGCACCTGTTGGTGCACCCGCTGGTGGTGGTGCGGCGTGAGCCGCTGGGCCGGCTCACCGAGGTCTCCGCGGATGTGGAACCGGACGACGCGATCTCCGGCGACATCATCGAGAGCTGGATGCGGATCGAGATCGACCCGGTCCGGGACGCGGCCGAGCGGGACCGGCTGCGCGGCGAGTTGCAGCGGGTGCTCACCGACGTGCGGGAGGCGGTGGAGGACTGGCCGAAGATGCGTCAGCGTGCCCTCGCGCTCGCCGACGAGCTGGCCTCGGCCCGTACCTCCGACAACCGCCCACCGGTGCCGGAGAAGGACATCACCGACTCGGTGGAGCTGCTGCGCTGGCTCGCCCAGGATCACTTCACCTTCCTCGGTTACCGCGAGTACCGGCTGGTGGACGCCACCGGCGGCGACGCCGCCGATCCGGTCGACGGCAAGGCGTTGGAGGCGGTGCTCGGCACCGGTCTGGGCATCCTGCGCTCCGACTCGCCGGACGCGCGGTCGCTGTCCTCGATGACGCCCGAAGCGCACGAGAAGGTGCTGGAGAAGCGCCTGCTCATCATCACCAAGGCCAACTCCCGTGCCACAGTGCACCGCTCGGCGTACCTGGACTACATCGGCTTCAAGATTTTCAACTCCGCCGGTGACGTGATCGGTGAGCGGCGTTTCCTGGGCCTGTTCTCGACGGCCGCCTACCGGACCAGCGTCCGCGAGCTGCCGGTGGTACGCCGCAAGGTGGCCGAGGTGCTGGACCGCTCCGGCCTGAGCCAGCGCAGCCACTCGGGCAAGGACCTGATCCAGATCCTGGAGACCTACCCGCGCGACGAGCTGTTCCAGATCAAGACCGACGACCTGTACCACGCGGTGGTCGGCGTGCTGCGGATGGCCGGACGCCGGCAGCTGCGGGTCTTCCTGCGTCGGGACGCGTACGGGCGGTTCATCTCCTGCCTGATCTACCTGCCCCGGGACCGGTTCACCACGCAGAACCGGCTACGCATGCAGGACATCCTGCTGCGTGAGCTGAACGGCGTCGGGGTGGATTACACGACCCGGGTCACCGAGTCGATGCTGGCGCGGGTGCACTTCATCGTCCGTACCGACCCGACGCGGCCGCCCGGCGACATCGACGCCGACCTGCTGGCCGAGGAGTTGGCCGACGCCACCCGGCTCTGGGACGACGACTACCGGTTGGTGCTGGAACGCAAGCTCGGCGACGAGCAGGCCAAGCACCTGTTCACCAGGTACGCCGACGCGTTCCCGGAGGGCTACAAGGACGGGCACACGCCGTACGAGGCGATGAAGGACCTGGCGAAGCTGGAGCTGCTGGAGGAGCCCGGCCAGCTGGAGATGCACCTGTTCCGCAAGCAGTTGGCGCCCCGGCCCGGCACCCGGGTTCCTGGTGGGGACCTCGCCGAGGCGATGGACGTCCGGTTCAAGGTCTACCGGTACGGCGAGCCGATGATGCTCTCCGCGGTGCTGCCGGTGCTGCACTCGCTCGGCGTACGGGTGGTCGACGAGCACCCGTATGAGGTGGACCGGATCGACGGCCGGGTCTACCTGTACGACTTCGGCCTCATGCTGCCCGAGGGGCATCACGAGCTGGCCGAGGTGCGCCCGCACGTGGAGAACGCCTTCGCGGCGGCCTGGCGCGGCGAGGCCGAGGTGGACCGGTTCAACGAGCTGGTGCTACGCGGCGGGCTGACCTGGCGGCAGGTGGTGGTGCTGCGCGCGTACGCGAAGTATCTGCGGCAGGCCGGCACGGTCTTCTCGCAGGACTACATGGAGCAGACCTTCGTCGCGTACCCGAAGCTCGCCGCGTTGCTGGTGGAACTCTTCGAGACCCGGTTCGCGCCGGGCGAGTCGAGCACCGAGCAGCGGCAGCAGCGCAGCGGTGAGCTGGTGGAGACGATCCGGGGCGCGCTGGACGACGTGGCGAGCCTCGACCAGGATCGGATCCTGCGCTCGTACCTGACGCTGATCGAGGCGACCCTGCGGACCAGCTTCTACCAGAAGCGCGCCGATGGGCGGCCGAAGGCGTACGTGGCGTTCAAGCTCGACCCGCAGGCCATCCCGGACCTGCCGGCGCCGCGACCGAAGTTCGAGATCTTCGTCTACTCGCCCCGGTTCGAGGGTGTGCACCTGCGGTTCGGGCCGGTGGCCCGGGGCGGGTTGCGCTGGTCCGACCGTCGGGAGGACTTCCGTACCGAGGTGCTGGGCCTGGTCAAGGCGCAGATGGTGAAGAACACCGTGATCGTGCCGGTCGGCGCCAAGGGCGGCTTCGTGTTGAAGCAGAAGCCGGGCGACCGGGACGAGGCGGTCGCCTGCTACCAGGAGTTCGTCGGCGCGATGCTGGACGTCACCGACAACATCGTCAGCGGGCAGATCGTGCCGCCCGAGGACGTGGTCCGACACGACGACGACGACCCGTACCTGGTGGTGGCGGCCGACAAGGGCACCGCCACGTTCTCCGACATCGCCAACGAGATCTCCAAGGCCCACAACTTCTGGATGGGCGACGCGTTCGCGTCCGGCGGGTCCGCCGGCTACGACCACAAGAAGATGGGCATCACCGCCCGCGGCGCCTGGGAGTCGGTCAAGCGGCACTTCCGGGAGCTGGGCCTGGACACCCAGGCCCAGGACTTCACAGTGGTCGGCGTCGGTGACATGTCCGGCGACGTGTTCGGCAACGGGATGCTGCTCTCCGAGCACATCCGGCTGGTGGCCGCCTTCGACCACCGGCACATCTTCCTCGACCCGGAGCCGGACGCCGCCACCTCGTACGCGGAGCGCCGACGGCTGTTCGACCTGTCCCGTTCCTCCTGGGAGGACTACAACCCGGAGCTGATCTCGGCAGGTGGGGGCATCTTCGCGCGTACCGCGAAGTCCATCCCGATCACGCCGCAGGTCCGGGCGGCGATCGGCCTGGACGACGACGTCACGCAGATGTCGCCGCAGGACCTGATGAAGGCGATCGTCACCGCCCCGGTGGACCTGTTCTGGAACGGCGGCATCGGCACCTACGTCAAGGCCTCCACCCAGACCAACGCCGAGGTGGGCGACAAGTCCAACGACGCGATCCGGGTGGACGGGCGCAGCCTGCGCTGCCGGGTGGCGGGCGAGGGCGGCAACCTGGGCTGGACCCAGCTCGGCCGGATCGAGTACGCGTTGACCGGTGGCCGGATCTACACGGACTTCATCGACAACGCGGCCGGGGTGGACACCTCCGACCACGAGGTGAACATCAAGATCCTACTCAACACGGCGGTGGCCGACGGGGAGCTGACCACGGCGGACCGGGACGAGCTGCTGGCCGGGATGACCGACGAGGTCGCGGAGCTGGTGCTGCGGGACAACTACGACCAGGCTCGGGCGATCAACAACGCCCAGGCCCAGGCCGCCTCGCTGCTCCCGGTGCACCGCCGGATGATCAACGAGCTGGAGCGTTCGGGCGGGTTGGACCGGGCGCTGGAGGCGCTGCCGCCGGACGAGGAGTTGGCGGTCCGCAGCGAATCCGGGCTGACCGCGCCGGAGTTCGCTGTGCTGCTCGCGTACGTGAAGATCGTCCTGGAGCGGGAGATCCTCACCGAGGGGTTGGCCGACGAGGAGTGGACGACCGACGTCCTGGTCAACTACTTCCCGACGCCGATGCGCGAACGGTTCGCCGACCGGATGGGCCGGCACCGCCTGCGCCGGGACATCGTCACGACAGTGCTGGTCAACGAGGCGATCAACCGGGGTGGCATCTCGTTCATCTTCCGGGTGGTCGAGGAGACGGCGGCCAGCGCGGCAGACGTGATCCGGGCGTACGTGGTGGTCAGCGAGGTGTTCGGCCTGCGTGACCTGTGGGACGCGGTCGAGGCGTTGGACAACAAGGTGGCGCCGGAGCTGCAGACCAGCGTCTACCTGGACACCCGCCGGCTGCTCGACCGGGCGGTGCGGTGGCTGGTCTCCAACCGGCGCTCGCCGATCGACGTGCCGGCCGAGATCGCCCGGCTGCGGGACGGCGTCACCCGGCTGCTGCCCGGGCTGGAAGACCTGTTCTACGGCAACGAGCGCCAGGGCATCGCCGCGCACATGGACTCGATGACCGAGCGTGGGCTGCCCCGCGAGCTGGCCGAGCGGGCGACCCGCCTGATGTACAGCTTCGGCCTGATGGACGTGGTGGAGACCGCGAACGCCAGCGGGCGGGACGTCAGCGAGGTGGCCTCGGTCTACTTCGTGCTGTCCGACCTGTTCCGGGTGGACTCGCTGCTGTCGAAGATCTCCCTGCTGCCGCGGGAGGACCGCTGGCAGACGCTGGCCCGGATGGCGCTGCGGTACGACCTGTACGCCGCGCTGGCCGCGCTCACCGCGGAGGTGCTCGACTCCACCCCGGGCGACCTGCCGCCGCACGAGCGGGTGCAGCAGTGGGAGCAGTCGAACGCCACGTCCATCCACCGCGCCCGGCGGGCGATGGGGGAGTTCGACGAGTCGCGGGCGGATCTCGCCGCCCTGTCGGTGCTGCTGCGCCAGATCCGCACCCTGGTACGGACCTCCGCGGCCGCCTGAGTCAGGTACGCCGGACCGCGTTTCGTTCGTCGCGGGTCACGCCGCCAGGGTGGCGAAGACGACGATGTTGTCCGGGTAGCTCTTCGCGGCCGCGTCGAACTGACCACCGCAGGTGACCACCCGCAGGCTGGGCCTGTCGCTCGGCCCGTACACCAACTCGGTGGGGAAGGCCGTCTTCGGGTACGACTTCACCGAGTCGACAGTGAAGGTGGCCGGCACTCCGTCGGCGCGGCGCAGGGTGACGGTGTCGCCGGGGGTGAGAGCGCCGAGGTCGAAGAAGACGGCCGGGCCGAGCGCCGCCGAGTCCACGTGCCCGACGATGACCGCGTTGCCTGTCTCACCGGGGCTCGCACCGGGCTCGTACCACCCGGCCTGGTCGGCCTTGTCCAGCGGAGGGACCTGGACGGTGCCGTCCGGGTTGGTGCCCAACGACATGATCGGCGCGTCGACACCGATCCGGGGAATCTCGATGCTGGTTGGCGCCGAACGGGCGAGCCCCGCCGGCGCGTCCCCGACCGGCTGCCCGTCGGCCGGCGGGGCGTCGTCGGCGGTGCTCGCCGGCGCGGTCGCCTCGGGACCGGCCTGAGCCAACGGCTGCGGCGGTCGGGGAGCGGGCGTGTCCTTCAGACTGGCGCCGATCATCCCGGCGCCGATCATGGCCATGGTGACGACGACGGCCGTGCCGGCGGCACGCCACGGTCTCCCGCGACGGCCGCCGGCCGGTGTCGTCGTCACGTCAGACGAGCGAACCATCGGTCCGCCGACGACGCATCAGTACGATCCCGCCCAGCGCGGCAGCGCCGAGCAGGCCCGCCCCGCCGGTGGCCAGACCCCGGTCGGTGCCGGTGCTGACGCCGCCGTCACCACCGTCGACACCGCCGTGCGGCAGCACGACGAGCTCGCCCTCGCCGCACGAGCCCTTGAGCTCGTAGCGACCCGGCTTGGCGTCCTTGTCGACCTTGGCCTCGCCGTAGTAGACGAACTCGCGCTCCTTCTCCCAGCCCTTGTCGGAGCCGTTTTCGGAGCCGTGTTCGTCCTTGTTCTCCCAGCCCTTGTCGGAGCCGTACTCGGAGCCGTGTTCGTCCTTGGACTCCCAGCCCTTGTCCGAGCCGTTTTCGGAGCCGTGTTCGTCCTTGTTCTCCCAGCCCTTGTCGGAGCCGTACTCGGAGCCGTGCTCGTCCTTGGACTCCCAGCCCTTGTCCGAGCCGTTTTCGGAGCCGTGCTCGTCCTTGGACTCCCAGCCCTTGTCCGAGCCGTTTTCGGAGCCGTGTTCGTCCTTGGACTCCCAGCCCTTGTCGGAGCCGTACTCGGAGCCGTGTTCGTCCTTGTTCTCCCAGCCCTTGTCGGAGCCGTACTCGGAGCCGTGCTCGTCCTTGGACTCCCAGCCCTTGTCCGAGCCGTGCTCGTCCTTGGACTCCCAGTCCTTCTTGTCACGGCTGTCTTCGGCGTCCTGGCCGTGCTCCTCGCCGTTCCAGTCCTTGCTGTCCTCGTCGCCGTAGGCGTCGGCAGCAGCGCCGCCACCCTGGCCGCCCTTGTCGTCCTTGCCCTTGTCGTCCTTGCCCTTGTCGTCCTTGCCTTCGTGGTCCTTGCCCTTGTCGTCCTTGCCGTTCTCGTCCTTGCCCTCGTGGTCCTTGCCGTTCTCGTCCTTGCCGTTCTCGTCCTTGCCGTTCTCGTCCTTGCCCTTGTCGTGGTCGGAGGAGTTCTCCTCCTCGCGCCACTCGCGGTCCTCACCCCGGTCTTCATGCGCCGGCTTGAGCTTGACCTTGCCGGTGACCTTGGACCACACGTACGCGTGCTCCTGCCGATCCGGGCAGATCTCGAGGAGCTTGACCTCGTCGCCGGCCTTCACGACGTGCGGCTTGGCGTAGACCTTGCCGTCGTCGTGGCCGTCGGCGAACGCGATCCCCGGTGCGAACACCAGGAGCGACGCGCCGCCGAGCGCGGCGCCCGCAACGACCTTCCCGAGCATCTTCTTAGCCATGACTCGCGTCACTCCATCCCTGTTGTCCTGAGCCCGGCGACAACCGAGCTAAGACCGACGTTAGACGGTTTCATGACTTATGAAGTGAAAGATTCGCGTTTTAACCTTTGATCCAAGTAAGGAGTGAAGGGGTGCTACGCGGCGTTCGCCGCGCTGAGTGCCGTCTCGGGCGGCGGGGGATCGTCTGGGTATGCCACGGCGTTCTGCGCTTGCCGCGCCCGGCCGACCTCGGTGCTCCGGTAGCGGCGGCTCCGAGCGGCGCGCGCCGCTCGGTCCGACTCGGGGGTATCGTCCGAAACGGCTCCGGCAACGCATCGAGCCATTGCCATGGAAGCGCTCCCATGCAAGAATCGGCGAACGCGGTTCAGAGAGCCACACCGTGCAGGCAGGGAAGTCGAGGGCACCGGTTCACCGGGCGACATACCCGCCGTCGATCGACCGGCCGACGCATCGGCCGGGCACCATCACCACCATCGCCCGTCCGGGTCGGGCGCCCCCCAAAGAATCCCGTGGCGCCGACGGCCGTCCGTGCAGGACGCCCATCGGGCCGTCCCGCCGGGCCGTACGTGGGCCCGGTCTCGCCCAAGGAGATCAGTGGCATGAATGTGTGGAGAAGGCTAACCGGCCCACGCCGGGCCCTCGCGCTCGCCGGCGCGGGTGCCCTGGTCGCCGGTGGGCTCGTAACGATTCCGGTCACCGCGGCGCAGGCCGCGACGCAGTGCGACATCGCGTACACGAGCAACGACTGGCCCGGTGGTTTCACCGCGAGCATCACCATCAAGAACGTCGGCGACGCGCTGAACGGCTGGACGCTGGGCTGGACCTTCGCCAACTCCAGCCAGCGGGTGCAGCAGGGTTGGTCGGCCACGTTCACCCAGTCCGGCAGCCAGGTCACCGCCCGGAGTCTGTCCTACAACGGCACCCTGGCCACCGGCGCGTCGACGAGCATCGGCTTCAACGGCGCGTGGAGCGGCAGCAACCCGAAGCCGACCTCGTTCACCCTGAACGGCGTGGCCTGTAACGGTGGCACCACGCCGCCGACCACTCCGCCGCCGACCACTCCGCCGCCCACCACCCCGCCACCCACCACGCCCCCGCCCACGACGCCTCCGCCGACCACGCCTCCGCCCGGCACCAAGGTCGACAACCCGTACGCCGGGGTGCGCGGTTACGTGAACCCGGAGTGGAAGGCCAAGGCGGACGCCGAGGCCGGCGGTAGCCGGGTCTCCAGCAACCCCACCGCCGTCTGGTTGGACCGGATCGCCGCGATCAACGGCACGCCGGACAGCAGCTCCAATGGTGCCTTCGGGGTGCGGGACCACCTGGACGAGGCGCTGCGCCAGGGCGCCGGCTACATCCAGTTCGTGATCTACAACCTGCCCGGCCGGGACTGCGCGGCGCTCGCCTCCAATGGCGAGTTGGGCCCGAACGAGCTGCCCAAGTACAAGTCCGACTACATCGACCCGATCGCCGCGATTCAGGGTGAGTCAAAGTACAGCAGCCTGCGGATCATCAACGTGATCGAGATCGACTCGCTGCCGAACCTGGTCACCAACACCTCCGGCCAGGCCGGCGGCACGGCGATGTGTGACACGGTCAAGGCCAACGGCGCCTACGTCAACGGTGTCGGCTACGCCCTCGCCAAGCTGGGCGCGATCGGCAACGTCTACAACTACGTTGACGCTGGCCACCACGGTTGGCTCGGCTGGGACAGCAACTTCGGCCCGACCGCCGACATCCTGAAGAGCGCCGCAGTGGCCTCTGGCAGCACTGTCAACAACGTGCACGGGTTCATCGTCAACACCGCGAACTACTCGGCGCTGCGCGAGCCGTACTTCAAGGTCACCGACAATGTGAACGGCACGTCGGTGCGGCAGTCCAAGTGGGTCGACTGGAACTTCTACGTCGACGAGCTGTCCTTCGCCCAGGCGTTCCGCACGAAGCTGGTCTCGGTCGGCTTCAACTCCAACATCGGCATGCTGATCGACACGTCCCGCAACGGCTGGGGCGGCTCCGCGCGACCCACCGGGCCGGGCGCCACGACCACCGTGGACACGTACGTCAACGGGGGCCGCGTCGACCGCCGGGTTCACCTCGGCAACTGGTGCAACCAGGCCGGCGCCGGTCTCGGCGAGCGGCCCCGGGCCAACCCGGAGCCGGGCATCGACGCCTACGTCTGGGTGAAGCCCCCGGGTGAGTCGGACGGCTCCAGCAAGGAGATCCCGAACAACGAGGGCAAGGGCTTCGACCGGATGTGCGACCCGACGTACGGCGGTAACGCCCGCAACGGCAACAGCGCATCGGGTGCGCTCGCCAACGCGCCGATCTCCGGTGCGTGGTTCTCCGCCCAGTTCCAGGAGCTCATGCGCAACGCGTACCCGGCGCTCTGATCGGGTAGCTCACGCACCAACCCGCTGCCAGTGGTTGGTGAGGCACTGTTGGCAGCAGGTTCCCCCGGGTCCCCGGCTCGACCGTCACAGGTCGGGTCGGGGACCCCCCTTTGCGGACGCGATCAGGGCACAGTGCGTTCGATCGCCGCCCGGCCCTGCTCGGCGAGGTCACGACGGGCCTTGTCCAGGTTCTCCGGTGTCAGGTCCTGGCCGCGGGCCATCACCAGGTCCTCCGGCTCCCAGGGCTGTTCCCCCCCGGTGCGGATGTTGTCCCCGCCGGCACCGGTGCCCGTCCCGGTCGCCCCGGTGCCGGCAGCGTACGGGTCGCCGATCAGCTCGTCGGTGTCCGGCGCGAGGTCGGCCGGTCGGCTGCGGGGTTCGGCGAAGCCCGGCGTGTCCCGGTCCGGGCCACCTCCGGTCCGCAGCTGCGGCACGGTGGCGTCATCATCCACCGCCGAGGCCACCTCGGGGCTGTCCTCCAACGGCGGTTGGCGATCGCGATCGGTCATGGTGCTGCCTCCTGTGTCCGACACGGTGCCTGATTTTCCTCCCGTACCCCTTTGTGCCGCGCTCATGCCGCACGGCCCGGCGGTCAGGCCGGGCCGTGCTCATGCCGTGGGGTCGGGCCGGGCGGCCGGCGGTCAGGCGTCGGGTTGCTGCTCGTTCGGGGCCGGCGCCTCGGCTGGGCGCAGCCACTGCCAGAGCAGCATGAGCAGACCGAACACGAGCATCGCCAGCCCGGCCCACAGGTTGATCCGGACGCCTTCGGCCTTGTCGATCTCGGCCCGGCTGTCGAAGATGCCGATCAACGTCACGATGATCCCGTACGCGACGAAGAGGCCACCGATCACCCGGCGGATGTCGAACAGCCGGGCCGCGACGGAGCGCCGCTGCTCCGCCTGCGTGTCGTCGATCAGCGGGTCCTGTGCCGGCTGGCCATCGTTGCTCATCTGCCGACCCCTTTCCTTAGAAGACCGGGATGTAGAAGAGGGCGGCCAGCGCGACCGCGATCAGACCGAGCAGCACGGGGGAGCGGTACCAGACGGCGTCCCCGGCGAGCACGTCGCCCTTCAGGTCGACGCCGCCCATGCCGTACACCAGCCCGCGCAACTCCTCGTCCCGCTTGGGTGAGGTGAGCGGGGTGACGATCGCGGCGACCACCACCGCCGTGACGAACGCCAGACCGGCACCCCAGAAGCTCTCCTCCAGGTCGGAGTTGAAATCGACCACACCGCCCTTGTAGAGCAGATAGAGGCTCAGCGACACCAGGGTGCCCAGCAGCAGTGACCAGAAGCCGGCCAGGGCGCTCATCCGCTTCCAGAACATGCCGATGATGAAGGTGGCGAACAGCGGCGCGTTGAAGACGGAGAAGAGCGCCTGGATGTAGTTCATGATGTTGCTGAACCCGGCCGCGATGAACGCGGTGCCGATCCCGATCACCACGGCGGCGACCGTCGCCCACCGGCCGACCCGCAGGTAGTACTCGTCCGACCGGTCACGGCGGACGTACGCCTGCCAGATGTCGTAGGTGAAGACGGTGTTGAAGCCGCTCACGTTGGCCGCCATGCCGGCCATGAACGAGGCGAGCAGGCCGGTGACCGCCACCCCGAGCACGCCGTTCGGGAGCAGGTCGCGCATCAGCAGCGGGATGGCGTTGTTGTACTGCAGGTCGCCGCTCTCCGCGCCGAGGCCCTTCACCGTGACCAGGGCCACCAGGCCGGGGATGATCGTGACCAGGGGAATGAACAACTTCGGGTACGCGGCGATGATCGGCGTACGCCGGGCGGCGCTCATGTTCTTGGCCGACAGGGCCCGCTGCACCTCGGCGAAGTTCGTCGTCCAGTAGCCGAACGACAGCACGAAGCCGAGGCCGAAGACGATGCCGATCCAGTGCGCACCCAGCGGGTTGGCGGTGCTGCCGGTGTCCTGCCACGCGTGCAGGCCCGCCTCGCCGAGTTTGGTGTCGCCGACCGCGTCCATCAGGCCGTTCCATCCGCCGACCTTGACCAGGCCGATCACGGTGACCGGGATGAGGCCGGCGAGGATGACGAAGAACTGAAGCACCTCGTTGTAGATCGCCCCGGACAGGCCGCCGATGGTGATGTACGCCAGCACGATCGCCGCGCCGACCACGATCGCGGTCCAGAGCGGCCAGCCGAGCAGCGCCTGCATGACGAGGGCCAGCGCGTAGAGGTTCACGCCGGCGATCAGCACCTGGGCGACGGCGAAGCTGAGCGCGTTGAGCAGGTGGGTGGGGCGGTTGAACCGCAGCCGCAGGTACTCCGGCACGCTGCGGACCTTGGAGCCGTAGTAGAAGGGCATCATCACGATGCCCAGGAACACCATCGCGGGGACCGCGCCGATCCAGTAGTAGTGGACCGTCATCACGCCGTACTGGGCCCCGTTCGCGGCCATTCCGATGATCTCCAAGGCGCCCAGGTTCGCCGAGACGAAGGCGAGACCGGTCACCCAGGCCGGCAGGGAGCGGCCGGAGAGGAAGAAGTCGACGCTGGTCCGGATCGCCCGGCGCGCGGCGAAACCGACCCCGAGGACGGTGACGAAGTACAGCGCCAGAATCAGGTAGTCCAGGCCGTTCATGTTGAGCCGAAGACCGTCGCCGTCCATCCCGTCACCCCTCGTCCCGACGTCCGCGCTGGTTGGTGCGCGCGCCCTATTACCCAGTCCGAGCGGTTTCACTCCCGAAGGTAGGGACCGTCGTGTTCGGCCCCGGTCGGGCGTTCTCGCACGAGCCGGCCGTACCCGTCGGCCCACAAGAAGGCGCCCCGGCCGTGACGGCCGGGGCGCCAGTTGTCGGTCGGGTTACTCAGCGACCGAGCACGCGGTCCAGGAAGTCCCGGTAGTTGCGGACGGCCATCCGCAGCTGCTCGGTGTCGGCCGAACCGGCGTCCTGCCACCCGCCCAGCGTGGTCTTCTGCGCGGCCAGCGCCGAGGAGAGGGCCTGGATGGCCTCCTCCACCAGCGACTGCGCCTCGCCGGCAGCGGCCTGCGGGTCGTCGACGAAACGCAGCTGCACGTCCCGCCAGCGCTCCCGGAAGCCCTGTGCGGTGTCCGTGTCGAGGAGCGTGGCCGGCTCGGCCGCGACTGTCGACCCGGCGGGCAGGGATCTTCCGGCGGACTCCAGCGTGGGGCTGGTGTCGTCGCCGGGGACCGGTTCGCCGTCCGCGTCCGGGTCGATCATCTCCGGTGTCGCACTGCCGTAGCCGGCCGCACCCGCCGTGGCGGCGTCCCGGTCGCCGGTCAGATCGCTGCGCCGCTCGGGGGCGCCGTCCGTACTCCCCGGCGGGACGACGGTCCGCGCGGACGTCTCCGCGTCCGTGCGGTCGTCGAGGTCCGTGCGGTCATTGAGGTCCGTGCGGTCGTCGACGTCCGCGCTGTCGTCGTCGACGTCCGTGTCGCGGCGGTGCAGCTCGGCGGTGGGGTCGGCCCGCAGGCCTTCCCGCTCGCCGTCCTCGGCGCCGTCGCCCGGCTGGGCGGTCCGCTCGGCCCGGGGGTCCGGCTGATCCTGCGGGCGTGGGCTGGCCAGCGCGGAGGCGGCCACCGCGTCGGCGACCGTGGTGGCCCCGAACGTGGTCGGCAGCGGTCCCGGCTCGTGGAAACCGCCGTCGTCGGTGGTCCGGTCGTCGCGCCGGTGGCGCGGGTCGGAGTCGTCGGTCAGCTCGTCGTCGGCCCTGTCGTACGCGGCGTCCCGGTCGGTGTCGTCGGTCCGCTCGTGACCGGTGGTCTGGTTGTCGAAGGTGCCCCGGTCGTCGAGGGCGTCCTCAGGGACGTCGGAGCGGCCGGCCCGGTCGTCGGCCGGGGGTACCGGCACGGGCGCGGACCGGACAGCCTCCGGGTGGTCGTTGCTCACCTGCTGCTCTTCCTGGCGCATGGGTGGCCTCCTCAGCGGCTCGTGGCGTCGTGGTCCGGGTGGTGGCGCTGTTCGGGCGTGCGGTGGCCGACCGGCTCCTCGCCCAGCAGGTCGGCGAAGAGTGCGCGGTAGTGCACGACCGCCTGCCGCAGCTCCTCGGTGTTGGCCTCGCCCCGGGAGTTGCGTAGGTGGATCTCGTGCGCGTCCCGGTAGTTGGTCAGCGTGCGGGCGTGCTCGACGGAGAGGTGGGCGATCTGGTCGGAGAAGTCGCCGGTCGGGTAGCCCTGCTCCTCGATGAGCCGAGTGACCAGTTCGTCCGCGTCACCCACGGTCTCGCCGGGGGAGTCGATGAAGCGGACCTGGAGTTCCTCCCAGGCGGCGGCGTACCGGGCCCGGGACTCCGGGTTCAGCGGGGTGAGCGTGAGTTCGGCGTGCCGGCGTTCCCGGTCGCGCAGTTCGCGCTCGGCGGCGGACCGGCTGTCCTGTTCCGCCACCACCCGGTCGTACTCCGGCCCGAACCGGTTGCGCAGCGAGCGACGGCTGTTGAGCGAGCGGGCGGCCACGGCCAACGCCGCGACGATCACCAGCACGACGAGCACGATGACGATTATCTGCGTGGGCGACATGGGCTCCTCCTTCGTCTTCTGGTATTCCCTCCGCGCAGTGATCGCCAATCCCGATTCGAGGCACTTTCCTGATGAGGGCCACAACCGCTCGGCTGGCAAACTTGACTCATTCCAGAAATGGGTGGGGCGATACTTCCTGGAGAAGAGAAGATCAGTCATTTCGACCGGGAGCGGATCCCGGAGCGGGTGGTGCATGCGCGCGGTTTCGTCGCACACGGCGAGTTCGAGGCGTACGGGACGATCGGCGACGAGCCGGCCGCGACGTACATCCGGGCCAAGCTGTTCCAGGTCAAGGGCAGGAAGACTCCGGTGAGCCTGCAACCTGTTGGGTCAGTGCGACAAGCACATCCAGCAGGAGATGGTCTGGCACTTCAGCCAGTGCGACGACGCCTACGGTCGGCGGGTCGCCGAGGGCCTCGGCATCGCCGACCACGCCTGATCCCGACCGTTGGTCGCCGGCTCCGCCGTTCCCACCCGCCGCACATCCCGGAGCGTCGATGTTGGGGCGACGGGCGGTAGTGCAACGGCCCTCGATTACGTATCCTGCCCAAGGCGCCCGCGCCGGTGCCCGGCGATGCGGCCGGGCGCGCAGTCGGCCGGCGCGTTGCCCGGCAGTGCCGGCACCCCTCCTGCCACCCCTGTACGGGCGAGGTCTGATGAGAACCCGCGACTGGCCGATCCGCTCGAAGCTGACCGCGTTGGTCGTCGCGCCGGTGACCGCGCTCCTGGCACTGTGGATCTTCGCGACCACCCTGACCTTCGGTCCCGCCCTGAACCTGCTCTCCGCCCGCACCCTGTTGTACGACCTGGGCCGCCCCGGCGAGACCGTGGTCACCGAGCTGCAACGGGAACGCCGGCTCTCGGCTGTGCAGCTCGCCGGCAGCACCGAGCTGCCCGCACTCGCCGAGCAGCGCGGGCGCACCGACCGGGCCGTCGCCGAACTACGCCGCCGGGTGGACGGGGAGCCCCTGCGCGACGCCGCGGACGACCTGCTGGAATCCCGGGTCGACCAGCTGGTCAACGCCCTGGCGGCGCTACCCAGCGGGCGGAAGTTCATCGACGACCGCAAAGTGGACCGGGCCGGCGCGATCGGCCTGTACAGCGGCATGGTCTCCGCGGCCTTCCAGGCGTTCGCCGGCATGGCGACCCTGACCGACCCGGACATCAACCGGCAGGCACTGGCGCTCACCGCGCTGGGACGCTCCCGGGAACTGCTCGGCCAGAGCGACGCGCTGCTGGCCGGCGCGCTGACCGCCGGACGGTTCGCCGAGGGGGAACACACCCAACTCGTACAGGCCATCGGCAACCAACGGTGGCTCACCGAAAGCGCCCTGGCCGACCTGCCCGAGAGTGGCCGGGCCGCGTACCAGCGGTTGACCGAGGGTGAGGCGTTCACCCGGCTGCGCACGATGCAGGACGCGTTGGTCGTACCCAACCGGTCCGGCCGCCCCGCGGTCGACGCGGCGGCCTGGCAGGCCAGCCAGGACGCGGTGCAGCAGCAGTTGCGGGACTTCGAGCTGTCCGAGGCCGACGCCCTCACCGACCGTTCGGTGCCGATGGCGGTCCGCATTCTGGTGCGGCTGGCCGCCGCCGGCGTGCTCGGACTCATCGCCGTGGTCGTCTCGGTGCTGGTGGCGCTGCGCGTCGGCCGGACCCTGGTCCGGCGGCTCAGCGGCGTCCGCACCGCCGCGCTGGAGCTGGCCGAGCATCGGCTGCCCGACGTGGTGACCCGGCTGCGTCGTGGCGAGCAGGTCGACGTCGCCCGGGAGGCGCCGCCGCTGGAGTACGGCCACGACGAGATCGGCGAGGTCGGGCGCGCCTTCACCGAGGTGCAGCGCACCGCCGTCCAGGCCGCGGTGGACGAGGTCACCCTGCGTCGCGGGCTCAACGAGGTCTTCCTCAACATCGCCCGACGGAGCCAGAGCCTGGTGCACCGTCAGCTGCACCTGCTGGACCGGATGGAGCGGCGTAGCGAGGACCCGGACGAGCTGGCCGAGCTGTTCCAGGTCGACCACCTGGCCACCCGGCTCCGCCGGCACGCCGAGGACCTGGTCATCCTCGCCGGCTCCGCACCCGGCCGGGGTTGGCGAAACCCGGTCGCGATGGTCGACCTGATCCGCGGCGCGATCTCCGAGGTCGAGGCGTACGAACGGGTGGACGTCACCGCCGTGCAGCCGGCCGGTGTCCTCGGGCGGGCGGTCGGCGACGTCATCCACCTGCTCGCCGAGCTGGTCGAGAACGCCACAGCCTTCTCCCCGCCGGACACCCGGGTCACCGTCAGCGGGGCGCAGGTGGCCAACGGGTACGCCCTGGAGATCACCGATCAGGGGCTGGGCATGTCCGACGTGGCGTTGGAGACCGCCAACACCCGGCTGGCCAGCTCGCCCGAGTTCGACCCGGCGCAGAGCGCCCGGCTCGGCCTGTTCGTGGTGGCCCGGTTGGCGGCCCGGCACGGCGTACGGGTGGGGTTGCGCCCCTCCGGGGAGGGCGGCGTGACCGCCGTGGTGCTGATACCCGGCGACCTGGTCACCACCGAGCCGCCGGCCGGCCCCGACCCGGCCACGCTCGGCGCCGCGTCGGCAGACCCGAGCCGGCGGCTGGCTCGGACGGCACGCAGGGGCGCTGTGACCCGCCCCCGTACCCGCCCGCCGACCGCCCCGTCCGCCAGCACGGCCCCGCCCGCCCCGCCCACCGGAGCGCCGACCTTGGCCCCTCCGCCTGTCGATGGGCGGGAGGAGGGGGCGGCGCCCTCCGACGAGCCGGGGGACGAGCTGGATGGCCTGCCCCGCCGGGTGCGACGTCGTACCCCCGCCGCCCAACCCCGGTCGACAGTCACCGATACGCCGTCGCCCCGATCCCCGGAGGAGGTCCGCCAGGTGATGGCTGCGCTGCAGGCCGGCACGGCGCGCGGACGCGCCACCGCCATCACCCCGCCGGCACCGCCGGGGACCGCCGGCCCGGCGGCACCGACCGGCCCGGCGGTCCCCACCGATCCGCCGACGATCCCTGAACCCCCGACCGTGACTGAGAGGGACGCCTAGTGCCGCATTCGACGAAGCAGAGCGCCGGCCTCGACTGGTTGCTCGACGAACTGGTGCAACGGGTACCGGCCGCCCGGGAGGCGGTGGTGCTCTCCGCCGACGGCCTGCTGCTCGGCTGCTCGGCCGAGTTGGAGCGCTCCGACGCCGAGCACCTCTGTGCGCTCGCCGCCGGCTTCTCCAGCCTCGCCCGGGGCGCCAGCCGGCACGTGGACGGCGGCCCGGTCCGGCAGACAGTGGTGGAGATGGAGGCGGCGTACCTCTTCGTCACCGCTGCCGGGCAGGGTGCCTGCCTGGCCGTCGTGAGCGACGCCGACGCGGACATCGGGCTGGTCGCGTACGAGATGGCGATGCTGGTGATCCGGGTGGGGGAGAGCCTCGCCGCGCCGGCCCGACCGGCGGCGGGTGCCGGAGATGCGGACTGAGCCGCCCGGGCCGCAGCACGAGTGGCTGGACGCCGCAGCCGGCCCGGTGATGCGCCCGTACACGCTCACCGGAGGCCGCGTACGCTCCGCCGTCGACAATTTCAACCTGGTCGCGTTCGTGTTGGCCGGCTCGGACGTCGACGCGGCGAGCCAGTCGCGCCTGCCGCCGGAGCACCGACGGCTGGTCGCGTTGGCCCACCGGCCGGTGTCGGTAGCCGAATTGGCAGCCGAGTTGGACCTCGCGGTCGGCGTGGTCCGGGTACTGCTCGGTGATCTCCTCACCCAGGGCCTGATCGCGGTGCACGAGCCGCCGACCGCCGGCATCCTTCCCGACGACGACATCCTCAAGGCGGTGGTCAGTGGACTCCGTGCGCTATGACCAGGTGGGCACCAGCACCAGCATCCCGCTGGCACTGAAGATCCTCATCGCGGGAGGCTTCGGGGCTGGCAAGACGACCTTGGTGAGCGCCCTGAGCGAGGTCCGACCGTTGCAGACCGAGGAGGTCCTCACCGGTGCCGGGATCGGCACCGACGACATCTCCGGCGTGGAGGGCAAGTCCACCACCACTGTGGCGATGGACTTCGGCCGGATCACCATCAACGACGACCTTCAGGTCTACCTGTTCGGCACGCCGGGTCAGGACCGGTTCTGGTTCCTCTGGGACGAGTTGGCCTTCGGCGCGCTCGGCGCGGTGGTGCTCGCCGACACCCGGAGGCTGGCCGACTGCTTCCCCTCCATCGACTATTTCGAGCAGCGCGGCATCCCGTTCGTGGTGGGCGTGAACTGCTTCGACGACTCCCGCCGGTTCAACCTGGAGACCGTACGCCGAGCGCTGGACCTGGACCCGGACGTGCCGATGGTGCTCTGCGACGCCCGGGACCGGCAGTCCGGGAAGATGGTGTTGATCTCTCTGGTGGAGCACGTCGCCCGACAGCGCGGCGAGCCGGTGCCGGCGGCCTGAGAACCGGGCCGGAAAGCCGGTTAACGGACGGGCAACGCGGGCAGCCTCTGGTTGGATCAACGAACGATGCCGGCGGAGGAGTGGGACGTGAGCGTTCAGGGTGAGGTCGTCCACATCGGGGGTTACACCGCGCAGAGTGGTGGACGGGGCAGCGGCATCGTCGCGGCACGTCGCGACCCGACCACCGGGGCGCTGACCCCGCTCGGCACGGTCGCGGTCACCCCGTCCCCCTCCTTCCTGACGCGGCACCCCACCCAGCCGGTGCTCTACGCGGTCAACGAGCTGGCGGACGGCGAGATCAGCGCCTGGCAGGTCGGGGCGGACGGCGCGCTGGACCCGCTCGGGAGCCGGTCGACCGGTGGCGCCGAGCCCTGCCACCTGGCGGTGCTACCCGGCGGCGATCACCTGCTGGCGGCCAACTACGGCAGCGGCAGCATCGCGGTCTTCCCGCTCGACCCGAAGGGCGTGCCCGGCGAGCGCACCGACCTGGTGGTGCACGAGGGGCACGGTCCCGACCCGGAGCGCCAGGACCACGCCCACGCCCACATGGTCTCGCAGGGGGCGGGCCGCGGGCCGATCTTCGCCGTGGATCTCGGCACCGACTCGGTCTATCGGTACGACCTGGACGACGCCACCGGACGACTGGTGCCGCGTGCCCCGCGGATCCGTACGGCGCCCGGGACCGGCCCTCGGCACCTGGCCCGGCACCCGGACGGACGGCGTTGCTACCTCGTCGGTGAGCTGGACGCCTCGGTCACCGCGTACGAGGTGACCGACGACGGCGCGTTGCACCAGCTCGGGCGGGTCGAGGCGAGCGAGCGCGCCGGTCACGTCCAGCCGTCGGAGGTCACGGTCGCCCCGGACGGCCGCTTCCTCTACGTCGCCAACCGTGGGGTGGGAACCGTGGCGGTCTTCAGTCTGGGCGGGGAGTTGCCCGAGCTGGTGGCCGAAGTGGACACCGGCGGCGAGTGGCCTCGGCACTTTGCCCTGATCGGGGAGCACCTCTACGTCGCCGACGAGCGGGCCGACATGGTGCGGGTGTTCCGGCGCGACGCCGACACCGGTGTTCCGGAGGCGGTCGGCGAGCCGGTGCCGGTGCCGAGCCCGACGTGCGTGCTGCCCTGAACGATGGTTTAGGGACGCGAGTGCTGCACTGATTCGGCAACGCCGTGAGGCCGCTACGTCACTCTGTGTCGCAAAAAAGTGGTCAACTGTTTCTCCTCCGTAACTTTAGTCCGAACGGATGTGGCAGAGACGGCACCTAGTACGCAAGATGGTCACCGTGTCAGCAGGCCGCCATCGCATGCGTTCGAAACTCCACCTAGCCGCCGCCGCCGCAACGGTGGGGGTGCTCGTCGTGACGACGGGCGCGTGGTTCGGCTATCGGGAGTTGATCCAGCCCAGTTGCACGGGCGAGATCCGACTCGCCGTGGCGGTCGCCTCCGAGCTCGCGCCGGCGGTGGACGCCGCCGCGTCCCAGTGGGTGAAGGACGGCGCCGCGGTAGGCCCGACGTGCATCCGAGTCGACGTCTCCGCGTCCGACCCCGTGGACGTGGCGGCCGTGGTGGCGGCCAAGCACGGCGCTGTGCTGGCCGGCGTGGGCCAGGCCAGTGGCACCGCGGTCAGCCCCGACGTCTGGGTGCCCGACTCCTCGACCTGGCTGCTGCGGTTGAAGAAGGACGCGACGGCGTTCGCTCCGACCAACGGCGCGTCCATCGCGCGCAGCCCCATCGTGGTCGCGATGCCCGAGCCGATCGCCACCCGGCTGGGCTGGCCGGACAAGAAGTTCAACTGGACCGACCTTCTCAAGCAGGTCAACAACACGAGCGCGCCGCTGCGGACCGGGATCGTCGAGCCGACCCGCGACGCGGCCGGCCTGTCCGGTCTGCTCTCGCTGACCGCGGCCGCCAACGGCGCCGGCGGCGACGCCCAGCGCAACACCGTCGGCGCGCTCCGCGCACTGGCCACCGGGCGCTCGTCGCTCCGCAACGACCTGCTGGCCCGCTTCCCGACGGCCAACGACTCGACGTCCATCGCCAGTGGTCTCGGCGCGGCGGCGCTGTCCGAAGAAGACGTGATCGCGTACAACAGCAAGAAGCCGCCGGTGCCGCTCGCCGCGCTCTACATGGAGCCGGCGCCGATGCCGCTGGACTACCCGTTCGCGGTGCTGCCCGGCATCGAGCCGAGCAAGGCGTCGGCGGCCAAGGTGCTGTTCGAGCTGCTCACCAGCCCGACCTTCCGTGACCGGCTCGCCGCGCAGTCGCTGCGCGCGCCGGACGGCAACTGGGGCGAGGGTTTCAAGGCGCCGCAGGGTGCGCCGAGCCCGTCCGGCGGCGCGCCCACCGCGCCGGCGAACGGCGGCACCGCGGCGGGTGGCCTTGACCCGGCCGCCATCCAGCGGGTCGTCTCCAGCTGGTCGATCGCCACCCAGTCCGGTCGGATGCTCGCCGTCATCGACGTCTCCGGCTCGATGAAGGACCCGGTGCCGAGCGCCAACAACCGCAGCCGGGAAGAGGTCACCGTCGACGCGGCCCGTCGCGGCCTCGGCCTCTTCGACGACTCCTGGTCGATCGGTCTGTGGACCTTCTCCACCCAGCTCGTCGGCAACCGGGACTACCGGGAGCTGGTCCCCATCGGGCCGCTCTCCGGCCAGCGGGCCCAGTTGGAGGGCGCGCTCGCCACCGTCAAGCCCTCCAGCGGTGACACCGGCCTCTACGACACCATGTTTGCCGCGTACCAGGCGGTGCAGGAGAACTGGCAGCCCGGTCGGGTCAACTCGATCGTGCTGTTCACCGACGGCAAGAACGAGGACGACAACGGCCTCAACCAGCAGCAGTTGCTCGCCAAGCTCAAGCAGGCAGCCGACCCGGAGCGGCCGGTCCAGGTCATCATGATCGGTATCGGTGAGGGCGTCAGCAAGGCAGAGCTGGAGTCGATCACCAAGGTGACCGGTGGCGACGTCTTCGTCACCAAGGACCCGAGCGAGATCGGCAGCATCTTCCTCAGCGCCATCGCGCGGCGCCCACCCGCACCGCGCTGATCCGACGCTCAAAACGTCGAAGGGCCTGCCGTACCGTCGATTCGGTATGGCAGGCCCCCTTTCGGCCACCAGGCTGTTGAGGAAAAGTGACGGCAATACGTCGGAAGCAATCGGCAGTCATAGTTGTCAAGGCAGGATGTCGACTGTTCCGGCATAGTCGGTCCGCCTCCGGTCCGACCAGTCGGCCGGGGCCATCCTGTACAGAGTGGGAGGGCCGGTGAGCGTGGCGACACTGTTGACCCCCGCCACGTCGGCGGAGCCGAACGGTCGACGCACCGGCCTGGTGGCGCGCGCCGACGAACGGTCCTACGTCCGGGTCCTGGTGGTGCTGGACACCACAGTTCTCATCATCGCGCTGCTGATCGGGTACGTCACCCGTTTCGGTGAGGGCGAGCCGACCGGCTCGGACATCCCGTACGTGCTGGTCGCCCCCGGGTTGGTGCTGGCCTGGCTGATCTCGCTCAAGGCGCTCGGCTGCTACGACGACCGGGTGATCGGCTACGGGGCGGACGAGTACCGGCGGGTCAGCTCCGCCAGCCTGCGCCTGGCCGGGGCGATCGCCATCTTCGGCTACATCGCCGACGTCGGAGTCTCCCGAGGCTTCCTGGGCATCTCCTTCGCGGTGGGCACCGTCGGGCTGGAGGTGGCGCGGTTCGCCGCCCGCAAGCGGCTGCACCGGGCCCGCTCGGTCGGCGCCGGCTGGTCCCGCAAGGTGCTGGTGGTCGGCGACACCGCCCACGTGTTGGAGTTGGTCCACACGCTGCGCCGCGAGCCGTACGCCGGCTACCAGGTGGTGGGCGCCTGCATCCCGGACGCGTTGCTCGCGCCGGTGGCGCAGCGGCTGGGTGACGTGCCGGTGGTGGGGTCGTTCCGGGGCATCCCGGAGGCCGCCACCGCGATCGGTGCGGACACGGTCGCGGTGACCGCCTCCGGTGAGCTGACCGCGACCCGGCTGCGCCGCCTCGGCTGGCAGTTGGAGGGGACCGGCGTCGACCTGGTCGTGGCACCCGCGCTGACCGACGTCGCCGGCCCGCGGATCCACACCCGCCCGGTCGCCGGCCTGCCGCTGATCCACGTCGAGGCGCCCGAGTTCCGCGGGGTCCGCAAGCTGGTGAAGGGTCTCGTCGACAGGTCCGCCTCGTCGCTGGCGCTGGCGGTGCTGCTGCCGCTGATCGCGTTCATCGCCCTGGCCATCAAACTGGACAGTCGGGGCCCGGTGCTGTTCCGGCAGGTCCGCGTCGGCCGGGGCGGCCAGGAGTTCGGTGTGTTCAAGTTCCGCACCATGGTGGTGAACGCCGACGCGCTGCTCGCCGAGTTGACCGCGCGCAACGAGACCGACGGCCTGATGTTCAAGATGCGCCACGACCCCCGGGTCACCCGCGTCGGCCGGCTGCTGCGCAAATGGTCACTGGACGAGCTGCCGCAACTGGTCAACGTGCTGCTGGGTCAGATGAGCCTGGTCGGGCCCCGCCCGCCGCTGCCCTCGGAGGTGGCCCGCTACGACGGTGACGTGGCCCGGCGACTGCTGGTCAAGCCGGGCATGACCGGCCTGTGGCAGGTCAGCGGCCGCTCCGACCTGAGCTGGGAGGACGGCATCCGGCTCGACCTCTACTACGTGGAGAACTGGTCCCTCGCCGCCGACCTCACCATCCTCTGGAAGACCTTCGGCGCGGTGCTGAACGGCCGCGGAGCGTACTAACCGTCGGTCACGGTTGCGGGCCGGTCCAGTCCAGGCAGACGACCACCGCGTCGTCGACCAGGTCACCGGCCACGAACGCGCGCAGATCACCGATCAGCGACCGGACGGCGTCCAGGGGCGCCATCGGCCCGGTCCGCCGCAGGAACCGGTCCAGTGCCGTCTCGCCGTAACGCACGTGCTGCCCGGTGGCCTCCACCACCCCGTCGCTGACCACGAAGACCCGGTCGCCGCGCTCCAGCGGGAACTTCTGCTCGTGGTAGTCGGTCGCCTCGAACATCCCCAACGGGAACTGCGCCTCCAGGGGCTGCTCGGTGACGTCCCCGTCGCGGAGCAGGACCAGCCGGGGCGACCCGGCGTCCACCACGGTCATCATCCCGGAGCGCAGGTCCAGTTCCATCAGCAACGCGGAGAGGTGCTGCTCGCCCCGGTACAGGTCGTAGATGGCCTGGTCGGCGAGGGCGGTCTGGTCGGCCAGGCTCAGGCCAGCCCGACGCGCGTTGCGCAGCGCGTGGGTGGCCAGCGAGGTGAGCAGGGAGGCGGCCACGCCCTCACCGGTGCCGTTGATTGTGGACAACCAGAGCCGTTCCCCGTCGTCGGACCAGTCGAAGCTGTCGCCGCGCACCGCGTACGCCGGCTCCAACTGCCCGGCGAGGCTGAACGAGGGACGGATCCGGCTGCGGCCGGGCAGCAGGTCCCACTGCATCTCGGCGGCCAGGGTGAGGCGTTGGGTGCGCCGGGCCGCCCGATAGACGTCGGTGCCGGCGGAGACCGCCGCCACCTCGTGCGCGAGCGCCGTGGCGATCTCGGCCAGCGCGGCGACGACCTCCCGGTCGTCCGGAACGGGGGACAGGCGCAGCACCCCTCGACGCTCGCCACGCATGGTGACCGGGAACCAGGCGGTGCCGTCGGTCAGGATCGGCGACTGGTGGTCGAAGGCGCGCCAGGCGGGGTGCCCGGGGCTCGTGATCGAGTCACCCTCGGTGAGTGGCAGTAGCTCCGCGAGCCGATAGTCGACCTGGTAGAGCTCGACGTCGGTGATCCCGTACGACCGGCCGAGCACCTCCCCGATGCCCCCGACGAGCCGGTCAGCTGGTGTCTCGTTCAGGGCACGTCGTGCCCGATTGACCGGTTCGCTCATCGTCGCTCCTTCGCGGAAAGCTCGACCACCAGTGGGTTCGGAGTATTCTCGGGCCACCATGGCCGAAGTGAACCGTCCGACGGACCCCGAGACGAGTATGGCTGCCGCACTGGACGCGGCGGCCGCTGCCCTGTTGGGCATCTGGGAATCCGCCCGGGAGGGGACCGCCAACCGCGTGTCCGGTGCCCAGTTACGCGCGGTGATGGTGGTCGAGCAGTCCGACGGGATCAACCTACGTCGGCTGGCCTCCCGACTCGACATGCTGCTCAGCTCCGCCAGCCGCCTCTGCGACCGGTTGGTCGCCGCCGGGATGCTGGAGCGCGAGCCGGGCCGCTTCGACCGGCGGGAGATCTCACTGCACCTCACCCCGGAGGCCCGCCGGCTCCTCGCCGAGCTGCGGGCCGACCGCCAGTCGCAACTCGCCGCCGTGCTGACCGGGATGAGCCGGGAGGGCCGCGACGCGTTGCTGCGCGGGATGCGGGAGTTCGACGAGGCCGCCCGTCGCCAGCAGGCGCAGAACCCGCCGACGCCCGGCGAGTCGACGGCCCAGGGGGACTGGCCGGACGACCCGGACCGGCCCGGTGGGCGCTCGGGGGACTGGTCGATCGATTCGGGTCGGCAGACCCGAGCGGTGTGGACGGGCTCGGCGGGCGGCTCGGAACGATCGGTCGGCACCACCCGAGAATGGCCGGCCGGCGACCCGCCGGTGGCCCGTACCGCCTGATCGAGCCGGCCGGGTCGTCGCCCGCCGGTCATCCCGGCGGCGGAGCGCCCACGGCCAGCATCGCGATGTCGTCGTGGGCCTGCCCGTCCAGCCAGTCGTCGACCGCCCGCAGCACCCGGTCGATCAGCGCCGCCGGCGGTTGCCCGGCGGCCGCCACGAGCGCGGCCCGCAGCCGGGCCTCGCCGAACATCGCCGCGTCGCGCGGGCCGCGCGCCTCGGTCACCCCATCGGTGTACGCGAGCAGCAGGTCGCCCGGATCGAGGTGCACCCGGTTCTCGGCGAACCGTGCGGATGTCAGTGCCCCCACCGGCATGCCACCGACCGGGACCGGGGTGACAGTGCCGTCCGCGGTGACCAGCAGTGGCGCCGGGTGCCCCCCGCCGACGATCCGGACGTCCAACCCGGCCGGCCCCCGGTCCAGGGAACCGAGCAGCACTGTGGTGAGCTGGCTGCGCCGCGCGGCGTCCGGCGCGTCGAACAGCGCCTGGTTGAGCAGGTGGATCAGCTCCAGCGGACGTTGTTCGACGAGCCGCAGCGTCTGCAACGACTGGCGGACCCGGCCGGTCAGCACCGCCGCGCCCACGCCCTTGCCGCACACGTCGCCGAGCGCGAACAGGGCGCCGCGCGGGTGCGGGAACACCTCGTAGAAGTCGCCGCCGATGCGCAGGGTGTCGCCCGCCGCCCGGTAGCCGCCGGCCATGGTCACGCCGGGCACGACGGGCAACTCGGGCGGGAGCAGGCTGGTCTGCAGCACCCGGGCCAGGTGGGCCTGCTCGCCGTGCAGGTCGGCGGTGGCCAGCGCGGCGCCCGCGCGAGCGGCGAACTCCCGGGCCAACTCGATGTCACGCCTGTCGAAGCCGGCCCGCCCGGACCGACGGATGAGCAGCAGCGCACCGGCCGAATCGTTGCCGCTGAGCAGCGGGCTGGCCAGCACCATCCCCGGGGGGCCGAACCCGGGCGGCAGCAGGTCGGCCAGGTCGGTGAGCGGGGCGTCCGACCAGGGGCCCGGCTCGGCGCGGTCGCCGGCCAGCGCCTCGGCCAACCCGGGCGCGGAGTTGGCCAACGCGGGACTGGCCAGCCCGGTGATCGGGGCGGGCTCACCGTCGGCGTACCGGATCCACCGGGCGCGCGGCTCGGTCGGCGCGGTCGGTCGGGGCAGTGCCACGGCGATGTCGGCCAGGTAGGGGACGGCGAGCGTGGTGATGGCCAGGAGGACCTGGTCCCGGTGCAGGGCCAGTGCCAGCCGGCTGCCGGCCTGGGCGAGGAACGCGGTGCGGGAGCGTTCGGCGAGCAGGGCGTCGGCGCGGGCGTGCTCCTCGGTGACGTCGCGGACGTACCACGCCCACCGGGAGCCGGTGAGCTGTCGCCGGACGCCGCGCAGTCGCCGGCCGTGGTGGTCGGCGTCGAAGCGGTCAGCGCCGCTGGTGACCGCGCGGGCCAGGGCTGCCACCGGGCAGCCGGCCAGCTCGGTGCCGGCGTCGATCTCCGGGATCAGCTCGGCCGCCATGGCGTTGACCAGGGTGACCCGACCGGTCCCGTCGGTTGTCACGACGGCCTCGGCGAGCCCGTCGAGCAGCTCGCGGGCCAACCGTTCGTCGGCCGGCAACGGGGTGCTGCCGGGTTGCCGGGTCGTGGTCACCGCCGGACGCCGGCTCGCGTCTGACGACGTGTGCGCATGCTGCTTCTCGACTCCTCACCGGGGATCGTTGCCTGAGGGCAAGGATACCGATCCTCCCCGACGGAGGCCCACGGCGTGGGGCGGCGATCAACCGGAGCGAGCCAGCCAGCCGGCGGGCTGGGCGACGATCCGACGGGCCACCGAGCCGGCGGCACCGACCGCGGCGGCCTCCGCGCCGAGCGTCGACGGCCGGACCGTGACCGGTGACCAGGCAGCGGTGAGCACCCGGGCGCCGATCTCGGCGAGCACCGGGGGGCACAGCCAGGGTGCGAGCGCCGCGTAACCGCCACCGAGCACCACGGTGTCCAGGTCGAGCAGGTTGACGACGCTGGCCACCGCGACGCCGAGCGCCGTTCCGGCGTCGTGCAGCGCCCGCAGCGCGTCGGCGTCGCCGGCCTCGGCCAACTCGGCCAACCGGGCCGTCGCGGTGTCCGCGGGAAGCTCCGCCCGGGCCAGCCCGGCGGCGGACACGATCGCTTCCTGGCCGGCGTACTGCTCCAGGCAACCCTGCCCGCCGCAGCGGCACGGACGGCCCTCGGGGTGGACCGGAAGGTGCCCGATCTCGCCGCTCCACCCGCGTACGCCGCGAAACAGCGCGCCGTCCAGCACGATGCCGGCGCCGATGCCCACCTCCCCGGAGATGTGCAGGAAGCTGGACGGGCCGGGTGGCTGCGAGTGCAGCTCGCCGAGCGCGGCGAGGTTGGCCTCGTTGTCCACCACCAGTGCGGGGACGCCGGGCACCTGCTCGATCAGCGGAGGGTGCTCGGCGAGCAGCGCGGGCACCGGCACGTCGCGCCAGCCGAGGTTCGGCGCGAGCCGGACCAGCCCGGTGTCGTCCACCAGGCCGGGCACGGCGAGCGCGGCCCCGACCAGGGTGAGGCCGTCCTCGGCCGCGTCGTCGCGGGCTGCCCCGGCCATCTCGACGAGGCGGGCCAGGGCGTCGGCGGGGGCCACCGGGCGCAGGTCGGCCCGGTATACCGTGCGGTGTCGGACCTGGCCGGTGAGGTCCACCACGCAGACCGCCAGGTAGTCGACGTTGACCTCCAGGCCGAGCCCGGCCGGCCCTTGGTCGGCCAGGACCAGCCCGCGCGCCGGGCGGCCGGCTCCCGAGCGCGGCGCGGGGTCGGATTCACTGACCAGTCGGCCGGCGAGCAGGTCCTCGACCACCGCGGACACGGTGGCTCTGGTCAGGCCGGTCGCGGTCGCCAGGTCGGCTCGGGAGGGCGGTCGGTCGGCCGCAGCGATCCGGCCGAGGACCAGGGCGAGGTTGAGCTCGCGCAGACTGCCCTGACGGACTGCGCCGGCCGGGGCGTGGGTGAGGCTCACCCCTTGACAGTGCCATAGGGTGGGCAAATAATTCAATCGCTGAACAAATAGCGGACAACACCACCCCGGAGGTCGCTCATGGCACCCCGTCCCACCCCCGCCGACAAGTTCTCCTTCGGGCTCTGGACCGTCGGCTGGCAGGCCCGCGACCCGTTCGGTGACGCCACCCGTCCCGAGCTCGACGCGGTCGAGGCAGTGCACCGGCTCGCCGAGCTGGGCGCGTACGGCATCACCTTCCACGACGACGACCTGATCCCGTTCGGCGTCGACGCCGCCACTCGGGACCAGCACATCGCCCGGTTCCGCAAGGCCCTCGACGAGACCGGCCTCGTGGTGCCCATGGTCACCACCAACCTCTTCACCCACCCGATCTTCAAGGACGGCGGTTTCACCAGCAACGACCGCGACGTCCGCCGCTACGCGCTGCGCAAGGTGCTGCGGCAGGTCGACCTCGCCGCCGAGCTGGGTGCGAGCACCTTCGTCATGTGGGGTGGCCGCGAGGGCTCCGAGTACGACCTCGCCAAGGACGTCCGCGCCGCCCTGGACCGCTACCGCGAGGCGGTGGACCTGCTCACCCAGTACTCCATCGACAAGGGTTACAACCTGCGGTTCGCCCTGGAGCCCAAGCCCAACGAGCCGCGCGGCGACATCCTGCTGCCGACCATCGGGCACGCGCTCGGCTTCATCTCCCAGCTGGCCCACCCGGAGCTGGTCGGCCTCAACCCGGAGGTCGGCCACGAGCAGATGGCCGGGCTCAACTACGCCCACGGCATCGCCCAGGCGCTCTGGCAGGGCAAGCTGTTCCACCTGGACCTCAACGGCCAGCGCGGCATCAAGTACGACCAGGACCTGGTCTTCGGCCACGGTGACCTGATGAACGCGTTCGCCCTGGTGGACCTCCTGGAGAACGGCGGCCCCAACGGCGGGCCGGCCTACGACGGGCCGCGGCACTTCGACTACAAGCCCTCCCGCACCGAGGACATGGACGGGGTGTGGGCCTCCGCGGCGGCCAACATGAGCACCTACCTGCTGCTCAAGGAGCGCGCTGCGGCGTTCCGCGCCGACCCCGAGGTGATCGAGGCGCTGGCTGCCAGCAAGGTCGGCGAGCTGAGCACGCCGACGCTCGGCGACGGCGAGGGCTACGAGGAGATCCTGGCCGACCGGTCCGCGTTCGAGGATGTCGACGTGGACGCGGTGGCCGCCCGGGGCTTCGCCTTCGTCCGGCTCAACCAGCTCGCCGTCGAGCACCTGCTCGGCGCCCGCTGAGGCCCCGCCATGCCGTTGGTCGCAGGCGTTGACTCGTCCACCCAGTCCTGCAAGGTGGTGATCCGGGACGCGGAGACCGGTGCCCTGCTCCGGCAGGGTCGGGCCCCGCACCCGGACGGCACGGAGGTCGACCCGGAAGCCTGGTGGCAGGCGCTGCGCAGCGCCGCCGACCAGGCCGGCGGGTTGGCCGACGTGGCGGCGATCTCCGTCGCCGGCCAGCAGCACGGCATGGTGTGTCTCGACGAGGACGGCCGGGTGGTCCGCCCGGCGCTGCTGTGGAACGACACCCGATCCGCCGACGCCGCCGCCGACCTCATCGAGGAGGCCGGCGGCGGCTCGGCCGGAAGCCGGTTCTGGGCCGAGGCCACCGGCAGCGTTCCGGTGGCCAGCTTCACCATCACCAAGCTGCGGTGGCTGGCCAGGCACGAACCTGAGCTGGCCGCCCGGGTGGCCGCCGTCTGCCTGCCGCACGACTGGCTGACCTGGCGGCTGGCCGGCGCACCGGGGCTGGGCGCGCTGCGTACCGACCGGGGCGACGCCAGCGGCACCGGTTACTGGTCGCCGGCGACCGGCGACTACCGACTGGACCTGCTGGAGCGGGGCTTCGGTCGGCGGTTGGTGGTGCCCGAGGTGCTCGGTCCGGCCGAGTCGGCGGGAAAGCTCGCCGACGAGCTGGGCGGGGCGCTGCTCGGCGCGGGCACCGGGGACAACGCCGCCGCCGCGCTGGGTGTCGGTGCCGGTCCGGGTGACGTGGTCGTCTCGATCGGCACCTCCGGCACCGTGTTCAGCGTCGCCGACGTGCCGGCCGCCGACGAGAGCGGCGCCGTCGCGGGCTTCGCCGACGCGTCCGGCCGTTTCCTGCCCCTGGTCTGCACGCTCAACGCGGCCCGGGTGCTGGACGCCGCCGCCGCGATGCTCGGCGTCAACCTGGACGAGCTGGCCGAGCTGGCGCTCTCCGCGCCGGCCGGGGCGGACGGGCTGGTCATGGTGCCCTACCTGGAGGGTGAGCGGACGCCGAACCGACCGCTCGCCACCGGCGCGGTGCACGGCCTGACGCTGCGCACGTCGACCCCCGCGCACCTGGCGCGGGCCGCCGTCGAGGGCATGCTCTGCGCGCTCGCCGACGGGCTGGACGCGTTGACCGCGCAGGGTGCCACCGTCCGCCGGGTCATCCTGGTCGGCGGCGGGGCCCGGTCGGCCGCGGTGCGTCAGATCGCCCCGCAGGTCTTCGGCTGTCCGGTCGTCGTGCCGCCGGCCGGGGAGTACGTCGCCGACGGCGCCGCCCGGCAGGCCGCGTGGGTCGCCCTCGGCGGCGACGCGCCGCCGGCCTGGGCGCTCGAGGGCACCGAGGAGTACGCGGCCGCGGCTGTCCCGGCCGTCCGCGACCAGTACGCCGCGGCTCGCGGATTGGTGCTCGACCGGCGCTGAGCGTGCGGCTTGCGGAACGGTTCCGGGCGGCGCTGAGCGTGCGGCTTGCGCAACGGTTCCGGGCGGCGCTGAGCGTGCGGCTTACGGAACGGTTCCGGGCAGCGCGAGCGTCTGGATCGACGCGGGTGGGTGCGGGTCCACGGTGACCGGCACCCACCCGCGTGACGACCTTCTGGACGGAGTCTGGTTGGCTGCCGGTCATGACGGTGACCAGTGGTGGGCCCGGCCTGCGCCCGCATGGTCGGGGCGGTGGGCCGGCGCACCGGTTGTACAGCGTCGTGGTGTTCGTGGTGCTCGCCTCGCTGGACAATGTGGCGATCGGGCTGGTCCCCCCGCTGTACGGCCCGATCTCCGACGCGTTCGACGTGTCCGGGCGGCTGCTCGGCGTGGTCACTGCGGTCAGCTTCCTGGTCAGCGCGGTGGCGGCGGTCGGCTGGGCGTACGTCGGGGACCGGACCAACCGCAAGCCGCTGCTCATGGTGGGCACGCTCCTCTGGGCGGCGGGCACCGGCGGTAGCGCGCTCGCCGGCGGCTACCTGACGTTCCTGGCCGCGCAACTGGTCGCGGCGGTCGGCCTCGGCGCGGTCGGCTCGGTGGGCTTCTCAGTGGTCACCGACCTGATCTCACCGACCCGGCGAGGGCTGGTGATGAGCTTCTGGGGGCTCTCCCAGGGGGTCGGGACCCTCGCGGGCACGCTCGTCGGCGGGCTGCTCGGGGCGACCGACTGGCGGCGGCCGTTCCTGCTGCTGACCGGTGTCGGCCTGGTCGCCACAGTGGCCTACCTGTTCACGTACGACATCCGGCGTGGCCAGAGCGAGCCGGAACTGGCCGGCAGGCTGGACGCCGGCGCCGAGTACGACTACCGGATCAGCCGCGCCGACCTGCCGCGCATCCTGGCTCGACGGACCAACCGGTGGCTGATCCTGCAGGGTCTGACCGCGCAGGCCGCGTTCGGTTCGCTGGTCTGGCTGCCGGTGCTCTTCGCCGAACGGGCCGAGGCCCAGGGTTACTCGGCGTCTACCGCGGTGGTGGTGGGCAGCGTGTTCGCCACCCTGTTCCAGCTCGGCGGGGTGCTGTCCATCGTGGGTGGCCTGATCGGCGACGCGGTGCAACGGCGTACGCCGCGGGGGCGGGCACTTGTCGCCTCGGTCGGCGTTCTCGCGGCGCTGCCGTTCTACCTGGTGTTGTTCTTCGTCCCGGTGACCATCGACGTGCCGGACGGCGCGAGCGGCGGCGCGGTGGTGGGTGCGGTGTTGGCCAGTGTGTTCACCGAGCCGTCGGTCGGGCTGAGCCTGCTCACCGCGATCGTGGCGCTCGCGTTGACCTCGGCCAACTCGCCGAACTGGTTCGCGTTGATCGCGGACGTCAACCCGCCGGAGCACCGGGGCACGGTCTACAGCCTGGGCAACCTGGTCAACGGGGTCGGACGCGCGGCCGGCAACGGGTTGGTCGGGGTGGCCTTCCAGGCACTGCGGGTGGCTTTCCCGCCGCCGTTGAACTTCGCCGTCGGGCTGGCCGCGTTCCAGCTCTTCTTCATCCCGACCGGCGTCATGTACTGGCTCGCCTCGCGAACCTCACCGGCCGACATCGACAACGTCCACGACCTCCTACACACCCGAGCAGACCGCCTCTAACCCCGCCCACCCCGCACGCGCCCAACCCCACCTCGTCGGGCCAGGCCACCCCTCGTCCCGCGATCTTGCGCTTACTGTCCCGACAAAAGCGGCATAGAACCCATATCGACGACCGGAACTGCAAGATCGGCGCGGCGGCGTGGGCGGCGCGTTCGGTGTGCGGGTTCGAGGGCCCAGGCGTCCCCGCACGTCCCGCGCCACTCAAGATCGCGTTGCTTCCTGGTTCCAGTTGCCTTCCGGCGGGCCGAGGCCACTGCATCTCGGAAGTAGTGCGATCTTGAGGGCGCGGGGTGCGGGGCGCGGGCGCGCGGCGGGCGGGCATGAATCGTTTACGACATCAGCTCCATAGCGAGCCGGTCCACACCGACCGGCCCGCCCGCGAGTACCGCGGAACGGACCGGTCGGCGCTGGGTCAGCTGTGCAGCCAGACGGTCACGTCGGGCGGGAGCGTTCCGTCGTCGTTCAGGGGCGCGCTGGCGGCCCGCACCTCGGCGCCGGCCGGCACCGGCACCGGGGCGGCGCCGAAGTTCGTCAGCACGGTCAGCTCACCGTTGCGGAAGCTCAGCACCTCGTCGCCGGAGGACAACCACTCCAGGGTGCCGCGACCCAGCCCGTGGGCACGGCGCAACCGCAGCGCCGTGCGGTACAGCTCGTACGTCGAGCCGGGCACGTCGCGCTGGCGGTCCAGCGCGTACTCCGCCCAGAGCGTGGGTTGCGGCAGCCAGCTCGCGTCGGTCGGCCCGAAGCCGTACGACGGGGCGTCGGCCTCCCACGGGATCGGCACCCGGCAGCCGTCCCGGCCGCGCTGGGTGTGCCCGCTGCGCGCCCAGGTCGGGTCCTGCCGGGCCTCGTCGGGCAGTGTGGTGTGCTCGGGTAGCCCCAGCTCCTCACCCTGGTAGAGGTACGCCGAGCCGGGCAGCGCGAGCATCAGCAGGGTGGCCGCGCGGGCCCGGCGCAGACCGAGTGCGGCGTCCGGCTGCGGGTCGCCGATGCCGATGCCGTTGGGGCGTACGGTGCCGACCGGCAGGCCGAGCCGGGAGGCGTGCCGCACCACGTCGTGGTTGGACAGCACCCAGGTGGTCGGCGCGCCCACCGAGTCGGTCGCCTCCAACGAGCGGGTGATCACCGCGTACTGGGCCGGTGCGGTCCACGCGGCGAGCAGGTACTCGAAGTTGAACGCCTGGTGCATCTCGTCCGGGCGGACGTAGCGGGCCAGTCGCTCGGCCGGCTCCACCCATGCCTCGGCGACCAGCACCCGTTCGCCCGGGTAGCTGTCCAGAACCTGCCGCCACTGCCGGTAGATCTCGTGCACGCCGTCCTGGTCCCACATCGGCGGGCGGGGCTTGTCGATCTCGTTGCCGGAGAGGATCTCCTGCGGCTCCTGCCAGTCGGCCAGGTCGGCCTGCTTGATGAGGCCGTGTGCCACGTCGACCCGGAAACCGTCCACCCCGCGGTCCAGCCAGAACCGCAGCACGTCCAGGAACTCGGCGTGCACCTCCTGGTTGTCCCAGTTCAGGTCCGGCTGCCCGGTGTCGAACAGGTGCAGATACCACTGGCCCGGCTGCCCGTCGGCGTCGACCGTCCGGGTCCAGGCTGGACCACCGAAGACGCTCTGCCAGTCGTTCGGCGGCTGGTCGCCGGCGGGACCACGGCCGTCGCGGAAGATGTACCGCGAGCGTTCCGGGCTGCCGGGCGCGGCCGGCAGCGCGGCCTGGAACCAGCGATGCGCCGAGGAGGTGTGGTTCGGGACCAGGTCGACGATCACCCGCAGGCTGCGGGATCGGGCCTCGGCGATCAGCTTGTCCGCGTCGGCGAGGGTGCCGAACAGCGGGTCGATGTCGCGGTAGTCGGCCACGTCGTAGCCGGCGTCGGCCTGCGGCGACGGGTAGAAGGGAGAGAGCCACACCGCGTCCACACCCAGCTCGACCAGGTGGTCGAGACGGGCGGTGATGCCGGGCAGGTCACCGATTCCGTCCCCGTCCGAATCGGCGAACGAGCGGGGGTAGATCTGGTAGATGGTGGCCTCGGTCCACCAGCCGGTGGCCGGGTGACCGGAGGAGGTCTGCTGCGTCGGGTCGGTGTTCAGGGTCGTCTCCCGTGTTGCGGTGTGTGGATTTCAGTGTGCCCGGGGCGGTGCGGTCGAGTCCCGGACCACCAGTCGGGTGGGCAGGACCACCGGAGTGTCGCAACCGGCGCCCCGTTGACTGACGATGGGCCCCGGCGGTCGGGCCCCGAGCGGGTCGAGCAGCATCTGGGCGGCCAGCCGGCCCTGCTCTGCGGCGGGCTGGGCGACGGTGCTGAGCCCGAGCACACCGGCCAGGTCGTGGTCGTCGATGCCGACCACGCTGACGTCCTGCGGCACCCGCAGCCCGACGTCGCGCAGGGCGGTCATCGCGCCCATTGCCATCTCGTCGCAGGCGGCGACGATCGCGGTCGGCGGCTCGCCGCGGGCCAGCAGTTCGGCGGTGGCCCGGTTGCCGCCGTCGATGGTGAAGCTGGACTCGATGTCCAGAGTCGGGTCGGGCCGCACGCCGGCGGACCGCAGCGCCGCCTGGTAGCCCCGGCGTCGGTCGAGGTGGGTGGTGAAGGCCAACTCGTCGTCCGGGTCACCGGAGATGTGGGCGATCCGGTGATGACCGAGGTCGATCAGATGCTTGGTCGCGGCCCGCGCGGCCGCCACGTCGTCGATCCGTACGCACGGCCAGTTGGGCACCCTGCTGCCCGAGCTGATGGTGACTCCGGGCAGTTCGAGCGTGGCGAGCGCGGTCATGTCGGCCGGACGCAGGGGCGTGGCGACCAGCATCATGGCGTCCACCCGCTTGTGCAGGTTGGCCGTACGCAGAACCCGCTGGCGGACCTGTTCCCGGCCGCCCAGGTTGTAGAGCAGCAGGTCGTAGCCGGACTGGTGGAGGTACTCCTCGACCGCCTCGACGACGGTGCTGAAGAACCAGCGGGTGATCCGGGGGACCACGACCGCGACCGTACCGGTCCGGCCGCCGGCGAGCCGGGACGCGCTCGGCGAAACCTCGTAGTCGAGTTGTTCGGCGGCGGCGAGTACCCGATGCCGGGTGGCGGCCGAAACCGTCGGTAGTCCGCGTAGCGCCCGCGAGACGGTGGCCGTGGACACCCCGGCCAGCCGGGCCACATCATCGATCCTCGTCACGGTTTCCCCCCTCGGTACCCGGAGCGCCCGTCGCCGCCCGAGGGGCCAGGCGGCGACGGGCGCGGAGGGTCAGCCCTTGACGCTGCCGGCGAGCAGACCTCGCACGAAGAAGCGCTGTAGGGACAGGAACACGATGAGCGGTACGACGATGCTGACGAACGCACCCGCGGTCAGACGCTGCCACTCGTTGCCCCGGGTGCCGGCCATCTCGGCGAGCCGGACGGTGAGCGGGGCGGTCTCGTCGCCGCCGCCGGCGAAGATCAGCGCGACCAGCAGGTCGTTCCAGACCCAGAGGAACTGGAAGATGCCGAACGCCGCCAGCGCCGGGGTGATCAGCGGCAGCACGATGGTGCGGAAGATCTTCGGGTGGGTGGCCCCGTCGACCCGGGCCGCCTCCATCAGGTCGCCCGGCAGTTGCGAGATGAAGTTGTGCAGCAGGAAGACGGCGAACGGAAGCGCGAAGCAGGTGTGCGCGAACCACACCTGGGCGAACTTCTGCTCGTCGACCAGGTCCCAGGCCGGCATCACTGTGACGCCGCCGAGGGTGACGCCGGTGGAGAAGAACTTCAACAGCGGCACCAGGGCCATCTGCAGCGGCACGATCTGCAACGCGAAGATCGCGATGTAGACCCAGTCCCGGCCGCGGAAGTTGATCCACGCGAGCGCGTACGCGGCGAGGCAGGCGAAGGCGAGCGGGAAGAGGACCGACGGGATGGTGATCGCCAGCGAGTTGACGAAGGAACCGGCGAGCTGCCCGGAGGACGACGACCGCCCGAACAGGACCTGCTGGTAGTTCTCGAACGTGAACTGCGGGTTGGTGAAGGCCGTCCACCAGCCGGTGGTCTTGATCTCGTCCTCCGGTCGGAGGGAGGAGACGAGCAGGCCGAAGGTCGGGATGGTCCAGACCACCGCGATGACGATCGAGACGAGCGTCGCGGTGCGGCTGTTCAACCGCTTGCGGACCCGTCCGGCCGTGGTGGTGGGGGTGCCGTCGGTGTTCTGGGTGCCGGCGGCGACGGTGGGCGTTGCGGTCGTCATCTCAGCCCTCCCGCTGTTGACGGAGGTTGCGGATCTGGTAGATCACGACCGGGATGACCAGGATGAAGAGGAAGACCGCGAGCGCGGAACCCTGCCCGCTCTGGCCGTACCGGAACGCCTGGTTGTACATCTCGTTGGCGATCACGCTGGTGTCGTAGTTGCCGTTCGTCGAGGTCCGGACGATGTCGAAGACCTTGAGCGTGGCGATCGTGAGGGTCACCATCACGACGATCAGCGCCGGTCGGATGCTCGGCATGGTGATCCGCCAGAACATCTGCCACGGGCTGACACCGTCGAGCCGGGCGGCTTCGACGATGTCGCCGGGGATCGCCTTGATCGCGGCGGAGAGCACCACCATGGCGAAACCGGCCTGGATCCAGATCATGATGACGATCAGCAGCAGCGTGTTCAGGGGTGATTCCAGCAGCCACTGCTTGGGCTCACCGCCCATGCTGACGACGATCTGGTTGAGCAGACCGATCTGGTCACCATCGCCGCGGTAGGCGTAGACGAACTTCCAGATGATGCTGGCGCCGACGAAGGAGATGGCCATCGGCAGGAAGATCAGCGACTTGGCCACGGCCTCGAACCGGGCCTTGTCCACCAGTACGGCGTAGATCAGGCCGAACCCGGTCGCCACCAGCGGGACCACGAGCACCCAGACCAGGGTGTTGATCAGGACCCGGACCATCGTGTCATCAGAGAACAAAAAGCCGTAGTTGCGCAGCCCCACCCACTCGGTGCTGTCCCCGTTCATCAGGGAGAGCAACACGGTGCGGATGGCCGGCACGACCAGTCCGATGCTGAGCAGCAGCAGCGTCGGCAGCAGGAAGAAGAGCGCGAATATCCCCTCCCGCTGCCTGGGTCGGCGGGGCAGTGGAGCACCACTCACCGAGGCGACGACGAGCTGCGCCTCCCGCCGCCGGGCGAACCAGGCCGGCACCACGTCGAGCAGCAGTAGCAGACCGCCCACCACCAACACGAAGGCGACCAGCCCGTACATCAGCATGAGGAACTTCGGCTGCTGATCGGCGAAGTCGAACTCCATCAACCCTCCCTTCCGGGTCCACCTCGGCCGGTGGCCCGGCCCGCGACCGCGGACCGGGCCACCGCCGGGATCACTTAGGCCAGCTGCTCTCGATGCCCTGGAGCACCGGGGCGGTCGCCTTGCCGTTCAGCCATTCGATCATGCCCTTCCAGAACGTTCCCGAGCCGACGGCGGCCGGCATCAGGTCGGATCCGTCGAAGCGGAAGGTACCCGTCTTGTCCTGCAGGATCTGGACGGAGAGCTTGTCGATGGGGCTGGCGACGTTGGCGATGTCCAGCTTGTTGTTCGCCGTGACCCAGTTGCCGAGCTTCGCGCGGCTGTTCACGTACTCGGCCGAGACGAGGTAGGTCTGCACCGCCTGCACCTCGGGGCGGTCGGCGTAGCCGACGACGAACTCGCCAGCGCCCAGCACCGGCTTGCCCTTGGCCGGGTCGATGGTCGGGAAGTAGAAGGCGAACGCGTCGCCGTCCTCGGCCACCTTGGTGCCCTCGGGGAACTGGTTGGCGTAGAACGACGCCTGTCGGTGCATCGCGCACTTGCCGGTGGTCACCGGCAGGCCCGCCTCCTGGAAGGCGGTGGTGGTGATGCTCTTGACGCCGCCGAAGCCGCCGTTGACGTACTTCTCGTTCTTGAGGATGCTGCCGGCGCGATCGACCGCGTCGACGATCTTCGGGTCGTTGAACGGGATGCCGTGGGTGGTCCACTGGTCGTAGACCTCGGGGCCCTGCGTACGCAGGATCACGTCCTCGATCCAGTCGGTGGCCGGCCAACCGGTGGCGTCACCGGACTCGACGCCCACGCACCACGGCTTCACGCCGCTGGCGGCGATCTTGTCGCTCAGGGCGATGAGCTGGTCCCAGGTGGTCGGAACCTCCCAGCCCTTCTCCTTGAACGTCTTCGGCGAGTACCAGACGAAGGACTTCACGTTGGCGCCGAGCGGCACGCCGTAGAGCGTCCCGTTCACGGTGCCGTACTTCAGCCAGTCGGCCGGCATGTTCTGCTCGGCGAGGGCCTTAGTGTCGGCGCTGAGGGACTTCAGCTTGCCGGCGTCCGCAAAACGCTTCACGAGGCCCGGCTGGGGCACAAAGGCGATGTCGGGGGCGTTGCCGCCGTCGACCCGGACGGGCAGCTGCGCCTCGAACTCGCCGCTGCCCTCGTAGTCGATCTCGATGCCGGTGCACTCGGTGAACTGCGACCACGACCGCTCCAGCAGGTCGGCCTCGGCGTCACGGATGGACGCGTAGATGGAGACCTTCTTGCCGTCGTGGCCCTCGTACTTGTCGTATGCGGCACACTCCGCGGAGCCTGCCTTGCTGCTCTTCTTGTCGTCGCCGGTACCGCAGGCGGTGGCGCTGAGCGCCAGCCCGACTACACCGGCGATCACGAAGGCCTGGCGTGGTCTGGTAAAGACCGCCATGCCGTCCTCCTTCCTAGCCGGCGCGGTCGTGCTGGTGACCCGTCGCCGGTCCGATTGGGCGTGCACACATGTAAGCGCTTGCATCCGGCGCGGTCCACCCCCAGTCAGACACGAGCGAGTAACAATCCGGAAACCTGCGGGCTGCCTGGTGGGCGCGCTCCCGGGACACGCTGGGGACTCTTTCGAAGATTGACGATATCTGTCAGGATGAGCGCACCGGATCGAAGGTTTTCTACATAGGAGGAGCTGTATGCGAAAGCGGTGGATCAGCCTGCTGGTGGCGGGCCTCCTCGTCGGGGGAGCACTGGTGCCGGCGACCCCGGCGTTGGCCGCGCCGACCTTCAAGGTGCCGTTCCCGTGCGGCCAGTCCTGGTCCGGGCAGACCCGGTCGGCCCACAGCCCGGCCTACGCTGTCGACTTCAACCGCACCGACGACGTCGGCGACCCGGTGGTCGCCAGCGCCCCCGGCACTGTCGACCGGGTGACCGACCTCGGCGGCACCAGCTACGGCAAGTACGTCCGGATCAACCACGGTGGCGGATACAGCACCTACTACGCACACCTCAACGGCTTCAACGTCTCGGTCGGGCAGACGGTCGGGTACGGCAAGGTGCTCGGCTGGGTCGGCAGCACCGGGGGCTCGACCGGCCCACACCTGCACTACGAGCAGCGCCTCAACGGCGCCGACATCCAGGTCCGCTTCAACGGCGCCCTGGGGCTGTACTGGGGCACCAAGAGCTACACCAGTGACAACGGGTGCTCCTCGGGCGGCGGCAACGGCACTGTCGACACCAGTGGCACGCCCCTGACCGTCCGCTCCGGCCCCGGCACCGGGTACGCCTCGGTGGGCACCGTCGCCGACGGGACCCGGGTGACCATCGCCTGCCAGACCAGTGGCACCACGGTCACCGGCACGTACGGCACCAGCTCGATCTGGGACCGGATCGGCTCCGGCCGCTACATCGCCGACGCGTACGTCTACACCGGCTCCGACGGATACATCCCCGGCGTGCCCCGCTGCTGACCCGGCGAACTCCCACGGTCCCCGGCGGTCGCCGCCGCCGGGGACCGGCAGGTCAGTTGTTCAACTGCCAGATCGACAGGTTCAACGCGGCGGCGAAGGTGACCCAGGCCCAGTACGGCAGCAGCAGCGCCGCCGCCACCCGGGACACCCGGGCGAACAGCACCACTGTCAGGCCGATCGCCAGCCACATCAGCACGATCTCGGCGAACGCCAGCCCGTACTGCCCCGCGCCGAAGAACAACGGGGTCCAGATCGCGTTGAGGACCAGTTGGGCGGTCCACGCCCAGAGGGCGGGGGAGAAGCCGACCCGCCGCCACACCAGCCAGCCGGCCACCGCGATCAGCGCGTAGAGCAGCGACCAGACCGGGCCGAACAGCCAGGAGGGCGGCGCCCAGCCGGGCTGCCGCAGGCTCGCGTACTCGTCGGTGGTGCCCTGCACGCCCAGCCCGCCGATGGCGGCGGCGACGAAGACCGCCGCCGCGAAGCCGGCGAGGGCCCACCACGCTCGCCGCCCGGAGGTCGCCGGCGCGTCCCGAGATATCTCCATGGTCGAGATATTTCCTCCCGGCGTCGGCTCAAACCGCCTCACGGGGAGGGGCGGGTCAGGCGCACAAAAAACGCCGGGATCGCTGCGGCCGGTGCCTCTGTCGGGAGGACGAAGCTCCGGTCGCGGCGACCCCGGCGGGTCCCGGTATTACGGCTGACGAACGCTAATTGAAGATGCTGACACCACCCGGGCCGACCAACAGCCCGACAACGATGAGGACGATGCCCCACAGGATCTGCCGGCGGAACAGCGCGAGGATGCCGGCGACCACGAGTACGACTGCGAGAATCCAGAGAATCAGCTCCATGACCTCTGACTACCCGACTGGCCGATCGGGGAAACCTGGTCGGTGTCGAGTTGATCGCCAACGTGAAAGACGCTGTACGCCTGCTTGATCACGGGGTGCGCGACATTGCGGACGCGTACCCCGCCGGGGGTCGTGCCGCGCTCGGTGCCGGCGTGCGCATGCCCGTGCACGGCCAGCGCCGTGGGCGCCGAGTCGATCGCCTGCCCCAGCTGGTACGACCCGAGGAACGGGTAGATCTCCAGCGGTTCGCCGGCCAGGGTGTCCGGCACCGGCGAGTAGTGGGTGAGCGCGACAAGCATGTCGCAGTCGAGTGAGCGCAGCGCCGCACCGAGACGGTCGGCGCTGTCGGTGGTGGTACGCACGAATGCCTTCATCTCCGGCTCGCCGAAGTCACTCGCGCACCGCCCGGCGAACCCGCCGCCGAAGCCCTTGACGCCGGCGATGCCGAGCCGGCCACCCGCGCAGTCCAGCACCACGCCATTGCCCTCCAGCACTGTGATGCCCGCGTCCTCCAGCACCTTGACCACCTGTGGCACCTGATCACACTGGTGGTCGTGGTTGCCGAGCACAGTCACCACAGGTACGGCCAACCCGCCGAACTCCTCTGCCACACAGCGCGCCTCGGCCTCGGTGCCGTGGCGGGTCAGGTCCCCGGCCAGCAGCAGCACGTCGGCGCACTCCGGCAGTTCCTCCAACGCCGGTCGAAACCGGCCGACCACGTCCTCGTCCAGATGCACGTCGCCCACAGCGGCGATCCGGATCACCATGGAACCTCCCTCAGGGCAGTTGCTCGATCTCCGTGGGCGCCTGGGCGCGGATCACCCCGATGTCGCTGGTGATCGGCACGTCCGGGAAGCGCTCGGACACCCGACGCAGGATCTCCTCCCGCCGGTGCGGGCTCTCCACCTCGCCGTAGAGCACGAGGGCGCGTTCCCGTCGGATCACGGTGATCCCCTGTTCGGCGACGGCGGGGTCCTCGACGAGCAGCCGTTGGATCTCCGCTTCGACGTACTCGTCCGGTGGCCCGGCGCCGATGTCGCGATGATGGGTCACGATGTCCCCTCTCCTGGCTGGGTGCCGGCGTCCGGCACCACCTCCAGCCGGTCCAGCAGCACCAGGAACGCCTCGGCGTACGGCGAGTGCTGCGTCTCCTTGCGTACCCGTTCCCAGTCGATCTGCTCCCGCAGCGAGCGGGCCAGCGGCAGGCCGCGGGCGAAGTCGCAGTAGTGCTGGGAGAAGCTGAGCAGTTTGTGCACCATCAGCTGGGTGGCGGACAGCACCGGCATGTGGATCGCGTCCACCGGCCGGACGACAGTGTCGGCGAACGTCTCCTCGGTCACCGGTGTCTCGATCGGCCGGTGGATCAGGTCCACCATCCGGCCGTCGTCGAACACCTTCACCAACCAGTCCTCGGGTGGACGCTCGGCCACGAAGCCGGCGGTCACCAGAGCCTCCAGCGCCTGTTCGACGTCGGCCTCCCGGATCAGGAAGTCGACGTCGTGGTCGCTGGAGTGGCCCCCGTGGGCGTAGACGGCGAAGCTGCCGCCCAGGGCGAACGGAATCTCGGACTGCTTGAGCACGGCGGCGACCTTCTTGAGGGTGTGCACAAGACTCTCGTCCCCGCGCTCAGCCATCTGGTTCCTCCGTCGTCGTGTTGGTGGACCGGCGGTTGGATTTCAGACTCCGGTACCCGGCATTCCGGTCGGCCACACCTGCTGGTGTCGCGGTCGGGCGTCAACAGGGATAAAGCACCACAAACCTCGCGGAGCAGGTGCGTGGGTCGGATAACCTGTGGAGAGTGGCCAGATCATCGGGGATGCGACGACGCAAGGCCCGATTGCGCACCGTCGCCCTGATCGGCATCGACGGTTCGGGCAAGACCACTCAGGCACACCGGTTGGCCGACGCACTGAACGCCGCCGGACGCCCCGCCACCTACCGCCGCAACGCCAGTGGCCGGCGCTGGCTCGGCCGGCTCGCCCACCGCCTCGGCCGGCCGGACGCGCAACGGCTCGTCGGGCGTGACGGCGTGCTGGCCGTGGAGTCGGTGCTGCGCTGGCTCGCCATCGCCATCGCCCTGCTCAGTTGTCTGCTCACCGGCCGGACGGCGGTGATGGACCGCTACTCGGCCTGCCAGTACGCGAGCATCCGGGCGCACGGCGGACAGCGCTGGGAGCGGCTCGCCCGCGCCGGTTACCGGCTGTTCCCGACGCCGCAGGTGACCTTCCTGCTCGCCGTCGACCCGGCAGAGGCGTACCGGCGCATCGAGGAACGCGGCACCGACCACGAGACGATGGGGTGGCTGACCGCCGCCGACACCGCCTACCGGGCACTGCCCGAATACCCCAGCTTCGTGCTGGTGGACGCGGGCCGCCCGGCCGAGGAGGTGACCGAGCAGATTCAGGCGCACCTGGAGACCTGGCTGCCGCCGGCCGCGCCGGCCGGGGATGACCTCGGCCCGGTGGTGGCTCAGGCCCGCCCGTAGACCGGAACGGTGGCGCCACTGGTCGGGGCGGACTCGGCCGACGCGAGGAACCGGATCACCGGCGCGATCTCGTCCGGGGTCACCCAGCGGGAATGGTCGGCGTCGGGCTGGGCCGCCCGGTTCGCCGGGGTGTCGATGACACTGGGCAGCACCGTGTTGCAGCGCACGTTCTGCGACCGGTACTCCACGGCGACCGCGTTGGCGAAGGCCAGCACCGCCGCCTTGGCCGTCGAGTAGCCGGCCGCGCCCCGGAACGGGGCGACCGCCGCGCGAGCCGAGACGCAGACCACCGCGCCGCCGCCGGACGCCACCAGGTGCGGCAGCGCGGCCTGCGTGACCAGGTAGGTCGGCCGCAGGTTGACGGTGAGCATCCGCTCGAACTCCTCGACCGGCGTCTCGTGCACCAACCCGCCGCTGGCGTACCCCCCGACGAGGTTGACCACCGCGCGCAGCGGCGCCGCCGGTTCGCCGGCGGCGGCCTCGACCGCCTGCGCCGCGCCCGCCGGGTCGCCCAGGTCCGCGACGACCCGGACCAGTCCGGCCGCCGCCGGCTCCGACCCGGGCCGGGCTCTCCGCTCCGGTACGACCACCCGCCAGCCCGCCTCGACGAACGCGGTGACGACAGCCCCGCCCAACCCGCCGAACCCCCCGGTAACCAAAACGCTGCGCACAACCATGCCCCCAAGCTAGCGCCCCCCACCCCACCCTCCGTCGATCATGAAGTTGTTGCCGTGACACGCCGCGTTGAGTGACAACAACTTCATGATCGAGGTCTGCCCTGGGCAGAGGGGGTGGGTGGTTTCGGCCTTGGGGGCGCAGGATCGGTTTATGCGGATCCTTGTTCTGGGTGGCACTCGATTCCTCGGCCGGGCTACGGCCAAGCTCGCCGTCGAGCAGGGTCACGAGGTGACCTGTGCGGCCCGGGGCGTGTCCGGCGTCGTGCCGGCCGGGGCGCGATTCGTGGCGGCCGACCGCGATGATCCCGAGTCGCTCGTCCCACTCGCCGACGCGGGCTTCGACGCCGTGGTCGACGTGACCCGCCAGATCAGCCATGCCCGGCACGCGCTGGCCGCGCTTGCCGACCACGTCGGCCACTGGTCGCTCGTGTCGACGATCTCGGTGTACGCGGACCACACCACCCCGGGCCAGACCGCGGCGGACGCGCCGATCCTGGCCCCGGCGCCGCCGGACGTGGACGGGCCGATCGGTCCGGACCACCGCTGGTACGGCGAGTGCAAGGTGAGCATCGAGCAGCTGGTCCGGGAGTGGGTCGGCGAGGACCGTTCGTTCATCTGCCGGGCGGGGCTGATCGTCGGCGCGGAGGACCCGAGCGACCGTTTCCCGTACTGGGTGCGGCGGCTGTCGGCAGGTGGCGAGGTGCTGGCACCCGGACGCCCGACCGACCGGGTGCAGTTCGTGGACGTCGCCGATCTGGCGCGTTGGTTGTTGCACGCCGCGGGCGCCGGCCTCAGCGGCACGTACGACGGGACGGGTCCGACGATGTCCCGGGCCGATTTGTTGGCCGGGGTGGCCGCCGGGTTGGGCGTCGCCGACCCGCTCCTCACCTGGGTCGATCAGGAGTTCCTGCTGTCCCACGACGTACGCGAGTGGTCGGGGGAGCGGGCGCTGCCGCTCTGGGTGCGACTGCCGGAGACCGCTGGTCTGATGGACCGGGACGTCCGCCCGGCCCTGGACGCCGGGTTGACGGTCCGTCCGCTGGCCGACACCGTTCGGGCGACCGCGTCCTGGATGGCCGCGCATCCGACGGCCGTCCGGCAGGGTGGACTCGACCCGGCGGATGAGGCGGCGATCCTGGGGAAGTGGCAGGCTGTGCGGGACCGGTGATCCCGGCTGATCGAAGTTTCCCCCACCTCGGACAGTCATAGTTGACGCTCACGCCCTGTGAAAGTAAGTTTCATCCGTGGCGAAAAGTCCGAAGATTTCTGCGAGTCACGAGCCCGGTGGGCTGATCGTCCACATCAGCGGGCTGTTGCCATCGCTGTCGCCCGCCGAACAGCGGGTCGCCCGACTGGTCGTCTCCGACCCGGCGGCCGCCGCCCGGCGAACAATCACCGACCTCGCCACCGCAGCCGAGACATCCGAGGCGACAGTCATCCGGTTCTGCCGTTCGGTGGGCATGGACGGCTACCCCCAACTGCGCATCCGCCTCGCCGCCGAGGCCGCCCGGCGGATCGAGCCACCGGACGCCAGAGTGGTCGGCGGTGACATCCCGCCCGGTGCCGACATCGCCCAGATCATCGCCACCATCGCGTTCAACGACGCCCGCGCCGTCGAGGAGACTGCCGAACAACTCGACCCGGCCGTCTGCGAGCAGGTGGTCGAGGCGATCAGCGGTGCCGCTCGGATCGACATCTACGGCGCCGGCGCCAGCGGGTTCGTCGCCTCGGACTTCCAGCAGAAGCTGCACCGCATCGGCCGGATCGCGTTCTACTTCCCGGACGTGCACACCGCGCTGACCTCGGCCGCCCTCCTCGGGCGGGGAGACGTGGCGATCGGCATCTCGCACACCGGCACCACCTCCGACGTGATCGAGGTGCTGGAGCAGGCCCGTACCCGGGGTGCCGCGACAGTGGCGCTGACCAACTTCCCGCGCTCGCCGATCACCGACGTGGCGGACTTCGTGTTGACCACGGCGGCCCGGGAGACCACCTACCGCTCCGGCGCGACGGCCAGCCGGCTGGCCCAGCTCACCGTTGTCGACTGCCTCTTCGTCGGGGTGGCCGCCCGTAACCGGGCCCGGGCCCGCAAGGCCCTGGAGGCGACCGCCGAGGCGGTCCAGTCGCACCGGGTGGGTGCCAACCGGAGGCGGGCATGACGGCCGGTGCGGAGATGCCCGCACCGCCCGCTCGTCCGACCGTCCGGGTGGGCGCCCCCACCGAACGGCGCAACCCGCTCAGCGTCGACCTCGACCTGATGTCGACCCGGGACGTGCTCACCGTGATCAACGAGGCGGACCGACGGGTGCCGGCGGCGGTCGCCGCAGTCCTCGACGAGATCGCCACCACCGTCGACCTGGCGGTCGAGGCGCTTCGCGACGGTCACCGGGTGCACTACTTCGGGGCCGGCACCTCCGGCCGCCTGGGCGTGCTGGACGCGGCCGAGCTGGCCCCCACCTTCAACTCGCCCCGACACTGGTTCTGCGCACACCTCGCGGGAGGCCCGGACGCCATGTGGCGGGCCGTGGAGGACGCCGAGGACGACGACCGGGGCGGCGCGGTCGAAGCGGCCAGTTGTGTACGTGCCGGGGACCTGGTGGTTGGTCTGGCGGCCAGCGGACGCACGCCGTACGTCCTCGGGGCGCTTGCCGCAGCCCGCGCCAAGGGCGCTTCGACGGTGCTGCTCTGCGCCAATCCGGAGGCGGAGGCCGCCCGGTCGGTCGACGTGTTCATCGGGGTGGACACCGGACCCGAGGTGGTCACCGGGTCGACACGGATGAAGGCGGGCACCGCACAGAAGTTGGTGCTCAACACGTTCTCGACCGCCGTCATGGTGCGCCTGGGGCGGGTCTACTCGAACCTCATGATCGATATGGTGGCCACCAACGCGAAACTCCGCGGACGAATGATCTCGATCCTGGTCGAGGCCACCGGCTGCTCGGAGGACCTCGCCCGGCAGGCCCTCACCCAGGCCGACGGGGACCTGAAGACGGCGCTCGTCTCCCTCGTCTCAGGCGCCGAGATCGACGCCGCCCGGGCCGCGCTGGCCCGCTCGGCCGACCAGGTGCGCGGCGCACTCGCCCTGCTCGCCTCGTAGCGTCACCCGCCGCGGGAAGCGAACGGGGCCTCGGATTGTTCATCTGGCCGGGGGGTAATAACACCCCTGGATGAACCGACCGGTCCACCGGTGCGTATCTGGCAGTGACCAGGATCGCATCGCTGTGGTGACCCGGGTCGCTGTGCCCCCACGGCGGGCGGTGTTGCCATGGTGCCGTAGCCCGTACGTGGTGCCCAGTGGCGAGCCACCCGATGGGGTGCTGACAGCAAACATGGACCGTGCTCTCAGCTACTACTCAGGCATTCGTGACACTTTCGACTCACGACGAGGAATCCCCGACACGTCTCATCTGTTGTGTAGGTGTCAGCACCGATGGGCACAGCAGAAGTTACCAGGGGCTGACAGGTGTGGGGAATGGCAAGGAACCGGGCAACCGGCGCGAGCGAGGGGACCGTGGGCAACGTGGACAAGAACATCGGCATGCGAACCGATCAGGTCGCCGAGGAACGCGACCTGGTGGGCGTCTACCTGCACGAGATCTCCCGGACGCCACTGCTGGACGCCGCTCGGGAGGTGGAGCTCTCCAGGGCGATCGAGGCCGGCCTCTACGCCGAGCACCTGCTCGGCGAGGACGCCGTTCCCGCCGCTGTTGACCGGGCCGACCTGGAGTGGCTGGTCGTCGAGGGGCATCGGGCGAAGGACCTCTTCATCCGCGCCAACCTCCGACTGGTCGTGTCGATCGCCCGGCGCTACGTGCGCTCGGGGATGCCCATGCTGGACCTGATCCAGGAGGGCAACACCGGCCTCGTCCGGGCGGTCGAGAAGTTCGACTACGAGCGCGGCTACAAGTTCTCCACCTACGCCACCTGGTGGATCCGGCAGGCGATCAGCCGGGCGATCGCCCAGCAGGAGCGCACCGTCCGTCTGCCGGTGCACCTGGTGGAGGACGTCAACCGGATGCGCAACGTGGCGCGGCAGCTGACCCGTGAGTTGGGCAGCGACCCGGAGCCGGAGCAGATCGCCACCGCCCTCGGCGTCACCGTCGAGCGGGTGAACGAGCTGCGCCGCTGGTCGCAGGACACCGTTTCGCTGGACACCCCGGTCGGTGACGATGGCGACACCAGCCTCGGGGACCTGGTCGCCGACAGTGACGCGCCGTCGCCGGAGGACATCGTCCTCAGCGGTCTGGAGCGGCAGCGCATCGAAGGGCTGCTCAACCACCTCGACGATCGCTCCGCCGGCATCATGCGGGCCCGCTACGGGCTGGAGGACGGCCGGGAGCACTCGCTCACCGAGGTCGCGTCCCGGTTCTCGCTGTCCCGCGAGCGGATCCGGCAGCTGGAGATCCAGGCTCTCGGCCGGCTCCGCGAGCTGGCCCGGGCGGAGGGGCTGCAGGCAGCTTGACCTGGTAGCAATGACGGCGAACGGCCGGCGTCCGATAGGGGGACGCCGGCCGTTCGCCGTTGCCGATCGTGGTCAGCGAACCCGACCGTAACCCTGGATGGACATCATGTTCATGCCGCGCTTGAGCACGTTGCGACCGGCGCTCGGCGCGTCGATCACCTGGCCGTCGCCCACGTAGAGGGCGACGTGCCCGAGCCCGCTGTAGAAGACCAGGTCGCCGGGGCGTAGGTCGCCCCGCCCGATGTGGGCGACCGCACTCCACTGCATCCGCGTGTTGTGCGGGAGGGACCTCCCGGCCGCCCGCCAGGCCGCCGAGGTCAGGCCGGAACAGTCATAGCCGTTCGGCCCGTCGGCTGCCCAGACGTACGGCTTGCCGATCGCGCCGAACGCGTAGCGCACCGCCGTGCCGGCAGCACCGGACACGGCGGGCACGTTCTTCGCCTCGGTCGCTGCCGCCTTGGGCTCGGGTCGCTCGGTGGCGGCCCCGTACGCCTGCCGGCGCAGCTCGTACAGTTTGGCCAGGTCCTGCTCGATCTGCTTCTTGCCCGCCGTGAGCTGGCGAGCCTGCGCGGCCTGCCGGGCCAGGGTCGCGTCCAGGCGGGTCTTCTCGTCGAGCAGCCGCTGCTGGTCGGCCGTGAAGCCGGAGATGCTCTCCTGCCGCTGGCGGGTCAACTGCTCGATCGTGCCGAGCCGGTCCAGCAGTGCGGCCGAGCCGCCGGAACGCAGCAGGGCCTCCGCGGTGCGCAGGCCGCCACTCTTGTACGCGGTGGAGGCGAGCTGGGCCACGTCGGCCCGGCTCTGCTCGACCTGCTGTTCGAGTGGGCCGATGCGGGTCTGTAATCGGGCCACGGCGGCCTCGTTTGTCTTGATCTCCTCACGCAGTTTGTTGTACGACTCGACGACCCGCTCCAGCTCGGCCGAGGACGTCTCGATCTGGCGGGTCAGGTCGGCGGGGGACGGCTCGGCCTGGGCCACCGCCGTCGGGGTGATCAGCGCGGCCGACATGCCGACCAGCGCCACGGTGCGCAGCAGATTTCTCAGGGATGACAAGAGCGGAAGGCCCCTCTCCCACGGCCGCCGGGGCTGCTGACGCCCTCGACGACACCGGCCGGGGCCATCCGGGCGGACGGCACTGTGCCGGACCGGCTCGCCCAACCTAACCCGGGACTGTTGTCGCTCGCAGTTGAAGCAGGGGCGAAAGTTGGGAGAGTTGCGGGTCGTGCCCCTGGGTTGGGTGGCGTCATCGTGGCTGATGACGCCTAGGAACGACGGAATATGGCCGTTTTCGCGAGCTAGTGACGGATATGCGACCTTCGTCGTTCCGGGCGTATGCCGCCGGATCCCTGGTCGCCATAACCGACAAAACCCGAAATGGATGCTGTTTCTCGGCGATGTCACCCGTCGTGGCGAGCTGTCGGGAGCCCGTAAATGCCCAGGTCGACTGGCAGTGCCGCAACACAATGAAGTCCGGAGCCGGGAATCCCGTCGACAGACAGCGATGACTGCCACCGGCGGGTCCACTCGGCCAACCGTCCCCTGCGGGAGGAACCGTGAATCGTGAAGGCGCACAGACGCGACCGCCGCGAACGGTGCCGGGCGCCCGGTCGACCCTGCTGTACGCGCGACCCGGCATCATCGTGACCGTCGACCGGTTCACCGTCGGTCGGAACAGTTACCGGGTCGCCGACCTGACCCACCTGCGCACCACCCGGGGCCCGCACGACCGGATCGCCGTTCGGGCCGTCGTCATCACCGCCAGCATGCTCGGCGGTGTGGGGGTGCTCCTCGGCTTCACCGGCGGTCTGCAACGCCTCACCGCCGAGGCGTACCTGATCCTCGGCGCGGTGTTCCTGCTCCCGGCCGCTCTCGCCCTGGTCGGGGACCGCTGGCGCCCACCGCCCCACGAACTGTGGGGGTGGTACCAAGGGTCGGAGGTGCTGCTGTTCAGCGCTGACGACGAACGGCAGTTCGGCCAGGTCACCCGGTCGCTGCTGCGGGCCAGGGAGGTCAACCGCTACGGCGGTTGGGTCGACCCGCTCGCCGCAGCGGACCCGTGGCGGCCCAACCGCTGATCCGGCACGCGGTGGACCGGCGCCGGGCTCGCGTCGGCCCACCGGCCGTTCAGCAAGCTCAGTGAGCGATCGGCTCCGGCGCCCGTGCCTCCTGCGGCGCGGCCACCCAGGCGCTGACCCGGCGCTCGGCGTAGAACGAGACGAACGGCACGGTGCCGGCCAGCATCACCAGCAGCATCCGCTTCAGCGGCCAGTCGGCTCGGCGGCTCAGGTCGAACGCGGCCACCAGGTAGATCATGTAGAGGAAGCCGTGCGCCGGCCCGATCGTCTCCACGACGACCGGGTTGTCGAACGCGTACTTCAGCGGCATGCCGATCACGACCAGCAGGATCAGCACCACGCCCACGATCCAGGCGATCACGCGGTACCGGGTAAGGGCAGCGCCCACCTTCGTCCGTCCTTCCGAGCCCGGCTCAGCCGGGATAGTCACCGGGCCGGGCGCCCGGATTGGCGTTCAACCATGACAGGTAGTGGTTGTAGGCGGCCAGGTCGGTGTCCTCGACGACATCGCCGGTGGCCGGCACCCGGGACACGCGTACCGGTCGGCGTACCGCCGGTCGGGACCCGCTGGTGACCGCCGGCGCCGGCTCGACGGCCGGATCCGCTGGCGGCGCGTCGGCCTCCGCCGCCCTGCGTCGGGCCAGCTTCACCTCACGCCACCACACGTAGACCACGAAGCCGGCGAAGATCGGCCACTCGACCGCGTACCCCCAGCTCAGGCTGTTGCCGGCGGTGGCCCGGCTGATCTGCCACCAGCCCAGCCCGAGGAAGCCCACGACCAGCACGACCATGGCCACGTGGCGCGCGATCCACGCCGGGGTCCAGAGCCGCCTCATGGCATCGAGGGTACCGGGGGCGCTGCCGGTCTCCGACACCGTGTCGTAGTTGTCGCCTCGCCGGCTTGGTTTGGCATCACCACGCCTGGGCAATCGTCTAGACGCCAGCCCAAACGAGATCAAGGGGGGCGATCATGACCGGATCGGTACGTGAAGACGGTTTCGCGTCCAGCGGCAGCGCGGATATGAGCCCGGAGCAGCGGGTGCCCGAGTGGGGCGGCGATCAGCTCGCCGACCCGGCCGGCGCTTCCGCTCTCGACGGCGATCTGCTCGGCATCGACCCGACGGAGCTGACCGACGAGGACCTGATCCGCGAGATGCACAGCCTGCACCGCACCCGCCTGGACACCCTGCGGCACGCGGCGGACTCCGCACTCGCCAACCACCTGCGCCGCACGGCGGAGCTGGAGACCGAGTACCTGGCCCGCCACCCGGGTCGCGAGGTCGACCCCAGCCGCCTGCGGGACGCCTGATGGCGGCGCGCGCCGTGCGTGGCATGTCCGCGCCGCCCGAGGTGGTCTTCAGCACGGCCACCGACCCCGACCGGGCCTCGGCCTGGCTGCCGGAGCCACTACGTGGCGACGGCAGCCCCGCCGCCGAGATCAGCGGTGAGGAGCTGCGCGCCCGCTGGGGCGACGGCGACGACTGGTCCGCCGAGATCCGGGTCGAGCCGGCCGATTCCGGGGGCGCCCGGATCCAACTCGACCTGGCCGACGGGTCGGGCGGGTCCGGTCCGGACCAACTGGCCGACGAAGCGCTCGCCAACCTGGTGCGCGAGGTCGCTGACAACCTCCAGGCCGGCTGAGCCGGCCACGCGGGACGCCACTCACGCACCACCACGACATGTGAGGAGATCGGGTGAGCGACACTGGCCTGCGGCAGAAGGCGACCCGGCTGCGCCGGGCGTACGCGCCGCACGAACACCGGCCGCTCGGCGGCTACCTGGTGGCGATGGGCGCCTACGCCGGGGTGACCGGGGCTATCGCCGGCCTGGTCAAGGCGACCGGTCGGCCGGTGCCGGAGCGCCCCGCGCCGTCCGACGTGGTGCTGCTCTCCATCGCCACGCACAAGTTGAGTCGGTTGCTGTCCAAGGACGCGGTGACCAGCCCGCTGCGGGCGCCGTTCACCCGCTACGACCGCCCGATCGGCAGCGGCGAGGTGATGGAGCAGGTTCGCGACTCGGGCAGTCCGACCCGGCACGCCATCGGTGAGCTGTTGAGCTGCCCGTTCTGCCTGGCGGTCTGGGTGGCCACCGGGCTGACCGGCGGCCTGGTGCTCGCGCCCCGGCTCACCCGCCTGGTGGCCACCGCGCTGACGGCGGTCGCCGCTTCCGACTTCCTCCAGATGGCGTACGCGGCGGCGCAGCAGGCCGCCGAGGGCGGGCACGACGACGACTGACGAGCAGGACACGAAAGGGGGGCCGGCACACGTCGGCCCCCCTTTCGTACGTCCTCAGCGCTGCATGCCGGACCAACCGTGCGGCGACTCCGGCTCCCGTTCGTCCTCGTCCGCCCCGGTGATGATGTCCCGATCCACCGCCGTGCGGTCGTGCTCGTTGGCGAAGTCCGGCTCGGGCGTGGTGTCCCGGCCCTTCGGCGGCTGACCCAGCGCCGGCACCTTCTCGTCGTGATCCTCGTGGTGCGTCATGTCGGTGTCCCTTCTGCGGTAGCTCACCCGATGGAACCGCCCAGCAGGTCGCTGGCCTCGTCCACCGAGTACTCGCCCTCGGGAAGCGCGTCGATGCGGGCGAGCAGGTCCGGCGGGAGTTCGGCGGCCACCGCCTGGCGGTAGATCTCAGCCTGGGTGACCCGCTCCTGCGCCCGGAAGATGTCGTCGAGCAGGTCATCGAGGGCCTGGGTGTCCGGCTCGCCGGCCACGGATGCGTCGTCGGTCACCTCGATCAGCTACCCGGGGCGGAATCGGTCAAACGTCACCCCGGTGGCGGCCTGCGCTCTCGGTCGACAGCCCCGCGAACCCTCCTTTGCTCTGCACCCGCCCAGGCGACAGTCACGCTCGGTAGGTGGTGCGTGGGCGGGTGCGGAGCAAAGGGAGGCAAAGACGTAGCGGGGGCGAAGGAGGGCGAGGGTGATGTTGCTCGGCCCTCTCGGCCAGGCCGATCCGCTGGTGTTCGCCGAATACAGACAGCGCCGCCCCCGGCCTTGTGGGCCGGGGGCGGCGCTGGTGTCGGTGTGCAGGTCGCCTCTCGGCGAGTGGCACTAAGCGGCTCCAGCCGGACGGTATTCCGCGAAGGCTATTTAGGTGAGGCCCGGGGACACTGGACACACCGACACCCCTGTCAACGAGCCGACCCCCGCTCGTGTTCCGTGCGCTGAGGTGTTGGCGGTCACACAGTCGTCGGCAGCGTGGCCCGCCGGGCCCGCACGGCCGAGGCGAGGTGGTCGAGCACCTCGGCGGTGTCGTCCCAGCCGAGGCAGGCGTCGGTGACCGAACGCCCGTACTCCAGCTCGCGGGTCGGGTCGAGTTCCTGTCGGCCGGGCAGCAGGAACGACTCCAGCATCACGCCGGTGATCCCACGCTGACCGGCGGCCAGTTGCGCGGCCACGTCCGCGGCGACCAGCGGCTGGTTGCGGTGGTCCTTGCCGCTGTTGGCGTGACTGGCGTCGATCACCAGTCGCTCCGGCAGGTCGGCCGCGCGGAGCAGGTCGAGCGCACCGGCGACCGACTCGGCGTCGTAATTGGGCCGGCCGCCCCCGCCGCGCAGCACCAGGTGCCCGTCGGTGTTGCCCCGGGTGTGCATGATCGCCGGGGTGCCGGAGAAGTCGATGCCGGGGAAGACGTGCGGCACCCCGGCGGCGCGGATCGCGTCCACTGCGGTGCCGATGCTGCCGTCCGGGCGGTTCTTCATGCCGATCGGCATGGACAGGCCGGAAGCGAGCTGGCGGTGCACCTGGCTCTCCACGGTGCGGGCACCGATCGCGCCCCAGCCCACCGTGTCCGCGATGTACTGCGGGGTGATCGGGTCGAGGAACTCGCAACCCACCGGCAGGCCGAGGCGGAGCACGTCGAGCAGCAGCGCCCGAGCCAGCCGCAGGCCGGTGTTGACGTCCCCACTGCCGTCCAGACCCGGGTCGTTGATCAGGCCCTTCCAGCCGACAGTCGAGCGGGGCTTCTCGAAGTAGACCCGCATGACGATCAGCAGGTCGTCGGCCAGCCGGTCGGCTGCCGTCCGCAGACGCTGCGCGTAGTCGAGGGCGGCGGCCGGATCATGCACCGAGCAGGGGCCGACCACCACCAGCAGGCGGTCGTCCTCGCGGTCCAGTACGCGACCGACCGCGCGACGGCCGGTCAGCACCGCCGCCGCGAGCGGGGCGTCCAGGGGCAACTCGTGGTGCAGCAGGGCGGGCGTGGTCAGCGGCACGACACGGTCGATCCGCTGATCGCTGACCCGATCGGTCTCCGGGGTCGTCACGGTGGGCATCCTTCCGCCGACCGTGCCCGGGGCCGGTGCCCGGGACGAGCCGGCTGCTCGTACGCAAAAGGGCAGGAACGACAGCTCCTGCCCAGCCGGCTCGGTCCGTGGTGACGTCAGTTCATGGGGAAGTCACCGGCGTGCGAGCCGGCCGCATAAACCATCGATAGGAACGCGTCACCGGGCCAGCGTACCCGACCGGAGGCGGACACCCGGACTGTCGTCCCAAGATGCGGGGCGAACATCGCGTGCCGAGAGCGAGGTCGGGGTAACAGGGGTGCCATGACACACGAGCAGAGCGATCAGGAGCGGGTGGAGTCCCGCGCGCACCACCTCCTGCCCGAGGAGACGGCGGTGGGCAGCGACGACCCGGAGGCGCAGGCGGAGGCCATCCTCGCCGAGTCGGACATCCGCGCCGCGGACCAGAACGCCGCACCGGACACGGTGCTGGAACGTCGTACCTCGGATCAGACCGTGGCCGCTGTCGAACCCCCGGACTGAGCGGTCGCCCCGCGCGCCCGACGCGACCCCCGGTAGGTCGCTGAGCTGAGCACCGAGGCTGACCTGACCGACCAGCCGCCACGGCCCCACTGCCGACGGTCATTCCTCTCCGGTACCCAGCGCGGCGGCCCCGATGCCGCCCAGGTCGGCTCGCCGACCGACCGCACGTCACCTTTCCGCCTCCGAGATCGGATAGCGTCGGGGGCATGCCCGACAGTGGTTACCCCTGGCCCATTCAGACGTCCCGACTGGACAACGGCCTGCGCGTGGTGGTGAGTGAGGATCGCACCGCGCCCGCTGTGGCCGTCAACCTCTGGTACGACGTCGGCTCCCGGCACGAGCCGGCCGGGCAGACCGGTTTCGCCCACCTCTTCGAGCACCTGATGTTCGAGGGCTCCGTGAACGTGGCGAAGACCGAGCACATGAAGCTGATCCAGGGCTCCGGCGGCTCGCTCAACGCCACCACCAACCCGGACCGGACCAACTACTTCGAGACGGTCCCGGCCGAGCACCTGGAGCTGGCGCTCTGGTTGGAGGCCGACCGGATGGGCGGCCTGGTCCCCGCCCTCACCCAGGAGACGCTGGACAACCAGCGGGACGTGGTCAAGAACGAGCGCCGGCAGCGCTACGAGAACGTGCCGTACGGGGACGCCTGGCTGCGGTTGCTGCCGCTGCTCTACCCGCCGGGGCACCCCTACCACCACGCGACGATCGGCTCGATGGCCGACCTGAACGCCGCCGACCTCGCGACCTTCCAGGCGTTCCACCAGACCTACTACGCGCCGAACAACGCGGTGCTCACAGTGGTCGGCGACGCCACCGCCACCGACGTGTTCGCGCTCGCCGACAAGTACTTCGGCGCGCTGCCCGCCCGTGACGACATCCCGTCGGCGCCGGACGGCCGCAGCGTCCCCGCCACCGGGCAGACGGCCGTGGAGTCGGTCAGCGCCGACGTGCCGGCGCCGCGGGTGTACATCGCCCACCGCAGCTACCCGTTCGGCAGCCCGGAATACAACGTGATCACCGTGCTCGCCACCGTCCTCGGCAGCGGCCGGGGCAGCCGCCTCTACCAGCGCCTCGCCGACGGCGAGCGGATCGCACAGCCGGACCTGGTCGGGGCGTACGGGGTGGACCTCGCCCACGCCCCGGCGCCGCTGATCGCCACCGCCACCGCCCGTCCCGGAGTGAGCGCCGAGCGGCTGGCCCAAGGGCTGGCCGAGGTCGTCGACGAGCTGGCCACCGTGCCGGTCACCGCCGCCGAGCTGGACCGGGCGAAGGCATTGCTCAGCACCGGGTGGTGGCGTCAGCTGTCCACGGTCGACGGCCGTGCGGACCTGCTCGGCCGGTACACCACGCAGTTCGGTGACCCGGCCCGCATCGCCGACCAGTTGCCGGCCCTGCTCGCGGTCACCGCCGAGCAGATCGCCGAGGCCGCCGCCGACGTGCTCGCCACCGACCGGGTGACCCTGACCTACCTGCCCGAGGAGACCTCATGACGCTGATCGCCGACCGTCCCGGGCCGGGTGCCGCCCGCCCGTACCGGTTCCCGCCGGTGGTCCGCCGCACCGTGGCCGGTGGTCAGGTCGTCGCCGCGCACCTGCCGGGGCAGAACCTCGCCGTGGCCCTGCTGCTGCTCGACGTGGGCGCAGGCCAGGAGCCGGTCGGCAAGGAGGGCCTGTCCGGTGTGCTGGCCAAGGCGTTGGAGGAGGGGACCGCGCAGCGGGACGCCGCCGCGTACGCGCTCGCCGTCGAAGGGCTCGGCACCGCGTTGTCGACCGGCCTCGACTGGGACTCGTTCCAGGCCAGCGTGGTGATTCCGGTGGACCGGCTGAGCGCCGCCGTGGAGCTGCTCGCCGAGGCAGTCCGGACGCCCAGGCTCGACCCCGCCGACGTACGTCGGGTCCGCGACGACGAGGCGACCGCGCTCCGGATGGATTGGGCCAACCCCGGCCCGCGCGCCGACGCCGCCCTGCGGGCCGACCTGTTCGGCGCACAGAACCGCTGGGGACGGCCGATGCACGGCGACCCGGAGTCGGTTGCCGGGTTGGACGTGGAGGACGTGACGGTCTTCCACTCCGAGTGGTTCCTGCGCCCCGGCACCCTGATCGTCGCCGGTGACCTGGAACGCATCGACCTGGACGCCCTGGCCGCCGCGGCGTTCGCCGGCACCGGTGGTGGCCCCGCCGAGCGGGGCGGCCCCATCGAGGTGCCGCTGCACACCGGTCGACGGATCATCCTGGTGGACCGGCCCGGGTCGGTGCAGTCCACGCTGCGGCTGGGCCACCCGTCACCACACCGGGCGCACCCCGACTACGTGCCGGTGACGCTCGCCGGCACGGTGCTCGGCGGGGCGTTCACGTCCCGACTCAACCACCTGCTGCGCGAGGTGCACGGCTACACCTACGGCATCCGGGGTGACTTCGCCGCGTCGCGGCGGTTCGGCCGGTTCGCGGTCAGCTCCGGCGTGCAGACGGCGGTGACCGCGCCGGCCCTGGTCGAGGCGGTGGGCGAGATCACCCGTACCCAGGCCATCGGGGTTACCGAGGACGAGCTGGAGGTGGCCCGCTCCTGGCGGGCCGGGCAGCTCTCGGTCGAGTTGCAGAGCCCCCGGGCGATCGCCTCCGCGCTGACCACCCTGGTGGTGCACGACCTGCCGGACGACTACCACGCCCGGTTGCGCGCGTCGCTGCTCTCCGCCGACGTGGACCAGGTCTCCGCGGCGGCAGCCACCCACCTGCACCCGGAAGCCCTCACCCTGGTCATCGAGGGCGACGCCGCGGTAATCCGCGACGACCTGGAGTCCACCGCCCTAGGAACCCTCCTCCCCTAGCCCCGAACCCCCACCCCCTCCCCCTCCCGGCGCGCACCCCGCCCCCTCCCGTTGATCATGAAGTTGTTGTCACTTGCCGCGGCGTGTCGCGGCAATAACTTCATGATCGACGGGGGAGGGG
>NZ_JAGPXW010000018.1:0-146436 GCF_018070365.1 Micromonospora sp. D93 | reverse complement strand
CAGTCCGGACGATGCCTCGACGCCTGGAGCACCGCCAACGGAGCCCAGATCCAGCTCTACGACTGCCACGGACAAACCAACCAGCAGTTCCGGCTCGCCGCCCTCGCACGATAACCACAGGCCAGACTGCAAACGGGGCGGGCTCGGCACCACGCCGAGCCCGCCCCCATCACCTATTGATTCATCTCCTCCAACGCGGCAGCACGGTGGGGGTTGCCGCAATCGGCCCAGAGGTCGCCAAGCTGGTCGACGCGGTGTGCCCGGATGTCGGGTTGCGGTCCGGTGGCGTACCGGTGAGCTACGGCCCGCACGTGCTCCTCTGCGGGGTCGGCGAGCCCGTCGTACACCGCGACGAACACCGCTCGCGCGTCCCTCCTGGGCCATCCCGCGGGCATCAGCTCGATCGGCAGCAGCGGATCCACAATGGGGAAGCGCCGGTAGGCATCCATCACCTCGGTACGCGCCCGTACCGCCGCCACCGCCGTGACGTCTCCCGACTGGACACCCGGCAACAGGGCATCCCAGCGTCGGATGAAGGAGTCGTACTGGCGAACGACCGCGGCGGTGTCCCAGGCGTCGATCGGTACCCGATTGGTGACCGCCTCGATCTCCACGTGCCGTGCGCGGAACACCGTCGTGGCGCCGAGCGCGATCGCGGAGAGCTTAGCTCTGGGCGTGCGGCCGAGATTGTGCGGTGATAGCCACAGTCCGTCGTACAGGGGCGCGTACCCGAGCCATCGAAGCTGTCCGCGGAGGGCGCGTCGCTCGGCGCTTGCCTCCTGCGGTAGCGAGAAGGCGACCAGCGTCCACCAGCCGTCCCACGACTCGGCCTGCCCGACGAAGGCTGCGATCCGACGTGCACCCCGTGCGAGGTTGTCGGCGGCGGGCTGGGTCAAGCGGTAGAAGCTGTGCCGTCCCTGCCGGCTGATCTCAAGCACTCCGCGGCGCGCCAGGCGGCTGATGGCGGTCCGCGCCCCGGCCGTGTTGACGCCCGATTCGGCGAGCAGCGCCACGAGAGCCGCGGAGGGTAGCCAGGTGCGGCCTTGAATTGTGTAGTCGGCCAGCAGCGTCACGGCCAAGCCTTGGGGCGAGCTGCCTGACTGTCTACGGGGCAGTTGGGTGGAGCCGTCTGCGCTGTCCGGGAAGATCTCGTCGATGTTGAACGGGCTGACCACACGACGCTCCGGCGCAGATCGGGGAAGACCACTTAGTAGATCCGATTGTGGCAGGTGCCCGGCCAGGTTCGTCCGCACCCCGTCATCCGGAACTGATTTCCGCTCACCCCGCCGCATCCATGCCGATACGTCGATTGACAGTTTCGCCGACCAGGGAGACAATTTTTGTAATGCGTCTGGCGTTGTGGGAGCTAGCAAAGCCAGCGGGCAGCTGATCGACCTCCCCGGGCGGAGGTCACCTGGCGAGCCGACCGGCATGAACCTGCCTCGGCCGACTTCACCAAGGACAGGTTGACGGTGAGGCCGGCCCGGCGCGTCGCGTCCAACCACGGTGATGTGCCGCCTCCGGTGACCCGGCTGGCACGACTCACCGTGTCCAATCAAGCGTCAAGGGAGTGAAGCGCGTGAAACCTCATCGACGGCTGCTGGTCGGCTTCGCCGTGTTCCTCGCGGCGGCTGGCCTGGCACTGGTGATACCCGGTCTGACGAGACCGGCCTCTGCGGCCTCGTTGACCGAGGTGACCAACTTCGGCAGCAACCCAGGCGGGATGCGGATGCACATCTATGTGCCCGACGTCCGTCCGGCCAACCCGGCCATCGTGGTCGCCATGCACGGCTGCGGCGGCTCCGGCCCGGGCTTCTACTCGGGCAGCGAGTTCGCCTCGCTGGCGAACCAGTACGGCTTCATCGTCATCTACCCGAGCGCCATGCAGGAGGCTGGATTCGGCAAGTGCTTCGACACCTGGTCGGACGCGTCCAAACGCCGTGGTGGTGGCAGCGACCCGGTCTCCATCGAATCGATGGTCAACTACGCCCGGCAGCAGCACGCCGGTGACATCAACCGGGTCTACGCCACCGGCAGTTCCTCTGGCGGAATGATGACCCAGCACATGCTCGCGGTCTACCCCGACCTGTTCAAAGCGGGCGCGTCGTTCATGGGCGTGCCCTTCAACTGCTTCGCGAACGCGGCCGCCTACCCACCCGGCGGATCGTGCACCAACGGCAGCATGAACCGGACCCCACAGCAATGGGGCGACATGGTCCGAGCGGCGTACCCCGGCTACACCGGCCCGCGCCCGCCGATCCAGCTCTGGCACGGCACCAACGACACCCTCGTGCCCTACTCGCTACTGCAGGAGTCGGTCGAGCAGTGGACCAACGTGCACGGGCTGAGCCAGACCCCGACGTCCACCGACACCCCGCAGCCCAACTGGAACCGCCGCCGCTTCGGCACCCAGGTCGAGGCGTACGCCATCCAGGGCGCAGGGCACAGCCTGCCGTCCAGCGGCATGGCGCGCGTCGCCATCCAGTTCTTCGGCCTGGACCGCACGACGCCGCCCACCTCGACGCCACCCCCCACCGACCCACCGACCCCCCCCCCCACCCCGACCCTCCCGCCCGGCTCCGCCAGCGAGATCGTCGGCACCCAGTCGAGCCGGTGCATCGACGTACCCAACGCCTCACGCAACAACGGCACCCGCGTCCAGCTCTACGACTGCAACAAGCAGACCAACCAGGCATGGACCTACACCTCGAACAAACAGCTACAGGTGTACGGGAACATGTGCCTCGACGCCGCCGGGACCGGCAACGGCGCCGCAGTCCAGATCTACAGCTGCCACAGCCAGACCAACCAACAGTGGAACGTCAACTCCAACGGCACCATCAGCAACGTCCAGTCCGGACGATGCCTCGACGCCTGGAGCACCGCCAACGGAGCCCAGATCCAGCTCTACGACTGCCACGGACAAACCAACCAGCAGTTCCGGCTCGCCGCCCTCGCACGATAACCACAGGCCAGACCGCAAACGGGGCGGGCTCGGCACCACGCCGAGCCCGCCCCCATCACCCAGAAACCTCACCATTCCTCCCCCCACGTGGGGGGCGCGACACTGTTGATCTCGTTGCTGACAGGCAGTCGGCGGCATGCCGGCGTCTAGGCTTCCTGCGTGGCCGATGCCGAGCTGGTGACGAACGAGGAGCGGCTGCGTCGTATCGGGGCGATCACCGATGCCGCCCTGTCGGGGCTGAACATCGCCGAGTTGCTCGACGAGCTACTGGAACGTGTCCGGGACCTGCTCAAGGTCGATACCGCCACCATCCTGCTGCTGGACGAACACACCGGCGAGCTCGTCGCGACCGCGGCCAAGGGCCTGGAGGAGGAGGTACGCCGCGGTTTCCGCATCCGGATCGGACGCGGGTTCGCCGGGCGGGTGGCGGCGACACGCGCGCCGGTCACGATCCACAACGTCACGCCCGACGACGTCGTCAATCCCATCTTGATCGCCACGGGCATACGTGCCCTGCTGGGCGTGCCCATGCTCGTCAACGGCAACCTCGTCGGCGTACTACACGTCGGCTCCCTGGCCCTGCGGCGGTTCGGTCCCGACGACGTGCAGCTGCTGCAGCTCGTCGCCGATCGTGCCAGCCTCGCAGGCCAGGCCCGAGCGCAGGTCCTCGACCGCCAGGCAGCGCTGGCCCTGCAACGCAGCCTGCTACCGGGCCGGCTACCCGACATCCCCGGCCTTGACCTGGCCGCCCGGTACATACCCGGCCACGACCTGGGCATCGGCGGCGACTGGTACGACGTGTTCACGTTGCCCTCGGGCTGGCTCGGCGCCGTCATCGGCGATGTCTCCGGCCACGGGCTGCCGTCCGCCGTCGTCATGGGACGCATCCGCAGCGCGCTACGCGCCTACGCCCTCGATTCCGACGATCCCGCCCAGGCGCTGACCTCCCTCGACCGCAAGATCCACCACTTCGAAGCGGGCACCCTCACCACCGCCGTCTACGCCCTCATCGCACCTGACCGCAGGACGGTGTACCTCTCCTCCGCCGGCCATCTGCCACCGCTGCTGGCTGTCCCCGGCCACCCCACCCAGCTCGTCAACCTGACGGTGGACCGGCCACTCGGTGTGGGCCGACCACTGGCCACTCGCCGCACCACCGTCCTGGACCTACCGCCGGGTGCGGCGCTCGTCTTCTACACCGACGGACTGGTCGAACGCCGCAGCGAACTGATCGACACCGGGATCGAACGCCTCGCCAACGCCGTGCGGTCCGGGCCAGCCGAGGCGTTGTGTGACCACATCATGGCCACCACCGCGGAGCAGCACCCCAACGACGACATCGCCCTGCTGGTCATCCGCCGTCGACCAGCATCGGAATAGGCCGCCCCGGATGTCGTCCAGGGGTGCCTTGGTTGCGCACCGCTGATTAGATGTGCTGGTGGATCCGTGGGAAGCAACACTGCTCGTCATCGCCACGATCGGCTCGACCGGGGTTGCAGTCGGAGCCTGGTTGCAGGACAAGCGTCGCTCGGCGACCCAGCTCGCGGCCGTCCAGCGGAAGCTCGATCTGGTGATGGATCACCTGGGCATCGCCGTGCCGGTGGAACCAGAAGTAGTCCGGCACCTGGAGAGCGGACGGACGATTGAGGCTGTTCGCGCCTACCGCAAGCAGACTGGCGCGAGCCTGCTGGAGGCGAAGCAGGCCGTGGACCGCATCGCTGGCGGGCTCCATCCCAAGCGGTAGCGCCGCGGTCGGCCACCAGACGCAGCCCGAGCCGTCGCCGCCAATTGTCAGGAGGCGGTCGGCTCCCAGAGCAGGATCTGGCGGTGGTGTCTGAAGCCGTTGCGCAGATAGAAGTCGACCGCGCGGCGGCCGGAGTGGACGGTCACGTGCAGCAGCCCCCGCACGCGGGCCTCGGCCAGGATCGCGGCCATCAGCGCGCCGCCGATACCGCGGTTGCGGTACTCCTCACGGACCTTGACCGACTGGATGTCGCCGTACCACCGGTCCAGCGACTCGCTACTGGGCACCCGCTGCGCGACGTGGAGCCAGGCCGCGCCGACCACGCGCCCGTCCACCTCCGCGACGAACGGCAGGTGCGTCTCCGCGTGGGCGGCCACCCAGTCGGCGTACGCGCTGAGCTTGTCCCCGTCAGCGCCGCGTAGCTCCGCGAGCATCGCCACGTCTGCCTCGCCGGCCCTCCGCACGATCACCCGCCGGAGTCTAGGCGAGCCCCGCGACCGCCGAACGGCCCGGATCGGCCGCACGAGGCCCACACGAGGTGCCTCGTGGTCGCGGCGGTGGTCCGACTGGCCACCACGACTGCACGGCTCTGCTGCCCGCCGGTCATCCGTTGGCGGCGCCGCCCTGGCGACGGCGTCTGGAGTCTCGGATGAGCGTCAGCGCGATGACGAGGAGGCCGAGCAGTGCGACGACAGCGTTGGCGGTCGTGAGGAACACCGCCTCGCCGGGGCTGGCGTGATGGAGGTGGGTCAGGTGGAAGAAGAAGTGGGGTATGGCGAAGGTGGAGAATGCCGCCGCCGCAGGGATGGTGAATGCGGCGCGAGGTGACTGTCGGAAAGTTGTTGTAGAAGCTCACGGGGAAGACCTGGTTCCAGAACCCGACAACGAGTTCGTCGAGGAAGAGCACGGCCAGGGCGATCCGGATCAGCGCGGTCAGTGCGGTGCCCCGTCCGTCCGTCGAGTCCGTCTGCGGTGTGGCGGGGATCTGTGTTGTCACTGTTGTTTCTGCCTCTCCGAGACTTCGCAATGGGGCGTTAACTGCTCATATTGCCCTGCGTGACCGCCGAACCTGCCGGCGCTGCTCGCACGGATGGGATCGTTGTTGAGTGACGAAGTCGCTCGACCTGCATCTGGAGCTCGACCGGAGTGCGGGTTTCCCGGGTCGCTCGCTGGAGAGCGCGTTGCGGGAGAGCATTCGGACCGGCCGGCTGCGGGCCGGGTCGCGCCTACCTGGCAGCCGGAGCCTGGCCGCCGACCTGGGCTTGGCCCGGGGCACTGTGGTGCAGGCGTACGCGCAGCTGGTGGCCGAGGGGTGGCTGGTGGCGGCACCCGGCTCGGGCACCAGGGTCGCGGACGTGCTCCACGATCCGCCCGGCTCGCGCAGGCAACCGCGGCCGTCGCTCCCGGCCGGGCCGGTGATCGAATTGCGGCCGGGGATTCCCGACCTCGGTTCGTTCCCCCGAACCCTTTGGGCCGACAGTGTCCGTCGGGCGCTGGCAACGGCTTCGCGTGGCACGTTGGATTATCCCGAGCCGACGGGGCTGCCCGGGTTGCGGACAGCGGTGGCCGGTTATCTCGCGCGCACTCGTGGAGTTCGCTGCGACCCGGACGCGGTGGTGATCACGGCGGGCTTCACCCAGGGGCTCTCCCTTCTGGCGCGTACGCTGCACCGGCGCGGCGTACGTGCCATCGCCACCGAGAACCCCGGCTTGGCCCGGCACCGGGTGGTGCTGCGTGCCGCGGGCCTGGCGGTCACCCCGCTCAGGGTCGGTGCGGGCGGGGCCAACCCGGACGACGCGGCGGGTCAGGCCGCGCTGCTCACTCCGGCACACCAGCATCCGACCGGAGTGGTTCTCGCCCCGGGCCACCGCTACCGGTTCATCGCCTGGGCACGGGAGCAGCACGCGTTCCTGATCGAGGACGACTACGACGGCGAGTTCCGCTACGACCAGCGGCCGGTGGGCGCGATGCAGGCGCTGGCGCCAGAGCGGATCGTGTACGCCGGCAGCACGAGCAAGTCGCTGGCGCCGGGCGTACGCCTGGGCTGGTTCGTCGTACCCGAGGCACTGCGTCGCGACCTGACCACGACGATCATGGAGGCCGGCGCGGCAGTCTCCGCGATCGACCAGCTCGCCATGGCCGACCTGCTCACCCACGGCGACTACGACAGGCACATCCGCCGCATGCGCCTGACCTACCGGCGCCGCCGGACCGAGCTGGCCGACCGCCTGGCCGAGGTGACGGCGACCCCACTGGAGGGCATCGCGGCCGGTATGCACGCGCTGCTGCCGTTGGCGTCCGTGGCGGAGGAGCGCCTGTTGATCCAGGCCGGGCGGGGCCAGGGGCTGCGCCTGATCGGCCTGCACGGCAACGGCTACTGGCACGATCCGGTCGACGAGCGGCAGGCGGCGGCCCTGGTCCTCGGGTACGCGGCGCCACCGGCTCATGCCTGGCAGGAGGCACTGTCCGGGCTCTGCCAACTGGTCCATCGGGCCGGACGCCAACTGGTCCATCCCGTTGGTCCGGTCGGGGATACGTTCGATTCATGCAGACCATGAAGATCGGAAACAACGAGATCGTGCTGCTGGGCACGGCCATGCCGCCGGAGTTGCCGGAGGGCTCGCACGTGATGACAGCGACTATCGAACTGCCACCGGGCGACCCGGGCACGCCGCCGCACCGGCACTCCGGCCCGGTCTTCGGCTACCTGCTCGAAGGCGAGATGATCTTCGAGCTGGAGGGTGAGCCCGAACGGGTGATCAAGGCCGGTGAGGCGTTCTGGGAGCCCGGCGGCGACGTGATCCACTACCGGTCCGCCAACAACCTGCCCGATCGGGTGACCACATTCCTGGTCGTCATGGTGTGCGCGCCCGACCGGGAAATGCTGGTGCTGGTGAGCCCCGAGGAGCTCGAACAGCGTAGGGACCGCCGCTCACCCCGGCCGAACTGACGGAGAAGCACAGTCATGCGTATCGTTCTCGCCGGTTCGACAGGCGTCATTGGCCGCCGGCTCGAGCCGCTCCTGACCGCCCAGGGGCATGAGGTCATCGGGTTGGCCCGCAACGGCCCGGTCGCCGTCGACGTGCTCGACCGCGACGCCGTGGCAGCCGCCGTGCGCGACGCCCGGCCCGACGTGGTGATGCACCAGCTGACCAACCTGAGCACTGGCGACTTCGCCGCCAATTCGCGGCTGCGTCGGACCGGGACCCGCAACCTGGTCGACGCGGCGCTCGCCGCCGGGGTACGCCGGATCGTGGCACAGAGCATCGCCTGGGCGTACGAGCCGGGCGACGAACCCGCGACCGAGGAGGTCCCGCTCGACCTCGGCGCCGCGGAGCCGCGGCAGACCACTGTGGGCGGCGTCGCCGCGCTCGAATCCGCCGTTCAGGAGGCACCCGAGTGGGTCGTGCTGAGGTACGGCACCCTCTACGGCCCGGACACCTGGTACGCCCGCGACGGCATGATGGCCCAGTTCGCCACCGCCGGCAGGGTCGCCGCCGACGCGGACGTGAGTAGCCTGCTGCATATCGACGACGCCGTCGCCGCGGCGGTCGCCGCTCTGGAGTGGCCTGCCGGCGTCGTCAACGTCTGCGACGACGAGCCCGCCGCCGCGTCGCAGTGGGTGCCCGCGTTCTGCGCGGCGGCCGGAGTCGCGGCGCCGCCGGTGACCGAGGGCGAGCGCCATGGCTGGGCGCGGGGAGCGAGCAACCACCACGCCCGCACGCAACTCGGCTGGATCCCGAGCTATCCCTCCTGGCGGAGTGGATTCGCCACCCTGTGAGCCGTGTCATCGCCCGGTCGACGGGTCGCCCGGAGGCGGTCCCGAGTCCGTCGGCTGGCGAAGGCGCTCGATCAACTCGCGGGCCGTTTCGGCGTACCGCTGGTCCGATCCGCAGGGCCGGTGTCCCTGGATCGGTGGCGGCACGCTGTCGCCAGGTGGCGCCACCACGTCGGCGGGATCTCGTAGCCGGCGGTCCACAGTTGCCGCCGGCCGGCCGACGGTGACCGGCCCGAAGGTGCGGTGGGCGGAGAATATCCAGCCGCCTATCGAATCGGTGTCGCGCCACAGGTTCACCCACCGCCACCCGACTCGAGCGCCGATCTCGTGCAGCACCTCGTCGTCGACGAAGGCGGGGAACAGTCGCGCGTAGAGTCGGCGGAGTGGTGACCCATGGGTTATGAGAGCGACTCGGCTGCTGACCTGGGGTGGTAACTGGAGCACTGTCGCGGCGGCCAGAACCGAACCGTGGCTGTGGGCGGTGAGCAGCACGGGGTTGCCGCGTCCGACCAGGTACGTGATCCGTCGGGTCAGCTCCGGCACGGCTCGTTCGGCGTAGCAGGGTGGGGCGAACGGGTGGGCGGCCCGGGGCCAGAACGTGCCCAGGTCCCACAGCACGCCAACATGGCGCCTGAATTCGACTGTCCGGTAGGCGAAGATTCCGCCGACGGCCAGGCCGAGGATGATCGCGGCGATCCCCCAACTCCCGAACGCGATGGAGAAGGTGATCAGGTCACCGGGCAGCCGTGCGTACCGCTGCACGGACTCGCTCGGGAGCAGATCCAGCAGACCAACGGTGGTGGTGGCCGTGCCGATCCCGGCCAAGCAGGCGTAGACCACTGCCAAGGGGATGAGTCTTTCCGTGAAGCGAGCCCTGGCTATCGCGTCGCGCACCTGCCGCAGTCGGATCGCTGCTCCGGGCGGGCGATCCGGGTAGTCGCACGCCACAACCGCCGCCGCAGCACGGCGACGGCGGCGTCGAGAGATCAGGATGACCGGAACCGCCACCACCAGCGTGAACAGCACCGCCCGGAAGAAGCCGAAGATCGCCCAGGTCAGCGCCGGCGGCAGACCGGAGGCCAGGCCCTCTCCGGTCGGTGCGTCACGGTCCAGGAGATCCGCCACCCGGTAGACCAACTCGGCGGACACCGCCACCGCCAGACTGACCGCGCTGGCCGCGATCACCAACGCGCCCAGCCCGAGCAGTGGGACGGCACCCCGCCGCCGGTGCCGGGCCCAGAACAGCACAGCTCCGAGGGCGATCAGCAGGGTCGTCTGGGCAACGAACAGCGAGGTGAGGATTGCGCCGTAACCGGGTAGGCCGCTCCCCTCGTGCCAGGGCGCTGGGCTGGCCAAAACGTGGGCCGTCACCACGATGGTCAGGACGACGGCGACCGTCCGCACCGTGCGGGTGATTCGGTCCAGTCGCTGATCCAGGGCGGCCCGGTCGATCACCGGGGGCAGGCAGAGCAGGACCACGCAGGTGGCCAGGACCGTCCCGGTGATCACGGCCAGCGCGATCGTGCTGGCCGAGGCGCCGGTCGCGGCTCGGGCGGCGAGCAGGACGACGTCCAGTGTCGCGAACGCCGCCGCGACGTGAATGGAGCGCAGCCGACCCACAAGTGGCCCGGCGTCCCACTGACCAATCTCGCTGAGTCGATGCCCGGAGACCTCGTCCGCCGGAGCGCGGAACGCGTCGAACACCTTCCCTGGTCGCGCACTGGCCCGCCAGAGCAGGCCGATGGCGGCGGCCGGAACCACCGCGAGCACCGCCAGGCGCAGGCCCACCGGTTGCCCACCCAACCAGGACAACCAGATGCGCCCGGCCACGCAGTGTGACGAGCCCATGCATTTCCACGCGACCAGGTCCAGCGTGACGCCGGCGAAGGCCAGCACGTACAGCGCGGTGAGAGTGAGCGCCAGCAGCCGGCACAGGGATCTGACCGTGGCATCGGAGCCACGGTTCGCCGGTCGCATCCAGATCGCCAGGTTGGCCAGCATGAACGGCAGCAGGAACACCAGCGACAGTGTTCGGACCACGGTTCCGGAGGGCAGGTCACCCCAGCGGTACGCCTCCAGCGTCACCCGTTCGCCGCTGCCGCACGAACACTGGCGGCGGGGTCGGTAGAAGCCCCCGCTGCGGTCGCCGGCTACCTGCTCGACCTCTGCCACGTTCAGGACCTGAGCTGCGCTTGCACTGGCGGCCCCGTGCACCCGCAGCTCCACCACGTCATCGGACATCGGCGGCCCGCTTGACCGCGCTGATGCACCCGACATCGGCCCCTCCGAAGCACCTTCGGTGGCCAAACCGGGTGAGCCCAGCCCCCGCGCCACTCGCGGCGGTGTACCCCGCCCGGCCGGGACAAACCGTTGACCCTTCGGATTGACCGGCTTGGCACCGACCCAGGTCTCAGCCCCGATAAGCCTCGAGCAGTCGCAGCCACACCTCGCTGATCGTCGGGAACGAGGGAACCGCGTGCCACAGCCGTTCGATCGGGACCCGGGCGGCGACCGCCACCGTCGCCGAGTGCAACAGTTCGGCGATGCCGGGGCCGACGAAGGTCACGCCGAGCAGGTATTCGCCGTCCAGATCGACGACCATACGGGCCTGGCCCTCGTATCCGTCGGCCCAGAGCAGGGCCCCTGGCACCCGAGCCATGTCGACGTCCACCACACGGATGCGGCGGCCGGAGCGCTCGGCCTGCTCCGCCGTCAATCCCACCGATCCCACCTCCGGCCCGGTGAAAATGACCTGGGGTACGGCATACCTGTCGGCGGTGGCCTGATGCAGCCCCCACGCGTTGGTGTCCAACGGGCGGTCCGCGGCCCGGGCGGCGATCACGTTGCCGACGACGCGGGCCTGGTACTTGCCCTCATGGGTGAGCAGCGCGCGGCGGTTGACATCGCCGATCGCGTACAGCCAGTTGCCGTCGATCTCGCGGACCGTGCACGAGTCGTCGACGTCCAGCCATGAGCCAGGAAGCAGACCGACAGTCTCCAGTCCGATGTCGTCGCTGAGCGGCTGCCGACCGATGGCGACCAGAACCTCGTCGGCGGTGACCGTCGAGCCGTCGTCCGTGCGTACGGTCACCGGGCCGTCGTCGTCCGGTCGACGCATCTCGCTCACCGACACCCCGTTACGAACATCTATTCCGGCGTCCTTGAGCCCTTTTTCGACCATCGGGCCGACGAATGGCTCCATCATCGGCAGCAGCGACGGGGTTCGGCTGATCAACGTGACGTCGGCGCCCAGGCTTCTCCAGGCGGTGGCCATCTCCACGCCGACGGCTCCGCCGCCGACCACGGCCAGGCGACGCGGCACCGTGTGGCTGTCGGTGGCCGACCGGTTGGTCCAGGGCCGAGCCTCGGCGATACCGGGAATGTCCGGTAGCAACGCTCGGCTGCCGGTGCAGAGGACGACCGCCTGCCGGGCGTTCAGCAGCACGATCTGGTTGTCAGGTGTTTCCACAGCGACCCGGCGGGGCCCTTCCAGCCGCCCGTGCCCGCGAATGAGGTCGGCGCCGATGCCGGCGACCCACGCTGCCTGGGTGCTGTCGTTCCAGTCGGTCGTGTAGTGGTCGCGTCGACCGAAGACGCCGGCGGGATCCAACTGCCCGGTCACCGCCTGCCGGGCGCCGTCCACCCGCTGGGCATCGCCGAGAGCGGCTACCGGCCGAAGCATCGCCTTGCTCGGTATGCACGCCCAGTAGGAGCATTCACCGCCCACCAGTTCCCGCTCCACCAACGCGACCGTGAGGCCTGCGGCTCGGCTCCGGTCGGCCACTGTCTGACCGACCGGGCCCGCGCCCAGAACCACCACGTCGTACTCGTTCTGGTCCGCCACGCCTGACCCCCTCGGACTGGTCCCAGTACAGAGCAGATCACGTCGCAGTACTGCTTTATGCAGTTTCGGTGCGGAGCGACCGGTTCTATCTCCGGGGGGCGCGTCAGGCACGCAGGTAGTCGACGATGGCTTGACAGAAGACAGCCTCGATGTCGCAATCCTCCGGCACTCGCTGCCACGTCCCCTGACTTCGGGCGTAGTAGTGCGTCGACTTCTCGGCCGTGACGGTCCCGAAATGCAGGCACTGAAACTCGAACAGGTGAAAGTCGGTGCCGTCGAATCCGATGTCCAATGATGCGAGAGGGGTGGCGAGTCTGTCGGACACGTATTCGGCGTAGTCGAGCAGCGCCTCCTGGTCGACGCCGGCCGTGTCGTGGAAGTTGAAGTCTCCGCTGCCGCTGGCCCTGAAGTCGCCGGGGCGGTTGCGGCGGTACAGGGTGTAGTAGCGGCTGCCCATTCGTAGCACCTTGAAGTCACCGGCCATTCCGGGTATCAGGTCCTGAACGACGAACTTCTGGCGGTGGAGAGATCGTGGATGGTGACGGCGACGCCGCAGCAGACGGCGGCCATACTCACGAGCTGCCTCGTCCAGGCTCCCCGACCAGCTGAGCCCGCGAGCGGCTCTCAACAGTTCGCCGCGATTCACAGCGCTGGCAACTCCGGTTGACCCGGCACCGGAGGCCGGCTTTATCACCTTCGGCCACGGGCCGACCAGGTCGGCGGCCTCCAGTTCCTCGTAGGTGCCGAAGCTGTAGGTGTGCAGCCGCGCCGCTTCCTTGGGAAACAACTGCGTCCGCAAGGCTTCCATCATGACTTTGTTGTGGTGGGCGCGCAGGAACCGGAAGCTGGGGATGGTGCGGGCGCCGGCAGCCTCCATCGCCAGGACGAGATCTTCGATCCAACTCTTGTACTGCAGACCGCGGTCCTCCGACGAGGTATAGAGCACGGGGATGCCGTGCAGGTCGGCGCTCAGGTCCAGATCCGCGTATCGCATGACCTGCGGACGAAGTCCAGCATCCTCGAACGACCGGACTACGCGGGCAACGTCCATCGTGCACAGGGCGTGCTGCGTACGAGCGGTGGAGTAGAAGGTGTCGCGGTAGTCGGTCAAGATGATGATCTTGGTCATCTGCGTTCTCCGCCGGGTGGGATGCAGGTCTTCGGCACTGCCTGGCCTGCCTCAGCGAGTGGATTGATCCACCAAAGCTGGACCATCGGGACATTAACCGACATAAAGTGGCAATTAGGGCGTTTTCCTGCCACATTCACCACGCCCCGACGGTCCGCGTCCGGCAGTGAGCTGTCACACCGCCCGGGTCAGCCGCAGCAACCGCCACACGGTCCGCAGTGACACGGTCGGGTAGAAACCGACGTACTCGGGCGTCACCCTCGGCCGCCACTTCTCCTTGAACTCGGCCTGGCTGCGGGCCGGGTAGATCCAGTCCCCGTGCTCGGCGATGAACCTGATCAGGCGCTCGGTGCCCCGGTGGCTGCCGGAGACCGGCTGATGCAGGGCCGACAGCTCCCGGAAGGGTGTGAGGCCCAGGTGCAACCACCGCACGCTCTCCTCCTGGAAGCGCTGCAACGCGACGACGAATGCCAGGTCAACCGCACCCGGCGGCGCGTCGGGCTCGCGGCGGGTGATGTCGTACAGCCATCCGCCTTCCCGGCCGAACGCCGGAGAATATGACACATACGCCACCGGCTCACCGTCGGACAACGCAAGGAACAGCCGCCGCACCCGATCGTCGTGGCGGCTGCGTTCACCAACCAGGAACTCGATCTGCTTGACGTGCCGACCCTTGTCGGCCAGCCAACGGGCATCCATCGCGTCGAGTTTCGCGGCGAGCCGCGCGTCGTACGGCACGTCCCGGCCGGCCTCCACGACTGTGACTCCGGCGCGTCGGGAGCGGGCCAACTTGTTGCGGACCTTCTCGAACTTCCGCCCGCTCAGGCGGAAGCCATCCAGGTCGATCGAGTACGCGGCGCCGAGTTGACTGAGCCGGTAACCGAACTCGGCGTACAGGTCGATGTCGTCCGGGGTCAGCTGTATCGCGCAGAGCCGCCGGCCCTCCTGTTGGGCCCAGCCATGGAAAGCGCCGAGCAGCCGCTTACAGTCGTCCGGGTCCGCGTAGACACTGCCCAGCTGCACGGCGTGACGCCGGCCGGCCGGCCGGTACGCGATGAACCCGTCGAGGCCGGGCACTGTGAAGTGCCGCGTGTCCTTGTTCAACGCCAGCGCGGCGCTGGAATGCTGCGCGTGCCGACGCAGGACGGCCAGGGCACTCATTGGTTCCACAGCAGCGACCTCCACCTCATCAGGGAGCGGACGGAGCGTGGCGAGTCGCCGCGCGCCGGCGCGCCCACGCGAGCTGGACAAGGTCGACGGCCTCGCGTCCGACGACCGAGGCGGGTTCGCCGCTGGTCACCCGGTGGGCGACGGCACCCACCAGCCGGGGCAGGGTGAGCAGCCGGTCGGCGTCGAGCCGGTCGCCCATCACGTCGTCGAGCCGGCCCACCGCTCGCGAGTCGCGCTGGATTCCGGCGAGGATCGCGCGCTCCATCGCGGTGACCGCACCGCCCCGGCCGATGTCCTGGCCGTACCAGTAGTTCGCCAGCTCGCTCTTGTCCCGGTCGCGGGCCCACCGGGCCAGTCCCGACGACAGCGCCGCCGGCTGTCCCCAGTGCGCCGTGAGCACTGCCGCGAGTCCGCGGGCGCTGCGCAGCGCGTCGTTGATCCCGTGGCCCAGGGTCGCGTCCTTGGCGTGCCCCGCGTCGCCCACCAGAGCCCAGCCCGGCCCGAACGGCTGCCGGAAGAAGCAGGGGTAGCGCACGACGCGGTTGAGGTTCCCGACCGGCCGGGCGGCAGCGGCCAGCTCGGCCACCGCCGGGCTGACCGACTCGACGTGGCGCAGGAACCCGGCCACGTCACGGCCGGCCAGCTCGCCCTGCAGATGCTCCGGAGGTTGCGCGATGAGCACGAAGTCCTCGGGCCCGGTCGGCAGGATCGAGACGATGTGCACCCCGATACGGTGCCACAGCAGTGCCGGCGGGATCCGGACGCCTGTGAAGTACCGCCAGAGCAGGGCCCGTTCGCTGCGCGTGGTGAGGTACTGCCGGGCGCCCACCCAGCGGGCCACCGACGAGTTGCGACCGTCCGCGCCGATCACCAGCTGTGCCGACACATCCCGGACCGATCCGTCGGCGTGCTGCACGGTCACGCCGCTCACCGTGCCGTCGGAACCGCGCCGCAGACCGACCACGGCGGTGCCGGTGGACGTCTTGGCGCCGGCGGCGGCCGCCCGGTCCAGCAGGACCTGATCGAGAACCTCCCGCCGAGGACACAACCCGGGGTTGTCGGGATGACGGAAGTGCAGCTCCACGTCGTCCAGTCGGACCCGCACGTCGTGCAGCGGCGGTACGCCGAGCGCGACGACGGTGTCGTACACGCCCTCGATCCGCAGGTCCTCGGTGCCGTGCAGGATGTGCGTGGACAGGGTCGGTGTCGGCAGGTCACCGCGGTCGAAGAGCGCCACCGACAGGCCGGCCGCGGCGAGCCGGGCCGCCAGCGCCGAGCCGGCCACCCTGGCGCCGACGATCACGATGTCGACCTGCTGCTCCACCGGGCGGCTCCCGGCCACCGCCGCCCCGGTCGCCGGGGCCGTCGGCAGCTCCGTCGCCGCGGCCGCCGGCGCTTGGGCCGCCGGTGCGACCGGTGTCGGCACGGCGGGAACCGCGAGGGCGGGTGGGGTCGACAGTGCCGACCGGCGGGCAGGGGCGAGCCTGTCGACCGCGTCCAGCCCGCGCAGGTATCCGGCCAACAACAGGTTGCCGATCCGGCCCGTCGGCATGAGGCTCGCGGTGCTGCGCATCCAGGGCAGGTCCGGCATCGGCGCCGGGCCCACGCCACCGACAACCCCGGCCAGCCGGGGAGCGAGCAGCTCGGCCGTCAACGCGGAGAGGGCCAGGCCGTGCCCACACCACGCGCCGGCGAACCACACGCCCGCCTGGCCCGGCACCGGACCGACGATGGGCAGTCGGTCGAAGGTGGATGCCGTGACCCCGGACCAGAAGTCGGTCACCGGCACGTCCGCCAGCGCCGGGTAGGTCGCGGCCAGTTCGCGTACCAGCCGGGCCCGCACCGCAGCCACGCCGCGCTCGTCGACGCGAGGCTCCAGCAGGGCGGGACCACCGCCGAACAGCAACTGGCCGCGCGCGGTCAACCGTAGGTAGTTGAAGAAAGAACGGCTGTCGATGGCGGCACCGCGACCGTCCCAACCGCTCTCCGCGAGCAGGTGCGGCGGCACCGATGCGGTGCGCAGCACATGGGTACGGATCACCGCGACGTTCCGGGTGAACAGCCCCAGCCCGGTGGTGAAGCCGTCAGTGGTCAGGGCCACCCGCCGGGCGCGTACCCGGTGCCCACCGGCGGTCAGGGTGACCGGGTCACCGCCGGTGAGGCCGGTGACCGGCGTGTTCTCGGCGATGCGCACCCCGGCCGTGAGCAGAGCAGCCCTGAGTGACTGGACCAGCAGCCAGGGGTTGATCAGCGCGATGTCGGGATAGCACAACGCGCCGTGGTAACGGGCGGTGCCCAGCCGTTCGGCCGTGCCGTCGTGGCCCAGATAAGAGGCGTCGAAGCCCAGCTCGCGCAGGGTCTGCGCCTGCCGCCGAAGCGAGCCGGTGTGCGCCGGTGCCGACGCGGCCACCAGTTGGAAGCCATCGGTCAGCTCGCAGCCGTCGGGCAGTGCCCGGGCCAGCCGCCGCAGCGCGGCGATCCCGTCGAGCGTGGCGCCGAACATGGTCCGGGCACGGTCGGGCCCGTACCGCTTGACCAGTGTGGTGATCGGGCCGCCGACCCCGGGGCCGACGATGCCCGTGCTGTGTCCGCTGGCTCCGGAACCGACCTCGGTGGCCTCCAGGACCAGGATGTCGCTCCCGGGCAGGTGGTTCGTCAGCTGGTACGCCAGCGCCAGCCCCGCCAGCCCGCCACCGACGATCGCGACGGTCGCCTCGTCGTCGCCGGACAGCGCGGGTTGTCGGGCGGCTCGTGGGTCGTCGCGCTGCCAACCGCTCGCCGCGGAGCCCGGCCAGCTCATCAGACCACCGAGGTGGGTCTCGGCGTGGCCGTGGCAGTGGCAGTCGGGCCGCCGGATGGCGAGTCGTCGGTTCGCCCGGCCGGCCCCGCCCACGGGCGGCCTGCGACCTCGCGCAGCAGCGCATCGAAGGCCGGCAGACGCTTGGGCTCGAACGGCACACCGAACGGCTTGAGCTGGTTGCCGAAGAGCGAGCGGTCACCGAACAGGTGGATCGGCACGGCCAACAGCGCCCACTCGGGGCCGACCAACCATGCCCACAGCGCCACCACCAGCCCGGCGCTGAGCAGGCTGTGCATGCTGTTGTAGAGAACGTAGTACGCCTTCGGAATCTGCCCGTCGGGGCTGCGCCGGTAGGCGATGGCCCCGGGGATGTAGCCGATCAGGTCGATGTAGAGGAACAGCCCGATGGCCGGGAGCCAGCGGACCTCGTCCCAGTGTGCGAGCAACAGTCCGCTGGCCAGCGCAAGCCCTGCGAGGTACTCCGCACGGTGCAGTCGTGCGATCGTCGGCGTGTCGAACGTGTTCTGCTGATCCATGCTCAATCCTTCCCGCTGACGCCGGTCGGCGCGGTCACCAGGACGCCGTCCGGGATGTCGACCGCCGGGAACAACCCACGAAGGACGTGGTGGATCGTCTCGGTGAGCACCCGCTCGGCGACCGGGTCGATGATGCTGGCGAGGCTGGGCACGCCGAAGTCGAAACCCGCCACGAACGTGATCGCCACGCCGTCCGGGGCCTGGCGCAGCGTCCAGGCGCCGGAGAACTCGTCGAAGTCGCCGTCGATCTGGGCGAACTCGATGGAGAGACGATCGCGGTCCAGTTCGTCGGCCTCGGTCCAGGCGAGGATTCCGTTGCGGAACAGGACCTCCCACGAGCTGACGATCCGCCGCGCGTCGGTCGGCGTCTGCACGGTGACCGTCTTAACCACGTCGACCAGATGCGGATAGCGTTCGAAGTCGACAAGTTGGTCGAAGACCGTACCGCCGTCGCCGCTGGGCAGAAACGCCTGAATCTCGACCCGTCGCATGTCAGTGGACCCCCAGCCGGTGTGCTGTCGGATAGCGGTGGCCGAGCGTGCGCAGCGCGCTGTCGAATGCCTCGACCAGGAGGGCGACCTCGTCGCCGGACAACACCGCGGGCGGGGTGAGGCGCAGCACGGTGCTGGCGATCATCGAATGGTTCACGATCACCCGGGCACTGAGGAGTTCGAGGATCGCCTCGCCGGCCAGCCCCGGGCCGGCGAACTCCACGCCGATCAGCAGCCCGACCCCGCGTACCTCGCGGACCAGGTGTGGGTAGGGGGCGGCCACCGCCTGCAGGCGGCTCAACAGCTCGGCGCCGAGCTTCGCCGCCCGGTCGACCAACCCTTCCTCCGTGACGGCGGCGATCGCCGCTCGGGTGGCCGCCATCGCGATCGGCGCGCCGGAGAATGTCGACGTGTGCAGGAACGGGTCCTTGTCGAATGCCTGGAACGCGTCGGCCGTGGCGATCACGGCGGAGACCGGCACGATGCCGCCGGACAGGCTCTTCCCGGCCAGCAGCACATCCGGTCTGACGTCCTCCCGGTCGGCGCCCCACCAGTGACCGAGCCGGCCGACGCCGGTGAGGATCTCGTCGAGCACCAGGAATGCGCCGTGCTGCCGGCACAGCCGGGACGCTTCGCGCAGGTAACCGGGCGGGGGAATCACCACTCCGCCCTCGCCCTGCACCGGCTCCAGGATCACGCAGGCCGGCGGCCCGCCGGCCAGCGCGGCACCCAACGCCTCGGCGTCGCCGTACGGCACGTGCGTGACGTCCGGCAACAGCGGGCGGAAGGGTTGCTGGTAGAGATTCTGCCCGGTGACGGACAGGGCGCCCATGGTCTTACCGTGGTAGCCGCCCACGGCCGAGACGAGTCTGCGCCGGCCATGGGCGCGGGCCAACTTGATGGCCGCCTCCACGGCCTCCGCGCCGGAGCCCGCGAAGTGCACCCGGGTCAGGCCGGGTGGCGCCACCGCGACGAGCGCCGCCGCGGCGTCGCCCACCGACGGCTCCAGCAGCAGGCGCGTCGCTATCGGGTGACTCTGGATCTGCGCGATGACCGCGGCGACCACGGCCGGGTGCCGGGCACCGTGGAGGAACACGCCGTAGCCACCGGCGTTGAGGAAGCGGCCACCGTCCGAGGTGTGGACCCAGGCGCCCTCGGAACCGACCTCGACATGCCCACCGAACATGTCGCCGAGCTTCGCGCGGCCTCGGGACAGGTACCGGCGGTAGTTGTCCCGTACCGTGTCCCGTACCTGCGAGTCCGCCTCTAGCCTGCTGGTGGTCACCGCTCCCCCTAGCTCAACACGAGCGGCTGGCCGGCGAGCCAGTTCGTCAGCTCGTTGGCGACGCTCGCGCGTGACGGCGGGTGGAAGGCGACCGCGTGCGACGCGGCGGCGAGATAGGCGACGTCGGGCGAGGAGATGAAAGCCATCCCCCCGAGCAGATCCACAGCACCTCGTACCGCGGTGGCGATCGCGTTGGCGGCGGCGAACCGCACCACCAGGGCTCGGCCGAGCGCGTCGTTGCCGCCGTCGCCGTCGTCGAGGCTCCGTGCCGCGCCGTCCAGCATGATCGCGGCGCCCTGCACGGCGGTCGCCACGTCCGCCCGGTCGGTGGCCGGCCCCCGGCCGCGCGTGATCGCGCGCTCCACCAGCGCCGACGCCACCCCCAGGTAACACGCGGTCACCAGGAGTTGGAACCACACGAACCCGACCGTCTGCAGGTCGTCGAGCTGGCCGTCGAGCGCGATCTCCGGGTAGACGAACAGGTCCGGATGCACCTCCACGTCGTCGAGCAGCACCGCGTCGGACTCGGCGCCGGTGAGCACCGACGACGCCCAGAATGGCTCGATCGTGATGCCCGGCGACTCCGCCGGGATGAGCACCACGCCGAGTCTGGTGCCGCCGTCCTCGGTGGGCACGGCAACGCTCGCGGTCAGCAGGTCCATCGAGGCGGAGAGGCTGCACGGGCGCTTCGCGCCGGTGACCCGCCAGTTGGCGCCGTCCCGACGGGCCGTCATGGTGGGTGTCAGGATGCCGCGGCCGGCATGGCCTTCGGCGAAGCCGGACGCCACCAGCCGGCGGTCGGTCGCGACCGCCTCCAGCAGCATCCATTCGAACCCCACGTTCGCCCGGGCCAGGGCCACCAGGCCGGCCACCGAGAACTGGTGCATCGTGGTGGCGACCGCAAGCGACGGCGCCTGCGCGGCCAGGGCGCGGGTGACCCGCACCGCCTGAACGGCGGAGGCGCCGAGCCCGTGGTACGTCTTGGGCACCACCAGGCCGGGCCCCCCGGCCTCGCGGAAGAGCCCGATGCCCGGGCCGCCCCGGCGTTCCAGCTCCATCAGCGGAAACTCGCCGAGCTTCTTGAGCAGGCCCGGGAGCAGCGCCTCGCAGGTGTCCCGCTCGGTATCGAGAAAGCTCATGCGGCCAGACCCTCCCGCTCGGCACGTAGCGGGGAGGCAAGCGCCGCCCGCCGGGGTTGGACGTCACGGCCGATGCTGATGCCCTGGAGATGCGACGTGCGCAGCATCGGATAGTTGCTCTCGCCCAGAGGTCCGCCGGTCAATCCGGCACCACCGTGGGTGGACAGGTACGGCACGAAGCCGATGTGCGAATCGTTGATCTTGAGTAGGCCGCCGTTGTGCACCCGCGCGACGAACTGGTCCACCGTCGACTCGTCGCCGGCCCAGACGGAGTTGCGCAGGCTGTACTCGTTGGCGTTGAGGAAATCGATCACGTCGTCGAGCAGGCCGTCACCGCGGTCCGTCTCGGGCACCACGACCGGCAGTAGCGGAAAGAAGGTCTCCCGGGCCACCGCCCACACCGTCCGGGCGCGGGCCAGGCCGTCGACCCGCAGAATGGTCGGCTCGACGAACAGCCCGGTGGACGATATCGAGCCGTCCAGCTCCATCCGGTTACCGCCGGCGAGCACCTCGGCGCCGCACTCGGTGGCCTGCTCGACGTACCGAGCGAACTGGTCGCTCTTGAGGACAGGCGACAACAGGACGTCGGGATCCTCGGGATAGCCGGGGCGGATCTTGCGGGCGTGGCTGATCAGGCGGGCCAGTAGGCGGTCGGCGATGTCCGGATGGGCCACCACGTAGTTGGGCACCATGCAGATCTGCCCGGATCCGAAGAAGCTCTCGGTGAGCGCCTCGGCGGCGCGGTCGAGGTCGGCGTCGTGCCACACCACGCAGCCGTCGTTGCCGGCCAACTCCAGAATCGGCTTCTTGCCCCGGCGCACCGCCTCCTCACCGAGCGGGATGCCGAGCTCGCTGCTGCCGAAGTAGAAGATGTCGTTGACGAGCGGGCTGGCCAAGAACTGGTCGAGGATCCTCTTGGGCGGGCCACAGACGATGTTCAGGGTGCCGGGCGGAGCGCCGACCTCGTCGAGGATCGGTGCCACGATCTCTCGGAGCACGAACATCACGCCGTACGGGCTTCCGCGCGGCGCCTTGACGACGAGCGCGTTGCCGGCCGCGAGCGCGGGTACCCCGAGCAGTGAATTGACCGCCGCCGCGTTCTGCGGCGGACTCAGCGCTACCACGCCGTCCGGCTTGCGCACCACCAGCAAGCGTCGGTGCGGGTCCTCGTACTCCCGGTGCATCTGCTCGGCGCACAGCCCAACGGTCTCGGGACTGGTGCCGTGCAGGCAGCCGGCCAGCTCCCACTCGGCGAGCGCGCGTGGGTGGCCCTCCTGAACGAGGACCTCCACCACCTCGTCGTGCCGCCGGCGCAGTTCCTCGTGTAACCGGTGCACCACCCGGAGCCGCACCTCGAGCGGCATCGCGCCCCAGGCCGGGGCAGCCGCCGCAGCGGCCTGGATGGCCCGCTCCACAACCGTGTCGTCGGCCACCGCGCACCGGGCCAGCACGCTCGCGTGCTCCTCGCCGTCGTGGCGCCGGCCGCGGTCCAGGTCACGCTTCAGGGAAAGCTGCGGCAGCATGTCGTCGAGCACGGCCGAAGCGCGCAGGCAATGCACCCACTTGTCCGCCGGAACGTCCTGACCTGCGATGTAGGACCCGTACGATCGCAACGTCTCAGCCTTCCCGTGAGCGACTCTGTGCTAGTAATTCATTAAGCGAGGAGTGGTCGAACCATAGATGCCCGGGTTGAAGGGTGTCAACGAACCTCAGAACAGAGGCAAGATGCCGACACACGAAGCAGATGCGCACAGGAAACGTCCAACGCGGTGGGTTCGAATCGGCTCGGCGGTACTGGCCGTCCAGATGCTCGCCCTCGGCGTGCCAGCGTCCGTGGCGCCACTGTGGTTTTTCGACTGGTTCCCGTTCGGCGCGGGGTGGGTGGCCGCCGGCGGCCCGTACAACGGGCACCTGCTGTCCGATCTGGGCTACGCCTACCTGGCGTTGGCGGTGGTCCTCGGGTGGGCGGCCGTGCGGCCGGTGCGGGAGTTGTGCCTCGCCGCAGCGGCCGCAGCGGTCGTCGCGAACACGCCACACCTGCTGTTCCACCTGGCCCACGCGGAGGCGTTGCCGATCGTCGACAGCGTCGCGGAGAACGCCTTGCTGGCGTTCACCGTCGTGGTGGGGCTGGCGGTCTTCTTCGGCGCCTACCGGATCCCGGCCGGCGGTGCCGCCAGCACAGCCCGGCAAGGCGTCGATCTCCCGCGCGAGCGGGCGTAGCGCCTGCCGGTCACGACCGACTGGTCGGCCAGATCCGCCGGGCCGGCCGGCCGTCGGCTGCCGGCAGCGGACGCGTCGACTCCCACATCCGCCGCCAATCGGCGGCCTGCGGCCCGGCGGTGGAGGCGACCGCAACCGCCGGCGGGGTACGCAGCGATTGGTACCAGCCGACCTCCTCCTCCACCCACAGCCGGCCGACAGCGGCTGACATCCGCTCGTGGAACGCCCGTGCACCCTCGCCTTCGCGCGGCCACAGTGGCCGGCCGTAGCGAACCACGACGGTGCGCCGGCCAGGCATCGGCCAGTTCCGTCCGCGCGGCATGGCACCGAACGTGCCGCGCAGCGCGACCGGCACCGCCGGCACCCCGTGCGTGCAGCACAGATGGGCCGCGCCCAGCCGCATCCCGCTCATCCAGCCGTCGGCGGACCTGCTGCCCTCCGGGAAGAGCAGCAGGCTCCACCCGTCGGCGAGCAGCTTGGTGGCGCGGCTGCGCAGCCGCTGATCGCCCTGCCGCTCGATCGGGAAGGCGTTGAACACCAGCGACGTCACGACGGCGCGCCAGCGTGCGTCGAAGAAGTAGTCGGCGGCCGCGCCGACGGCCAGCCGCCGCGCGAACCGGCGGGGCACCGAGCCGAGGATCAGCGGCGTGTCCAGGTGACTCGCGTGGTTGGAGACGAAGACGGCCGGACCCTGCAACCCGTCGAGGTACTCCGTGCCGCGCACGACCGGGTGGGTCTGGGTCCAGGCCACCGACTTGAGCACCCCCCGCTGGAGGCCGAAGCGCACCGCCCTCGCCGCCCGGGTCCGGGCCCAGTCGGTCGGGAACTCGGAGCGCTCCCGGCGGATCTCGTACGGCTCGGCGGAGCGAGGCGTGGTAGCCCGGCCACGCCAGTCGCGACGGCCGCGCAGCAGCCTCACCTCGTCGATCAGGCGCACGTCGCCTCCCCGGTCATCGGACGTCCGCCAGCGTCACCGGCGGGGCGTGCAGGTAAGTGATGCTCGGGCTCGACCCGACGGTGTCACGCGCCATCTCCAGCGCGTCGGCGAGCGAGGAGGCCGCCCGGAAGCCCATCACCGCCGCCGTCTTACGGTCGGCGCCGACGAAGATCACGTCACCGAGGTGCTCCATCGCGTGGGCCCCCCAGTACCACATGTAGAACGGGTGCACGCCGTGGTAGGCGTAGCTGGTCCGGTACAGGTGGGTGTACCACGGGTCGGTGGCGAACTGCTGCTCGTACTTCGCCTCGATCGCCGCCGGGTCGGTGGTCTGCGGCAGGACCTCCTCGAAGAAGTCGATGTAGCTGGGGTGGTGCACGGGGTGGAACTCCTTCGGCATCGGGTGGTAGAAGATGCCCACCCCGCCACGCCGCACGATCGGCTGGTTGCGGTAGAGGTTGAAGAAGTAGCCCAGGCCCAGCGACATCACCAGGATCGGGTTCATGATCGAGTTGACGTTGTACGGGCAGATGAAGGGCAGACCCCAGACGCCGATGTCACTCTGGCCCTGCACCTCGGTGAGCTGCTGGCGGTGCACGTTGGCGAGGGTGAGCGGGTGGACCGAGTCCGGCCGGCCCGCGTTGACACCTGTCACCCCGTACGGCGCGTCGTTGCTCTGCCAGAGACGCCGACGCAGCTTGGGCGGCGCCAGGTCGTTGGCCCGCTTGGCGGCCAGATAGGAGAGCTGGTCGCCGATCCCCCACTCCCACTCCCGGCGGTTGAGGAAGCCGACGTGACTGGGGAAGGAGTCCAGGTTCAGCGTGGTCTCGATCGTGAAGACCTTGACAGCCTCGCCCAGCACCTCGGCCATCCGGTCGTACGAGTGGTGCATGGCCGAATTCGGCGGGTCGTTGAAGGAGCGCGAGTGGCGCAGCGTGTGGACGTTGTGGTGGTGGCGCAGGCTCCGGTAGGAGCCGAGCCCCACGGTGACCGACTTGCTGCCGCCGCTCATCGCGGTGAGGTTGATGTTGACGTACACGATCAGGTCGCTCTCGGCGGCCCGCCGGTTGATCTCCACGTCCTCGCCGTGCGCGGTGGTGCCCAGGTGGACCAGGCCGTCCGGGTCCTCGGCATCGTGGTTACGCAGGTGCTTGGGGAAGAACGCCCGGAAGACCCGCTCCCCGACGATCCGCTTCAGCTCGGCCGGCGTCATCCGGCGGTGCAGCGAGTTCGCCGCGATCAGCTCGACGTCGTCCACGCCGGCCTCGGCGGCGAGCTCCAGCACGTGCTCGATCACCCGCTGCCGGATGTCCGGCGGGCGCATCTGCGGCAACGGGAGCGACAGGTCGTCGAAGACGATCGTCAGTCGCATCCCGGAGCGCAGCAGGTCGGGCAGCGGCGGGGAATCCACCGGCTGCATCAGCGCGCGTTGGATGGCGGCGTCGACGTTGGCGACGGGCGGCAGCGAGTCCGGCGGGTACACCACCCGCGTGCCGAGCGGGAACCGCTCGAGGAGAAAACCCTCCCCCTGGTGTACGAGCAGCGGCGGCGTACGCTCATCGACCTCGAGCACGAAGCCAGGTCTGCTCATGAAATGTCCTCTCGTCGTTCCGGCTCGTGCTTGTGCGTCGGATTGCTGGATCAGTTCCGGCTGGGGTCGAAGGCGACCTTGACGGCGCCCAACTGCCCAGCCTTGGCGGCGTGACCGAGCGCCTCCCGCCAGCGCGACAGCGGGTAGATCGCGTCGACGTAGCCGTCCAGAGGAGCCTCGGTGGCCAGCGCCATGGCCTCGGCGAACGCGCCGCCAGCGGGCTCGGCGGTCCCCTGCTCATCGGTGTCGGGCCCGGCGGCCGGGCTCGTCGCGCTGCCGCTGGAGGCGTACGACCCGACGAGGTTCAACTCCCGAAACCACACGGGTGTCAGGTCCACGCCGCCGGAGGGCATCCCGGACAGCAGCACCGTGCCGCCGGCGCGGACCAGCCGCAGCGCCATGTCCAGACCGGACCCGGCGCCTGTGCACTCGAACGCCACATCGGCACCGCCGAGCAGGAAATCACCGCCGATCATGGGCTGCTCCAGCGTGCCGCCGCAGGCGCGGCGCACCGCACGGGCCGCGCGGGACGGCTGGAACACCTCCGTCGCCCCGAGCTCGCGGGCCCGGGCGTGCTGGTGTGCGTGCTTGGCGACCACGTAGATGGGGCCGGCCTTGGTCAGGGCCCGCAACGCCAGCAGGGTCAGCAGGCCCACCGTGCCGGCGCCGACGATCAACACGGCCGCGCCCGCCGGCACGTTCGCCCGGCGGACCGAGTGCACCGCGCAGGCCAGCGGCTCGACGAGCACCGCCCGACGGTCGTCCAGCGTGTCCGGCACCTGGTGCAACTGGGCGGCGTGGGCGACCATCTGCCGACCCCAGCCGCCGCCGGTGTCGGTGCAGTAGCCGGTCTGCAGGCCGGCGGAGACGCGACCGGCGGTCACCCGGTCGCACCGACTGTGCTGCCCCGCGACGCACCAGCGGCAGGGCGTCCCGCCACGCACCGCGCACGACAGCACCGGGTCGACCACCACGCGGCTGCCCTTGGCCAGGCCGGGCAGGTCGTCCAGGGTCTCCGCGACCACCTCGTGCCCCGGCACGAACGGCATCGACACGACAGCGCCGAAGTATGGCGACGAGCGGCCCGTCAACAGGCTGACGTCCGAACCACAGATGCCGGACAGCAACGGCCGCAGCCGAACCCACTCGCCGGCTGGCAGGCTGGGCTCGGCGCGGTGCACCAGGCGAAGCGGCGCCACGTTGCTGGCCAGCACGCCGGACATCCGCCCGCCGAGCCGGGTGGAGCTGGCGCCACGGGCGGCGAGGAAACGCGGGGTGGACTGGCGGTATTCCAGGGCCGGCATCATCGGGCCGCTCCCCGCGCGCCGGGGCCGGCAGCCGACGTGGTCAGCTCCACCATCGTCTCGACCGGACCGACCGTGTGACCACCCCACTCCTCGATGCGCCAGTTGTGACGCTTGGCGTGCCGGAACAGCTTGGGATCGGGGTTGACGGCCACCGGATTGCCCACCCCCTCAAGAAGTGATCGGTCGGAGAAGCTGTCGCCGTACGCGTACGAGCTGCTCAGGTCGGCGCCGATGTCCTCGGCGTGTTGGCGGAGCCAGGCCAGTCGGGCCTCGCCCACAAGTGGTGGAGCGGCAAGGAAGCCGGTCAGCACGCCGTCACGCACGTGTAGCCGGCTCGCGACCACGTCGTCGAACAGCGGCCGCAGCGATTCGATGAGGATGTCCGCGGTGCCGGTGATCAGGATGGTGCGGTGACCGGCCGCACGATGCGCGCGAACCTGCCGGATCGCCTCCGGCAGCGACCGCCGCAGCAGCGCGTCACCCAGCCGGTCCCTGATCAGTTCACGCAGGGCATCCTCCGAGGCGCCGGCGTACCGCCGCATGAAGGTCCGGATGAACTCGCCGCGACTGCGCTGCTCGGCGCGCAGGTAGCGCGGCGCGGCGCCGGCGAGCGCGGCGAGCTCCCTGGCCCAGGCGCCCTTCGGCCGGTCGGCCAGTCGGGCCCACAGGAAAGCCTCGATGAGGTTGGACGCCACCACGGTGCCCTCCAGGTCGAAGACCGCCACGGTGTCGCGGCCCTCCGGCAGCGGCCCGCGCCTGTTGGAGCGGGGACGCCGGGTGACCGACTGCCTCAGCAGCGCGGTGATGCTCGGGCAGTGCACCTCCTGTAGGTAGTGCGGCCAGTCCACCTCGGCGGCGTCGAAGCTGCCCCGGCTGACCACCTCATCGGGCAACCGGCGGTGCAGCGCCAGCACGTTGCCGTCGGTGTAGATGGCCTCCACCTCGGTGTAGACGCCGTAGAGGGTGGACAGCCGGCGCAGCGACTCGATCCGCTTGGTCTCCTTGTGCACCTTCGTCATCCAGTCCCGCGTGCGCGGCGAGGCCGGTAGCCGCAGCAGCGCCCGTTCGGCGAACGAGACGGCGCGCTCGCCGGCGCGCAGTCTCCGCTCGATCTGGCTGGCACCGGGGAACCGCCAGGTCGGCACCGCGATGTGGCCCCGACCGGCCTCGGGCAGCGGATGACGGCGGAAGTAGTTGCGGATGTTCTCGTCCAGTTGGCGTTGGGTGAGCGGATTCCGCGCGCCGGTGCCGACGTGGTAGTAGACCGGTGTGCCGGGTTCCGGCTCGACGGCCGCGACCGCGAGGAGAGCGTTGGTGACCAGGTCGATGGGGACGATGTCCACCACCGCGTCGGGCAGGCCCGGGAAGTCCGGCAGCGTGCCGCGCCCGTACGACAGGATGATCGGATCCACCATCTTGAAGGAGTCGAACCAGCCGGGGAACGGATGACGCAGGGCGCTCTGCACGATCGCCGGGCGCACGACGGAGACGCGCAGCCCTTCGTCGCGGGCGTACTGTTCGGCGACCCGCTCCCCCAGCGCCTTGGTGAACGTGTAGACATCCGGCCAGCCGACGCTGTGCGCCCGCAGTCTGCCGTAGTCGACCAGCCGCTCGGTCACCCGTCGGCGCCGCGCCTCCTCCGCGGCCCGCGCCGTCGCCTGCGGGCCGGCCTTGCCGTGCTCGGCGCGCGCCTCGGCCAACAGCGTGCGCAGTGCCTCCGGGCGGCGGGAGGCGCGCTCCACCTCGGCGCGGGCGGCCAGCGCGGCGGTGAGCTCGGCGTTCCAGTCGACGTCATGGTCCAGTGGCGCCTCCGCCACGACGCCCTTGCGGGCGCCGGCGACGTAGGCCGTGGAGACGTGCAGCACGTGCGGACGCCGTGGCAGCGCGACGATCGCGTCGTAGAGGTTGACCAGACCGCCGACGTTGACCTGGAACGCGTCGTCGATCGGCGGGTCGAAGGACACCGTGGACGCACAGTGGATGACAGTGGTCAGGTCCTCGGGCAGCGCCGGCACGGCGTCGGTGAGGTCGCCCTCGATGACCGTGACGCGCTCGGCCAGCAGCTCCGCGAGCGCCGGCCCGCCAATTCGGCGGCGCAGCGTGCGGAACACCGGCTTGCGCGTCAACCCGGCGACACGGTCGGCGCCCGACGTCGCGCCCCGACCGCGCACCAGCACCGTCACCCGGGTGTTGGGGTGGTCGGCGAGCAGCCGCTCCAGCGATGCCTGCCCCAGGAACCCGGTCACCCCGGTGAGGAGCACGTGCGCACCGTCGAGAGACCAGTTCGGCGTGACGGGTTGGTCGCCCGGGTTGTAATTCACCAGCTGAGGATAGCGTCAATCGAGCGTCGCGTCAGCCCACCGATGCGCGAAAAAACCGCGCCGTCGCTCAGCGCCAGTGGTCCGGGTCGTGGAGCAGCTCGTTCATCGATCCGGAGCGGAACGCCTCGACGGTGATCGGCTCGTCGGGGAACCCGGCCGCGCGGATGGCCGCCACGAGTCGTTGATCGCCGCGGGCACGCTCCACGGCGGGCGCATCGACCTCGAGGCGCACGCCGTCGCCCAGGTCACGGACCCGCAGGTCGACCACCCCGTGCGGGTCCAGCAGGCGGCGCGCGGCCGACTCGGCCAACTCCACCCGGGCCAGCCGGGCCGGCGAGATGGCCACGCCGTACGCGATGCGGCTGGCCAGGCACGCGGCGGCCGGCTTGGCGGCCGTGTCCAGCCCCCAGAGCCGGGCCACCGCGCGCACCGTCGGCTTGTCCATCGCCAGGTCGGCCAGCGGTGTACGGGCGGCACGCTCGGCGGCGGCCGCGATCCCGGGTCGGAAGCCGGCCACCACGTCCGAGGCGTTCGTGCCGGTCACCACGGTCTGGAAGCCGAGCCGGTCGGCCAGCTCGCGCACCGCGTCGATGAGCGTGCTCTTGCAGAAGTAGCACCGGCGCGGGCCGTTCTCGCGGTAGCCCTCGACCTCCATCTCGCGGGTGCCGAGCACGTGGTGCGCCACGCCGAGCCCGGCGCAGAAGTCGCGGGCCGCAGCCACCTCAGCGGCGGGAACCGCGGCCGAGACCGCCGTCACCGCCGCGACATCGGCCGGGTCCAGAGCCCGCACCGCCGCCGCGAGGGCGACGCTGGAGTCCACGCCACCGGAGAATGCCACGAGCGTTCTGCCGTATCGTGTGAATTCCGCGACGAGCTGATCCGCCGCCCCGCAGGCCCAATCATCAGGTCTCACAGTTCGACAGTACTGGAAGGAGCGTGAGGTGTCCGCACCGGAATTCATCGACCTAGGATTCGCACGGATGGACGTGGACCGTCTGTCGCGCACCGGCGACCCCGAGGTGGTTTACGGCGCGGGCAAAACCCCCGAGCAGGTGACCGGCGCGATGCGCGCGCTGCGCGTCGCCCACCCCGACACGCCGATCCTCGCCACCCGGCTCAGCGACGAGGCCATGGCCCGCTGCGCCGACGAGTTCGGCGTCGATGTGGTGGACCCCGTGTGCCGGGTCGCGGTGGTCGGCCCCGCCCGGACGCCAGTGGGCACTGTCGCCATCGCCTGCGGCGGCACGAGTGACCTACCGGTAGCCCGCGAGTGCGCGGCCACCGTGGCCGTCTTCGGCGCCAGGCCGGACCTCGTGGTGGACGTGGGTGTGGCCGGCCTGCACCGACTACTGGCCGAGCGTGACCGCATCGCCCGCGCCGACGTGGTCGTGGCGATCGCCGGGATGGAGGCCGCACTGCCGTCCGTCCTCGGCGGACTGATCGGCAGCCCGCTGATCGCGGTGCCCACCAGCGTCGGCTACGGCTGGCACCTGGACGGTCTGACCGCGTGGCTGGCCACACTGAACTCGTGTGCGCCGGGCGTGTTGACAGTCAATGTGGACAACGGCTTCGGCGCCGGCGTCGCCGCCGCCCGGATCGCCCGCCGCATGTCCAGCTGCGCGGCCGCGAATGACTGAGCCGCTCACGACGGCCGAGGCGGCGGAGGCGGGCGCGGCGACCGGACCGGGCGCCGCCCTGTGGGTCGACCCCAGCAACGGCGCCGCCGGCGACATGTTGCTTGCCGCGCTGCTCGACGCGGGCGCGAGCCTGGCCGCCGTGCGGCAGGGCGTGGCGCGACTCGCGGTCGAGCCGGTCGCACTGGAGCTGGAAGCCGTACGCCGGCACGGCCTGCGCGCTGCTCGGCTGATCGTCACCGCACCCGACTCCGGCACCCACCGCGACCTGGCGGCGGTGACCGCGATCATCGCCCGCGCCGCCCTCCCGCCGGCGGTGCACGCGTTCGCGGTTTCCGCCTTCAACACGCTGGCGCGGGCCGAGGCGCGAGTCCACGGCGTACCGCTGGCGGACATTCACTTCCATGAGGTCGGTGCTCTCGACGCGGTGGTCGACCTGGTCGGTTGCGCCCTCGCGCTGGCCGATCTGGGCCTGCTCGACGCGCCCGCCCGGGTGGTCGGTCCGGTCGCGGTGGGCTCCGGCACGGTCCGCACCGGGCACGGCCCGATGCCGGTGCCCGTGCCCGCCGTCCTGGAGATCCTCAGCGGCGCCGGCGCCCCGATCGCCGCCCATCCGGCCGCGATGGAGCTGTGCACGCCGTCGGGCGCGGCCCTGCTCGCCACCATCGCCACCAGCTGGGGGCCCCCACCGGCGTTGGTGCCCCATTCGGTCGGCGTCGGCGCCGGCACCAAGGACCCGCCCGGCCATCCCAACATCCTGCGGGTGCTCGTGGGCACGTCCGCCGACCGCGACGCCGGCGGCACACCATGGCTGGGCGAGCCGCTGCATCGGGTCGACACCACCATCGACGATGTGGACCCGCGGGTCTGGCCAGACCTGCTGGAGCAGTTGCGGGCGGTCGGCGCGGCGGACGCCTGGTGCACTCCCGTCCTGATGCGAAAGGGTCGACCGGGGCAACTGCTCAGCGTGCTGACCGCGCCGGCGCAGCTCGACCTGGTCTGCCGGCTGGTGTTCACCTACACCGGCACGCTCGGCGTTCGGGTGTCCACCGTGCAGCGTCGCCGGCTGCGCCGCGACCAGATCGCCATGCCGTACGGCGACGCGGCCGTGCGGGTCAAGCGCGGTTACCTGGGTGACCGTCTGGTCAGCGTGCAGCCGGAGTACGACGACGCCCTGGCCGTCGCCCAGCGCGCGGACGTGCCGGTCGCCAGGGTGCTGGACGAGGTACGGGCGGTCGCCCGCGGCGCCGGCCCCCCGCCGGAGGCCGGGCCGCTCTCGGAGGTGACGACCGGATGATCTGCCTCATGCCGCACTGCGGCTTCCTGTCCGCCACCTCACGGATGTTGGAGATCTACCGCGCGCTACGCCAGCGGGGAGTGGCCGCCAGAATCGCCACGCACGGCGGCACCTACGAGCACGTTCTCCGCGACGTCGGCGTGCCGTACGACATCGTCGGCCCGCGGATGACGCCGGAGAGGTGCGCCAGGTTCATCCGCGACGAGATCGGCATGGGGTACGTCGGGCAGAGCATGTACACCGATCGGGAGATGCGCGAGTACGTCGCCGCGGAGACCGAGTACTTCCGCCGGCACGACATCCGTACGGTGGTCACCGGTTTCACCCTGACCACCCTGCTGTCCACCAGGCTGGCCGGCGCCGCGCTGGTCACCGAGCACGCCGGCAGCTGGGTGCCGCCGGTGTTCGAACGCGGACTGCTGCCGGCCCCGAGCCAAGCCCACTTCGGCCTGCTGCCGGCGCGCCTGCTGCGCCGGCTGTCGAACGCCCTGCCACCCCGGGTCGGCTTCTACTGCGGTGGGTTCAACCGACTGGCCGCCGAGCTTGGCGTTCCGCCCGTGCCCAGCCTCGCCTCGCTGGTCCTCGGCGACCTGGCCCTCATACCGGAGGTGCCGGAGGTGCTGGGCGTGCCCGCCACGGAGGTGGCCGACTGGCGGCCGAACGGCCGGTCCGGCTACCGCGCGGGGACGCGGCTGCGCTGCGTCGGGCCGCTCTACGCCCGGCTGGACCTGCCTCTGCCGGACCGGGTCGCCCGTTTCCTCGCCGAACCCGGCCCGGTCGTCTACGTGGCGGTCAACTCGACGGAGGTCGGATTCGTGCGGCGGGTGGTGACGACCATCGCCGCGTTGCCGGTGCGCGTGCTGGTCGCCGGCACCCATCACGACCTGCACGACATGGCCGGCGACAGGGTCATGGTGGGCGGCGTGCTGCCCAGCCATCTGATCATGCCGGCGGTGGACCTGGCGGTCACCGCCGGCGGGCAGGGCAGCGTGCAGACCGCGATGGCCGGTGGCACTCCGGTGCTCGGCTTTCCGCTCCAACCGGAGCAGGATCTGAACCTCGCGCTGCTGGAGCGCATCGGCGCGGCGCGCCTGCTGGCGCCGAGGCACGTGGGCGCGCGGCTGGCGCCGCTCGTCGCGGAGATGCTGGCCGACCAGTCCTACCGCGAGGCGGCCCAGCGGGTCCAGCGCTGGTACGCGGCCACCGACGGGCCCGCGAACGCGGCCGAGGCCATCCTCGCGGTGCACGACGCCGACGGGGCCGACAAAATCGGCCCGGCCGGCGTCGGATGACCGGCTACGCCGCTGGCGGGGCGCCGGTCTCCGCCGGCCGTACGACCGGCCCGGTCGACCACTGTTCCTCGTGGTCGGCTTTCCGAAGGAGTTCGTCGGCGCTGTGCGCCACCCGGGACATGGCCATGCGCAGCAGTGGCGGCGCCATCATCGACGTGACGATCGCGACGAGCGCGATGATCGTGAAGGTGGCGATGTCCAGGACGCCGAGCCGCAACCCCACCATCGCGACGACGATCTCGACCACGCCGCGGGCGTTCATGCCGGCGCCGACGGCCACGGACTCCCAGTGGCCGAGCCGACTGGATCGCGCGCCGAGGTAGGCGCCGGTGAACTTGCCGAGGATCGCCGCCGCGAGCACCACGACGGCCGCCAGCGCGACGTCGGTGTCGAGCAGCACGCCGAGGTCCATCCGCAGGCCGGCGGAGGCCAGGAAGATCGGTGCCAGCACGGTGAGCACGATGGTCCGCAACGGGGCCAGCACCGCCCGTCGCTCCCGGACCGCCTGCCCGATGAGGATGCCGGCGGTGAACGCGCCGAACACCGCCTCCATGTGCATCGACTGGGTGATCGCCGCGCCGACGAGAACGATCACCACGGCCGTGACGATTGTGGGTCCCGTCTCGGCGGACCGGCCGGCCAGCCGTATGGCGCCGCGCACCAGCGGCCGGCCGACGAAGATGGCGGCGACCACGAACGCCACCAGCAGCAGCAGCGACAGCGCGACCTGGCCGACGCGCACGCCGACGGTCGCCATGGCCGACACGATCGACAGCAGGAACCAGCCCACGGCGTCGTCGACCATGCCGGAGGTCATGATCAGCTGGCCGACGTCGCGGTGGATGAGCTTCATGTCCGCAAGCGTCTTGGCGATCACGGGGATCGCCGTCACGCACATGGCGACGGCGAGGAACAGCGCGAACACCGGGCGTTCGGTGGTGTCCGGCACCAGGACGGCCGGGGCCAGGTAACCGATCAGGATCCCGAAGCCGATCGGGATGAGCAGACCGCCGACGCTGATCCGGAGGGCCGACGTGCCGCGTCGGCGGATGGTCCGGGTGTCCAGCTCGATGCCGGCCACCCCCACCAGCAGCAGCACGCCGACCTGGGCGACGGCGTCCAGCAGGTGCATCTGCGCCGCGTCGGCGGGAAACAGCCAGTCATGGATCGCCGGAGCGGCGTGGCCGAGCAGCGACGGCCCGAGCAGCACGCCGGCCATCAGCTCACCGACGATCGGGGGCAACCCGAACCGCGCCGCCAACCGGCCCAGGCTCAGGCCCAGCAGGAGCAGGGCCGCGAGCTGGACGAGCAGGATCGCTACCTGCCCGCCAGCCAACGGCATGACGGGAGCGCTCATACCGGCCTCATCTCCCTGACCAGGGCCGCCAACCGATCGAGCCCCTGCTCGATCTGCGGGGGCTGCAGCAGACTGACCGACAGTCGGAGCTGGTGACGCCCGCCCTCGTCGGCGTAGAAGTGATGCATCGGCGTCCACAACACACCGAAGTCGCGGGCGGAGCGCTCCAGCAGCGCGTCGTCGACCACGAACGGCACCGTCACCACGACGAAGAAGCCGCCGGCCGGCGTGTTCCAGGACACCCGGTCACCCTCCGGGCCGGTCTTCGGGAAACGCGCGGCCAGGCCGTCCAGCACGTGCCGCAGATTGCGCCGGTACGCCCCGGCCTCGCGCTCGTTGGCGCGCACCAGACTGCACCCGTGCTCCAGCAACTTGCCGGCGATGACCGCCTGCGCCAGCGGTGAGGTGTTGACGGTCACCATACTCTTGATCTTGGATAGCTCGTCCGCCAGCAGGCCGATGCCCGCAGGCCCGGCCACCGGCTGGTCGGCGACCACATAGCCCACCCGGGCGCCGGGCATCCCGGTCTTGGCGAACGAGCCGAGATAGACGACGCGACACTCGTCGTCCATGGCCTTCAGGGTGGCCGGGCGGTCGCCGCCCGCGTGGAACAGCCCGTACGGGTTGTCCTCCAGGATCAGCAGGTCGTGCTCGGAGGCCGCGCGCAACAGCGCCAACCGGGTGTCCCGGTCCAGGCTCGCCCCGGCCGGGTTGGCGAAGTCGGGCACCAGGTACAGCGCGCGGGGACGCTGCCCCGCCGCCCGGGCGGAGCGCACCACCCGGGCGAGATCGACCAGGTCGATGCCCAGCGAGCCGTCCCGCACCGGCAGCGTGGTCATGTCGACGAGCGACGCGGCGCCGCGAATCCCCACGTAGTTGGGCGAGACCGCCAGCAGCACGTCGCGGGGGTCGCTCCGCAACGCCCGCAACACGAGGAACATCGCCTCCTGCGCGCCGACGGTCACCACGATGGCCTCCGGGTCGACGTCGATCCCTTCGTCGACCGACAGGTTGGTGGCCACCAGGTGGTGCACGATGCCCTTCGTCCGCCCGTACTGCAACAGGGTGCGATTGACCTGCACCTCGCTCAACCCCTGCTCGTCGCGCAGGTGGTCGCAGTAGCGGCGCAGATACCGGTGCACCGCCTCCACCTCGAAGAACTCCTCGTACGGCCGACCGGCCGCGAACGACACCGCGTCCGGGAAGCGGCCGGCGATCTCGTTGAGGAAGGTCATCGAGTCGAGCACCGGGTCGGCCAGCGAATCGTGCAGGTCGGCGAGCGCGATCGGCGAGCGAGCGCCGACAGTGGTCGTCCCCGACCCGCCGGTCACGGGGACCATCCAGCCGACCGCGCCGGGGTGTCACCCGACGCTCGACCCCGCATCGTCGGCACCGACCCGCCGGCGGGCACTGTGGCACCGTGGCCCAGCTCCCGCAGGTCGGCACAGCCCATCATGGCCATCGCATCCTCCAACTCGGCCCGTAGCAACGACAGCACCCGGCGGGCGCCGGCCCGGCCACCGACCGCCAGCCCCCAGAGGGCGGGCCGGCCCACCAGCACCGCGGAGGCGCCGAGGGCCAACGCCCGTGCCACGTCCACGCCGCCACGGACGCCGCTGTCCAGCAGCACCGCGCAACGGCCCTCCACGGCCGCGACCACCGGCTCCAGCGCCGCGATGCTGGGCACCGCGCCGTCGAGCTGGCGGCCACCATGGTTGGACACCACGACCGCGTCCACTCCCCGGTCCACCGCGCGCACCGCGTCGTCCGGGTGCAGAACGCCCTTCACGATGATCGGCAGACGCGTACGTCGACGCAGCCAGTCCAGGTCCTGCCAGGACAGCTTCGGGTCGAACGCGAGACCGGTGTGCACCATCAGCGCCGAACTGTTGGCACCGCTTTCGTGTGCGGGCGCGCGGACCTCCGGCGGCAGGTTGGCGGCCACGACGTCGCCCGGCAGGGTGAACCCGGACCGCATGTCCCGCAGCCGGCGGCCCATCCTCGGCACGTCGACCGTCAGCATGAGAGCTCGACAGCCAGCGTCCTCGGCACGGGTGACCAGGTCCACGATCACCCTGCGGTCGCGCAGCCAGTAGAGCTGCAACCAGACCGCCGCGCCGGTGGCGGCGATCCGCTCGACCGGCTCGCTGCTGAGCATGCTGGCCACGAACACCGCGCCCTCGTCCCGGGCGGCCTCGGCGAGTGCCACCTCGCCGTCCGGATGCAGGAGCCGCTGGTAGGCCATCGGGGCCACCCCGACGGGCAACCCCATCGGCGTGCCCAGCAGCTCCGTGCCGAGGTCGTACGTCGCCGCCCCCGCCAGCACCCGCGGGACCAGGTGGACCCGGTCGAACGCGTCCCGGTTGTCCCGCAACGTCGACTCCGTGCCGCTGCCGCCGGCGACATAGTCCCAGACCGGCTCGGCCAGCACCCGCCGCGCCGCCAGTGCCACGTCGTCGAGGCTGAGCAGGGCGGCCAGGTCGGTTCCCTGATCCGCGGTGGTGGTCACAGGACGTCGTGGGTCTGGGTCCGCTCCGCCTCGACCGCCTCGTAGAGCGCCCGGATGTTTCCGCTGCCGAAGGTTCGCGCGCCCAGCCGCTCGATGACCTCGAAGAAGAACGTCCGGCGCGGATGCGTGGACCTGGCGAAGATCTGGAACAGCTGCCCGTCGTGGTCCTCGTCGACGAGGATGTTTCGGGACTGCAGCTGGCCCACGTCGTACCGGGCGAGGTCGAGTCGCTTGCCGAGCCGGTCGTAGTAGGTGTCCGGCGTCCGCAGGAATTCCACGCCGCGATCGGTCAACGCCGAGATCGCGGACACGATGTCGGTGGAGCACAGCGCCAGGTGCTGCACGCCGGGGCCACCGTGTCCCTTGAGGAAGTCGTCGATCTGCCCGGCGGCGGCGGACGCGTCCGGCTCGATGAGCGTCAGCGTGACCAACCGGGACGGGCTCTGCACCACCTTGGAGAACATCGCCTGCTTGCCGACCAGGATGTGCTCCACGAAGGTCACGTCGAAATCCAGCACCGTGCGGTAGAAATCCACTGTCGGATCAAGCGTGCCCGACTCCAGGCAGACGGCGAGGTGGTCGACCACGCCCAGCCCCGGCGCCGGACCTGCCTCCGGCACCTGCCCGTTGGGCAGGCCGGGGGTCAGGCCGGGCAGCACCGGACCGGCCGACCCCTCGGGCGGCTGGACGAACGTGTGCGTCACGTCGCCGAAGCCGCCGACAGTGGCCGTGACGAACCCGTCGCGGGCGGCCGGTTCGACCACCGCCCGCGCGCCCCGGGACACCGCCACCTCGAACGCGGCCCTCGCGTCCGCGGTACGCAGCGCCAGGTCGGCGACGCCATCGCCGTGCTGCTGCACGTACAGGCTGGCCGGGTGCCCGTCGGTGAGCCCCTCGGTGACCACGAGAATTGTCGAACCCTGCCGCAGCGCCACCGACAGGTGGTCCTCGGCCTGACGCGAGCCGACGACGGCGAAGCCGTACTGTCCGGCGAGCTCGCGGGCCGCCCAGACGGCGTCGGTCACGTGAAACTCGACGTGGTGCACGGCCAGGTCACTGAACACACTGCTGCCCACGCTCACTGATGTCCCCCTACCGGGGCCGCACGGCCCCCTTGTGATCAGAAGATGGGAGCCGCGGTCGGAGCCGACAGCTCACCGAGATACGGATGCCAGAGATGTTCGGGGTCCTGCTCAACTGCCCGGATGACGTTCCGCATCTCGACGAGCGCCTTGGGCTCGGCCTCGTCATACATGTTGCCCTGCAACATCTTCAGCACGTCGAGGCGATACCGCGGGTCCTGGACGAACGCGGTGAACAGGATGTTGAGCCGGTAGTAGACCGAGATGAACTCGTACCAGTTGCGCACGCCGCGCCGCAGCAGCATCTCGTACGTTTTGAACCGCTCGCGCTTGAAGTCGCCCGCCTCGGCGGCGGCGATGATGTCCTGACAGGCCAGCCGGGCGCTGTTGAGGGCGATGCTGACACCGGTGGAGAAGATGGGATCCACGAAGCGGGCGGCGTCGCCGACCATGACGAAGTTGTCCCCGCAGATCTGCTTCATCGCGTAGCTGTAGTCACCCTCGGACTTGAAGGGCCGCACCTGCTCCGCGCTCCGCAGGGCCGCCTCCAGCTCTGGGCGGCTGCCCACGCACTCCCAGAAGAAGGCCTCGAGATCCTCCCGGGCCGCGTCGGCGAACCGGCGCTTCTGAGTAACCACGCCGATCGAGGTGACCGTATCGGTGATGGGGATCTGCCACACCCAGGTGTCGGTCAGTGGCAGGAAGTGGATGAAGATGAAGTCCGACTTCGACTGCTCCGCCGACAGCGCCTGCCGGTCGAAGCCGTCGAACCAGGTGTGGATCGCGTACTGGTTGAAGACCGAGTCGGCCACCTTCACCTTGAGCTGACTGCCCAGCGTGGTGTTCCGGCCACTGGCGTCGATCACCATCCGCACCGGCACCTCGCGGTTCCCGTCGGCGGACCGGGTGTGCATGACGGGGTGCTCGCCGTCGAAGTCGACGCGGTTGACCCGTACACCCTGGTGCACCTGCGCGCCCAGACTCGCCGCGTTCTCCAGCAGGATCTGGTCGAACTTGCCTCGGTCGACGTGGAAGGTGTAATCCCGGTCGACGCCGGCCTGATCCCGTTCGTTGAACATGACCTCGGCGAGCCGGAAGTCGTGGGTGAGGTTGGAGAAGCCGAGGTGGCTCACCGGCCGTGTCTCGGCCGACGTCCACGCCGCACCGAACTTGCGCGGGAAGCCGGCTGCCTCGACGGCGGCCATCGCCCCGGTCTCCAACAGCACCGGCGTGGTGGCCGGGACCAACGATTCGCCCACGTGTTCGCGGGGGAAGTGTGCGCTTTCGAAGACCACGACGGACAGCCCCGCCTTGGCCAGGTAGGCGGCGGCTGTGGACCCGCCGGGCCCGCCCCCGATGATGCCGATGTCCCACTCTGCTGGCTTGGTGTTCATGGCGCCTCCTCGGCATGCCTGTCAGGCGCGGGGCAACGACAGGATCAGGTCGGTGATGGTGTCGAGACTGCGGAAGTGCCGTCCCGTGATGTGCGAGGGCGGCACGTCGACGTCGAGCTCCGCCCGGACGAACGCGATGAGCCGAGCCGTGTTCAGCGAGTTCAGGACGCCCCACTCCAGCAGTGGCGAGTCGGGACGCAGATCGACTCCGCTGACCGCCTCGCCCTGGTCACCGAGCAGCTCGTGGCGGACGTACACCATCAGTTGGCCGAGTATCTCGTCGCGTTGGTCTGTCGGCACAAACCCCTCCCAGGTCGCCGGACACGATCTCCCCTGCGGGTCGTCATCCAGGAGGCCGAGACACCGTCGGCGCTTCCCCCTCTGATGACATCCCTACCCGATGAATTCTAGGAGCCAATGTGGGTTCGTCAAGGGGATGTCGAGGAAGGATCGACGTCGGCCACTGGCGCGACGACGGCGACGCCCGCTGAGTGCGGACGAATCAGGCCAGGACGCCGGTGAGGTAGGTCTGGATAGCCTTGCCCGTGCCCGCGGCCAGCCCGGCGGCGGTGAGCTCTGCGATCGCCGGCACGCGGTAGACGTACCGGGTGGTGGCGAGACCGATCAGGTGCGAGCCCACCATGGCGGCGCGCAGCTCAGGCTGGGAGTGGCCCAGCGCCTGGGTCAGTGGGAGGATCACCTGGTCGCCGAGGAAGTTGCGGACGGCGTCCGCCGCCATGTCGTTGGCCGTCATCGATCGCAGGATGCCGCCGAGCCGCGCCGCCGCGCTGGGCTCGTCCCAGTGGCTGAAGAACAGCTCGACGGTGCGCCGGCCGACCTGGCCGCGCGGGCCCTTCATCGCCCGCTCCACCAGATCCGGCGGCTGCAGGGCGCCACGTACCGCCGCCTCGAACAGGCCCTCCTTGGTGAGGAAGAAGTGGTGCACGAGCGCGCTGTCGACCCCCGCCTCCTGGGCGATGGTGCGCACAGTGGTGCCCTCGTAGCCCCGCTCAGCGAACTGGCCACGAGCGATCTCGAGGATGAGCTGATGGCTCACCGTCGGCCCGACGCGTCGCCCCGTCCGCCGTCGTGGAGCACCGTTCGGGGACACCTCCGCGCCCACAAGTTCACCTTTCCCAGTTCATCGCATGCCCTATTCATCGTATGGGGGCAAACGCCATAGTATCGCCTTCCTACCTGCGGAATTAGGCAGGTTCTGCGGCGCGGCAACAACAACAGTACGTAACGATGCCTTGACACGGTGCCCCGCACGAGCCGTAGCATGGCGCAGTGCTACGAACACGGGCGGTTGTCGGGAGTCTTGTCTTCTTTTGCGCCGCGCCGGGCGTGGTCGCCGGTCTCGGCCCGTGGTGGATATCCGACTGGGAGGTCGCGACACCGTTCGCCTTCTACCAGCCGGTTCGAGTCCTCGGCGTACTGATGCTGGTTGCCGCGGTGGCTTTTCTTCTCCAGTCGTTCGTGCGGTTCGTCGTGGAGGGCCTGGGCACTCCGGCCCCGGTGGCACCGACCGAGCACCTGGTGATCGGCGGGCCGTACCGATACGTCCGCAACCCGATGTACGTCGCGGTGGTGACGGCCATCCTCGGCCAGGCGCTGTTATTCGGTCAGGGCGCGCTGCTGTGGTACGCGTTGGCCATCGCCCTCATCCAGGCCGCGTTCGTGCGCTTCTACGAGGAGCCCGGCCTGCGTCGGCGGTACGGCTCGACCTACGACACCTACCGTGCCGCGGTGCCGGCGTGGATCCCCCGGCTGCGTCCGTGGCAGGGCGCCAGCTAACCGCACGCGTGACCGCACACCCGACCACCAGGCGGTCGACCGACCCGCGAAGGGACTGCCATGCCGTTCGCCCACGAGGGCTGATGGCCCCCCGCCGTCCGACGGAGGGCCGCCAGCCGTCTAGGCCACCCGTTCCCGAGTAGGCAGCTCCGCCTGCGTCACCGATGCCTGGCAACTGGCCGTCAGCACCGGCAGTCGACCCGACACCTCGGCGATCAACTCGCCACGCAACAGGTCCTCGCCGTCGGGCTCCCCCCAAATGATGAGCCGACAGTTCACCTGCTCCGCGCGCACCGACGCCGAGGCGGTCCAAATGATGGGCATACGATTCCGTGCTGCCCCCAGCAATTCAACCGTGACGAACTCTGGTGCCGTCTTGTCAGTGCCATCGCACTGCTGGAAGCCAACGTGCGCTGTAATCCCCCCACTACCCAAGTAACTTAGTTGAAACATTACGCGATACTCACGCCCACCTACGTCTGCCGGCAATAGTCCCGCCGTCAACAACAGGCCTTCGGGCTCGTAGAAGAGTATCTGGACATCCGTAGCCGCTAGAGCTGATGCTTTCATATCCCTGGTGGCCCCATCCCCCATTAGCGTACCGCCAGTTCATCGATGGATGTTATCCTGTCAGGCAGCCTCCTGTCCCCCCCCTAAATGGGTACGCCATCGCGCGGCAAGGTCCTCAGGATGCGGACCGTCGCGCCCCGAATAGGTCGGGTCGGGCATGACGTGTCGGCGCGAGGGTGTCGGACACAAATACGGGCGCGACAATCCGCTGGTGCTCGACGGCACCGGAACAACCCGGTTGACGTGGGACAACGCGATGAGCCGCCCGACCGGCAACGAATGTCGCACCACGACGCCACCGACCTCGCGGCCCAGGCATCGAGCCGGCGCCCGGGCTTCCCGCGGCGACGGCCGGCGCCCCCGTAGCGAGAGCCTGCCGCCAATCTGACACCAGCTGCCGGCGGCACCGAACCGGGTCCTACCACTCACTCATCGGACAATTCCCTCGCGGGCAACACCCCCTGTCGCGCGCGTTCGAGGCCCCGACCGTGCGGTCGGGGCCTCGAACCGAACCGGTGGACCGCTCAGGCCGCGGCGCCCGCCGGGACGCTCTCCTCCTCGTCGTCAACCGCGTGGCCGTGACCCTGCGTCCGCAGGTGTGGAATGAACAGCGCGATCACCGCGCCAGCGCCGAGTGCGATGGCGGCCACCAGGTGAGCGTTCTGCAGACCTTCGACAAACGTGGCCGTGGACTCGTAGCCGCCATGGACGCCGAGGATCGCGCCGCCGACGGACACACCCAGTACGGTGCCGGTCTGCCGGATGGCGTTGGACACACCGGAGGCGACACCCTCCAACTCGGCGGGTGCGAACCCGAAGGCCAACCGACCGATCGGGGCAAGGAAGATGCCCAGCCCGAGCCCGGTGACCACGAACGGCACGACGAGCTTCGAGTACGTCAGATCGTCGGCGACCGCACCGATCCAGCCCACGCCGATCGCCTGCATCGTCAGGCCCAGGATCACCAGCGGCTTGCCGCCGATCTTGTCGGTCAGGATGCCGGAGATCGGTGCCGCGATCATCGGCATGGCCGTCCACGGCAGCGTGCGGAGGCCGGCCTCCAGCGGCGAGTAGCCAAGAACGCTCTGGAGGTACTGGGTGCCGAGGAAGACGGCGCCGAAGACGCCGAACGGCATGAGGATCGTCGCCACCATGGTGAGGCTGAAGCCTCGGCTGCGGAACAACCGCAGCGGCACCATCGGCGTCTGCGCCCGCGACTGCCAGAAGACGAACACCAGCACGAGAAGACCGCCGACGATGAATCCGGCCAGCACGGAGGCACTGCCCCAGCCGGCGGAGTTGCCCCGCACGAGGCTGGACACGATGCCGAGCATTCCAGCGGTGATCAGGACGACGCCCAGCGGATCCAGTTTGCCGTAGCCGCCGCGGCTCTCACGGACGCGCGCCATCACCGGCAACAGCAACAGACCGATGGGCACGTTGACCCAGAAGATCCACTGCCAGGACCAGGCTTCGGTCACGGCACCGCCGATGACCGGCCCGAGGGCGATACCGAGACCCACCATCGCGCCCCACAGCCCGAACGCGTGACCGCGCTGGCGTGCCGGCACCACGCTGGCCAACAGGGTGAGGGTCAGCGGGAGGATGACAGCGGCACCCAGGCCCTGCACCGCGCGTGCCGCGATCAGGTAGTTGATGTCCTCGGCGAGGCCCGCCAGCCCGGACGCGAGGGTGAAGACCACAAGCGCGATGGTGAAGACCTTCCGCCGGCCGAATCGGTCGCCGAGCGCGGCGCCGGTCAACAGGAAGACGGCGAAGGTGAGCGTGTAGGCGTTGACGATCCATTCAAGATCTTCAAGAGTCGCACCGAGTTCGGTGCGAATGACCGGCAGCGTCGTCGTGACGACGAGGGTGTCGATCGCGACCATGAACACAGCGACCAGGGCCGCGGTCCAAGTCCAGGCGGTGCTGTGGGTCGCTGGTTGGTTCTTGTCCACTCTGTTTCCCTACTCGAGATGGAATGACTGGGAAGGATCGCTGGGGCGATGCCCGTTGCGCTCCTCTCGTCGGTATTGGGGGGGAGAGACCCGGACATATGTTCCGCGCCAATAACCCAGCGGGAATCGGTCCGGCACCGTCGCACCGCCGACGAGGCGGCCGAGCACGATGACGTGATCACCAGCGGCGATCACGTCATGTAGCGCGCATTCGGTGAAGGCGACGGTGGGTTCCAGGCGCGGCATGCCGGCGACGTCGCCGGGACGCCACGCCACGCTCGCGAACTTGTCGTCGGTGTAGCTGGCGAACAGTTCGGAAATCTCGTGGCCGTCGGCATCGAGGAAGTTGACGGCGAATCCGCCGGTCTCCCGGATGGCGTCCAAGGTTGAACTCACCTGCCGCACGCAGAACAGCAGCAGCGGTGGGTCCTTGGAGACGCTGCACACCGACGACGAGGTCAGGCCGTGCGGCCGTCCAGACGCGTCCAGTGCGGTCACCACGCTGACGCCGCTGGCCAGCGAGCCCATGATCGCCAGGAACGCACCTGGCTCTACGTTGACTAGTTCGGTGCCAGTAATGGTCCACCTCCTTCGATCGCCGCCAGCAGCGCGGCTCGATCGGTCTTTCCGTTCGGGGTGAGCGGCAGGCTCGTGGCCGCCTGAACTGAGTCGACGATCATGTAGGTCGGCAGCTGCCCCGCGCACCAGCGCTTGATCTCCAGCAGGCCGGGTCTGCGGTCGCCGGCCGGCACCACGACCGCGTGCAGCCGCGCGGCGAGCCCCGCGCCGGCGACGACCACCGCCGCCGCCGCGACGTCCGGATGGGCGGCGAGGACGGCCTCGATCTCCCCGGGCTCCACCCGGTTGCCGCGGACCTTGGCCATGTCGTCGTGGCGGCCCAGGTACTCCAGACAACCGTCGGATGCCCGCCGGCCGAGATCGCCGGTCCGGTACGGTCCGCGCTGCGGCTCTCGGCCCCAGTAGCCGAGCATGACAGTGGGCCCGTCGACCACGATCTCGCCCTCCGGGTGGTCGCCGACGCTGTCACCGCCCGCGCCGTTCGACATCGGCGGGTCCAGGTTCAGGACCGCGCCGCTCGCCGATCGGCCGATGGGCAGCGGGCGGTCGCGCCCCGCATCGGCGTCGGTCACCTCGTAGGAGGCGCACACGTTGGTCTCGGTGGGCCCGTACCAGTTCAGCAGTCGCACCGCCGGCCAGGCGGCACGGAGGTCGTGCACGTACCGGATCGGCATCACCTCGCCGGCGAAGACGCAGGCCCGCAGGGCCGGTGGCGGCGGACCCTCCAGCAACCCGCCGTCCCGGATCATCAGGGTCAGCGCGGACGGCACCGAATACCAGATGGTGATGCCCGCCTCGCGGACGAACCGCGCCAACTGCACCGGCGCGTACGCCAGTTCGGCGGGGACCAGGTGCACCGACGCGCCCGCCCGGAACGCCGCGTAGAGGTCGAACACCGACAGGTCGAAGTTGAACGGGGCGTGGTTGGCCAGCCGATCCCGCGACGACACCGCGAGCAGGTCGCCGGCCCACTCGACGAACGCTGTCGCGTTGCGGTGGCTCAGGCTGACGCCCTTCGGGGCCCCCGTCGACCCGGAGGTGTAGAGGATGTACGCGGGATCGTCCAGGTCGGGTGGGTGCACTGGCGGCGGGTCGCTGTCGGCACCCAGTCGCTCCAGCTCGTCGAGCGTCACCAACGGCGGTCCGCCAGGGACAGCGCCCTCCCTCGCGACCCGTTCCGCGCCCGGCGCGTCGGCGACGACCACTGTCGCCGCGCAGTCGGCCGCGATGCGCCACACCCGGGCGGGTGGGTTCGCGGCGGACACCGGGACGTACGGCGCGCCGAGCGACAGCGCCGCCTGCATGACGGCCACCGCGGCGGGCCGCTTGTCGGACCACAGCACCACCCGGTCGCCCACTGACACACCCGCGCGGGTCAGCCCCGCCGCCAGACGCCGGGCGGTCGCTGCCAACTCCGCGTACGTGAGCTGCTCACCCTCCGCTGTCACGGCCGGTGCGTCAGGGGTACGCCGGGCCCACGCGGCCACGTAGCCGTGGATTCCCGCTCCACCCGGCGCGTCGGACCGGTCCACGTCCCGCACGGTCGGCACCTCCTTCCTCCTCAAGGCCGCAGCCCTCACAGGCCCAACTCGTGGGCGATCAACAGCCGTTGCACGTCGGACGTACCGGAGAAGATGGTGCTGGGCACGGCGTCGCGAAGAACTGTCTCGATGCCGGCCTCGCGCAGGTATCCGAGGCCGCCGAACAGGCGCACCGCGTCCAGTGCGCCGGCGACGGCCGCCTCGGAGACGGCCAGCTTGGACAGCGCCACGTTGAGCTCCGATCCGGCGTTGTTGTCCATCTCCCAGCAGCAGCGATAGAGCAGCAGCCGCGCCGACTCCGTGCGCAGCTTCATCTCCACGATCCGGTTCGCCACCGCCTGGAAGTCGCCGATACGCCGGCCGAACTGTCGGCGCGAGGTCGCGTGGCCGACGCAGCGCTCCACCAGGCGGTCCAGCAGGCCGACGTAGCCCGCGAACAGGCAGGCGCGTTCCCACCGCATCGAGTGCTGGAAGATGGCGGCGCCCTGGCCCGGCTCGCCGAGCACCCGGTGCGCCGGCACCGGGCAGTCCTCGAAGGACACCCGCCCGGCCGGCGCCGACACGAGCCCCATCTTGTCCAGCGGCGCGCCGACCGTCAGGCCAGGCGTGTCGCGGTCCAGCACGAACGCTGTGACACCGAGGTGGCCGGCCGCCGGATCGGTGGTCGCGTAGGTCACCAGCACGTCGGCCACCGGCCCGTTGGTCACGAACGTCTTCTCGCCGTTGAGCAGGTAGCCGTCCGCCGTTGCCGTCGCGGTCACGGCGAGCCGCGAGACGTCGGAACCGGCGCCCGCCTCGGTCATCGCGTTGCCGGCCACCACCTCACCGGAGCAGATCCGTGGGAGGAGGCCCTTCTTCAGCTCCGGCGTGCCGAATCCCGCGACCGGCACCGCGCACGCGAACTGGTGTGCGCCGGCCGCGAACACCAGACCGGTGTCCGCGCACCCCCGACCGAACGCCTCGACACGCAGCGCGGTGTCCAATGCGCCCAGCCCACCGCCGCCGTACTCTGCGGGAATGCAGAGGCCGAGCAGCCCCAACTGGCCGAGTTGCCGCCAGACATCACGGTCGTGCAGCCGACCGGCGTCGGCGGTGGGCGCGAACGTCTGCTCGACGCTCGCGCGCACCTCGTCGTACGCGGCCCGCTGTTCAGGCGTCCAGGCGAAGTCCACGGTGCCCCCTCGGCCGTACGGAAAGCCGGCGCGGTAAAACGACCGGGTTGCAGGAGCAACTGGGTCGGTACTGACATATCCTCAAAGGTCTAGACTTAGGCACTTCATCGGGCTGTGCGCGCGGGTGCACGAGAACTCGTAAGAGGTTTCCTTGACGACGCAACAGGGCTTCGACGGTGGGACCGGCATCCGGCAGGCGATCCTCGACGTCACCCGTCGGGAGATCTCCGAATGCGGCCTGACCGGGGTGAGCATCCGCAGTGTCGCCCGGCGCGTGGGCGTCGACCCGCGGCTCGTGCGGCACTACTACGGCTCCAAGGAGCAGCTCCTGCGCCAGGCGGTGAAGGTCGAGGGCAACCCCGTGGAACTGGCCGAGCATCTGCTCAGCGGCAGCCGGCGCCGGTTGGGCCGGGCCACCGCGACCGCCCTGCTCACCCATTGGGACAGCCCCCGCACGACGATCACGTACCGGGCCCGGCTGTCCGCCTCGCTGACCAGCGACGAGATCGCGGGTCTCATGCGCGACGAGTTCGTGCGGACGTTCTTCGGCACGTTGGCCGAGGGCGTCAGCCCCGACCGGCACGAACTGCGGGCCGCGCTCGCCGCCTCCCAGGTGATTGGCCTGGCCCTGTGCCGCTACCTGATCGACGGCACCGAGCTGTCCCGGCACGACCGCGACGATCTGGCCCGGCTGATGGGTCGCACGATCCAGCACTACCTCACCGCCGACCTGGCTGAGTGACGCCGGGCGCGCCGGCGGCCGAGCCGTCCGCGCGCCCGTCACCGTTGGTTTCCACCCGCCCGTCGCCGGCCGGGACCGGCCCCCGAGCGGGGGTCGGCACCGGCGCGTCATCTCGCCGGCCGGTCACGTTGTCCTTGGTCAGCAGCCGCTTGAAGTCCGCGGGCGCCACCGTCATGACCCACGCCACCATCAGGAGGCGACGGGCCTTGGTGAAGTGGTAGTACCGCGCGTCCGGGTCGCCGAAGCGGTACAGCGGCGGCACGAACCGCGCCCGGCGCAACTCCCGGAAGATCATGTCAGCCGCCTCGGCCTGCCCCAGCCCGCCGTCACGCACCCGGGCGAACACCCCGAAGAACCAGTCCAACATCTGGCGCAGGCCGTCCGGGGTGCGGAACCACAGCCCACCGCCGGCGAACCGCTCGACCGGATCCCACGTCCCGGCCGCGACGGCATCGTTCGTCGCCCGCTTCAGCGACAGGTGGGCCAGGATCTGCCAGAGCAGCCAGACCCGGCTGTACGCGTTCCACAGCGCGAAGCTGCCGCAGGCCGTACGCGCCGCCGCCAGCATCTGGTCGTTGAACTCGATCAGGGCGTCCTGGAAGGCCGCCACCTCGGCCAACGCGGCGCCCGCCGCCTCCTCATCGCGCACCGCGCGCGGCAGCGCCGCGCCGAGCGCGTGGACCACCTCGGCCGTCATCGTCACGTCGCGGGACAGGAACTCGTCAGTGCGGCACGCCGACCGCTCCATCGCGAACCACCGCGGCCCGTGGGTCACCGCCGCCCGACGCTGCCAGCTCGGTGAGGTGGTCCAGTCACCCTGCACCGCGGCGGACGCGAACTGCTCCGCCAGGCTCGGGAACCGCGCGACCAGCGCCCGGAACGCCTCCTCCGGGCCGGCCGGCAGGTCGTCGAACCGGTCGGGGTCCAGCCCCACCGTGACGCTGCACAGGTCGTTGACCGCGTCGTGGTGGTTGCGGAAGTCCACCACCTGGATCCAGCCGCCGTCGAAGAGGTGATGCACGGTCCCCCGCGACCAGGCGGTCGCCCGGTGGTAGTCGGCGAGCCGGCTGCACTCCTCGAACTTCCGGACGTCGCGCAGGTAGGCGTGCATCATCCGGGACCGCAACGTCAGCGTGCCCGGATCGCCGTCGGCGGTCACTGCCCGCATTGGCGAGTCAGCTCCGCACGCGTCCACCACGAACCGCGCGGTCGCCGTCTGCCCACCACCGAAGGTCAGGTGTACGGCGTCGGACGCCAGCCGAACCTCGGTGGCGGACGCCCGGTCCGGTAGGACCGACGCGCCGTAGCTGACGGCCAACTCCCGGGCGTACTCGTCGACGACCGGCCGGTAGAGGTGCCACTCGCTGTGCTCCCCCGGCACGTGGAACTGCACGGCGTGCGCCGGATCGTGCCCACGGCCCGCGGTGTGGTGCAGGAACGCGAGGCTCTTCTTGATCCCGCTGTTCCTGCGTACCTGCTCCGGTAGGTCCTCGAAGTGGGCGAAGGAGGCGATCTCCGGCACGTCGAACCGCTCGGCCAGGAGGTGCAGCACAGCTGTCGTGTACGGCACGGTGCTGTCGCCCGACGGCAACACCGTGTCGTCGGGCGAGCCGACGAGCAGGACCCGCAGGTCCTGCCTGGCCAGCACCGTGGCGAGCAGGCCAGTCGCCAGATGGTTGCCCAGGATCACGACGTCGTACGACACCGTGGCACCGGGTTCGGTGGTAGTCATTCGGTCTCCTAGAAGATCTTCCGGCCCAGCAGCTGCTCCTTGCCGGCCTCGCGGAGGAAGCCGAGCATCAGCCGTCGCACGTCCGGCGGCGCCTTGGTCGCGGCCCACAGCATGGTTCGGGCGATCTTGACTGGGGTCGGGTTGATGAACCGCAGGTTGCGGTCCTTCCAGCCCCAGTGGTCCGGCACGAAGGGCGCGCGGTTGAGGTGGTCGTAGAGGGCGTCCGTCGCCTGCTCGCCGGTGATCGTCCCCGCCTCGAAGTCACCGCACTGCTTGACCATGTCCTCGAACAGCTCGCCATAGCCCTCGTGGTCGGACCAGTGCAGGCCGGGGTTCTTCACCTCCTCCAGCTCGTTCAGATGCCGCTCGTCGCCGGTGGAGCGCCAGCGGCGGTACGCCTCGTGGGCCCGGAAGGTGCCGGCGTTCGAGCCCCACGCCCAGATCCGGAAGACGGCCGTCCACAGCCCGTAGTTCTCGAACGAGGCGTACGCGGCGTTCACCAACTTGTCGTTGCCGTCGAACAGCGCCTGCTGGCGGGTGTTCACCCCTTCGAACCGGTCGGCCGAGAAGTCGTCGTCGCCGACCGCCCGCAGGATCCGCCAGGCCAGCACGTTGACCGCCTCGCAGGTGTTGGACAGGCCGCGGGAGAAGAGCGGGTCGATGAACGCGGCGGCGTGGGCCAGCAGCACCCAGCGGTCGCCGACGGTGGTCTTGGACGAGTACTGCACCCGGTCGGTGCCCACCCACTCCCGCATCGGCCGGGCGCCCTCGAACTGCGCGGCCATGCCCGGGAACCGCTGCATGTGCTTCCAGAAGTCCTCCTCCGGCGACATGCCGGGCGTCTTCGGATACATGCGTGGGTCCATCGTCAGGCCGACGCTGCACAGCGGGTTCTTGGAGTCCTTGTGGTTGTTGAACGCGATCACCCACGACCAGCCCCGCGGGAACAGGTGGTGCACGGTGCCCTCGTAGAACGGCACCGGAGGCTTGTCCACGCCGGTGCGCTTGAACACCTCGTCGGTGGTCTTGAGGTCGATCATGTGGTTCCAGACGGCGCGCGAGTGGTGCTTGTAGCGGCACGGGTCCTCACGCAGGGCGAACTTCTCGGCCAGCGGCGAGCGGTAACCACTGGCGTCCACCACGTACCGGCTGCGGAACTGCTCGCCCCGGGTGGAGCTGACAGTCACACCGGAGTCGTCGAAGTCGACGTCGGCGATCGTGAAGTTCACCCGCGCCGTGCACCCGTACTTGATCGCCGCGTGGAACAGGTACGCGTCGGTGTCCTGCCGGTACATGTGCGGCGTCTCGTGCAGCAGGCTCGGGAAGTTGAACATGGTGACCTGCTTCGGGTCCTGCTGCTTGCCCTCCTGGTGGTTCAGGAAGGCGAAGTGGTCCTTCTTGCCGTGCCAGGGCGAGATGATCTTCTGGCAGGCGGTCAGCGTCGCCAGGGTCATCAGCTCCGGCACCTTGTAGCGCTCGGACATGGTGCGCAACGACACCAGCATGTTGGGGATGGTGGACTCGCCGATGGCGAACTTCGGGTGCGCCTTGGCGTCGACCAGCAACACCTTCGCGCCGTTGCGCGCCAGGATCGCGCCGAGCATCGACCCGGCGAACCCCGCCCCGAGAATCGCGACGTCGTACGTGACCTTCTCGGCCTCTATCAATTCACTCACCGTGCACTCCAATTTTCTCGGTTTACTTCGGCTCGGGAACGCGCAGCCGGGAGCCGAGCACGGGCCAGCCGGCGAGCTTCTGCTTGATCTCCTCGACCGGCTCGAACTCGCCCCGGGCGAAGCGCTTGCGCATGAAGAGGGTCAGGCCCTCGTAGGTGAGCTCGCCGATCGCCGGCGGCGCGTCCCGCTTTGCCCAGCGCAGGGTGCCGAGCACCTTGGCGGCGGAGGCACCGGTGATCCGGACGGACGGGTCGGCCAGCCCGAACGCCGGCGGCACGAACGGCGCGCGTGCGAGCCGGTCACGGATCTGGTTGGCGACGTCCTTGGGCTGAGCCTGCCCCGCGTCGACGGCGCGCATCATCCGGCTGACGTCGGCCAGGAACTCGAGCACCGCGGCGTGGTCCGGGTCGTCGACCTTGGACCTGTCGAACTCGCGCAGGTCCACCCGCCACCACGGCCGCTCCATCCGCCGCAGCACGGCCGGGTCACGGGTCTTGGAGTAGAGCGAGTAGCCCCGGCTGATCTCGAACGTGGAGAGGATCTGGGTCAGCGCCCAGACCCGGAACCAGGCGTCCCACAGGTCCCAGTCCCGGAACGCGATGTACGCGTTGTTGACCAGATCGTCGTTGAAGTCGAGCTGGCCCTGTTCGAGTTCCTGCACGTACTCGAACCGCTCGACCGAGAAGTCGTCGTCCTTCAGCGCGTCGAGCAGCCGCTGGGTCAACGCGTTGATGATCTCCATGGTGTTGGACAGGCCGCGGGAGAACAGCGCGTCGACGAAGCCCGCGGCGTGCGACATCAGACACCAGCGATAGCCGACCGTCTTCTTCGGCGAGTACTGCAGGCGGCCGGTACGCACCCACTCGCGCACCGGCGTGGCGTTCGTGAACTGCTGGGCGATGCCCGGGAACCGCTCGAGGAACCGGCGGAATTCCTCCTCCGGCGAGCAGTCCGGCACCGGGTGCGTCCGCGGGTCGAACTGCACGCCGACGCTGCACAGGTCGTTTGTGGACCGGGGGTGGTTGTCGAACGGGATCACCCACATCCACCCGCCCTCGAAGATGTGGTGCAGCGTGCCCTCGTGCCACCGGGTCGGATTGCCGTACTCGCTTCGTGGGGCGAAGTCGTCGTACGGCCGCACGCCGACCATGTGGGTGAACAGCGACCGCGAGTGGTGTTCCAGCCGGGTCGGCTCCTCCCGCAGGTCGAACTGCTCGGCCAGCGCCGAGCGGAAACCGCTGGCGTCCACCACGTAGCGGGCCCGAACCGGCGCGCCGGGGCCGACGTCGAGCGTCACACCGTCGTCGTCGACCTGCACGTTCGCGACACGCACCTGCTGCCGGATCACGGCGCCGTGCTTCGCCGCGACGGTGAGCATGAAGTTGTCGATGTCCTGCCGGAAGAAGTGGTTCTCGGTGTTCAGGATCTTCGGAATCTGGAACATGTTGGACTCTTCGGGCCGCTGCTGCTCGCCCGGCCGCTGATAGACGAAGCCGAAGTTCCGCTTCACCCCGCCGGTCGTGTTGATGTGCGCGTACACCGACTCGAAGGTGCTCAGGTACTTGATCTCCGGCACCCCGTACCGCTCGCTGATCAGGCGCATCGCCATGGAGGTGTACGGGATGGTCGACTCGCCGACGGCGAATCGCGGGTGTGTGCCGGCGTCCAGCACGAGCGTGCGCGCGCCGTTGCGGGCCAGGCACGCCGCCAGGGTGGAGCCTGCCAGCCCGGAGCCGATCACCACCACGTCGAACGACCCGTTGTGCGCGGCCGCACCTTCCATCATGGGCTCCTTATTCATCGGCTTCACTTCGGCGTCGGAACGCGTAGCCGCTTACCGATCACGGGCCAGCGCGCGAGAAGGTGCTTGAGCTCTTCGCCGACGGCGAACTCGCCGCGCGAGAAGCGCTTCTTCATGAACAGGGTGAGACCGTCGTAGGTGAGGTCGCCGACGGCTTTCGGCGCCGTCTTGCGAGCCCAGCGCAGGGTCCGACCGATTTCGAGGAAGCTGGCGTCGGTCCACTGGTTGTTCGGGTCCGCCAGCCCCCACGCGGGTGGCACGAAGTCCGCCTCGCGCAACAGCCGGAGCAGCTCCTCGGCGGTCGCCCCGGACTCCGCCCGGCCCTCCTGCACCGCGCGGGTCATGTCGTTGACCTGCTGCAGCAGTTCCATCACCGCCCCGTACGGCGAGTCCTGCGGAATGACCCGACCCCGCCACCACGGCCGCTCCAGCGGGGCCAGCACCGCCGGGTCGCGGGTGTCGAGGAACCGGGCGTACGCCCGGTTCACCTCGAAGGTGGCGATGAACTGCCCGAGCGACCAGATGCGGAACCAGGCGTCCCACAGCCGCCAGTCGCCGAACGACGTGTAGGCGTTGGCGACCAGGTCGTCGTTGAAGTCCAGCAGACCCTGCTCGAACTCCTGCATGTACTCGAACCGCTCGACCGAGAAGTCGTCGTCGGCGATCGCGGACAGCAGGCGGTGCACAAGCGCGTGCATCGTCTCCAGGGAGTTCGACAGCCCTCGGGAGAACAGTGGGTCCAGGAACCCGGCCGCGTGCGAGGTGAGGCACCACCGGTAGCCGACCGTCTGCCGCGACGAATACTGCAGCCGGCCGGTGCGCGTCCAGTCGCGTACCGACCGCGCTTCGGCGAACTGCGGTTCGATGTCCGGGAACCGCGCGATGAAGCGACGGAACTCCTCCTCCGGGGAGCAGTCCGGCACCGGGTGCACCCGCGGGTCGAGCTGCAGGCCGACGCTGCACAGGTCGTTGGTGCCCCGTAGGTGGTTGTCGAACGGGATGACCCACATCCAGCCGCCGGGGAACAGGTGGTGCAGCGTGCCGTCGTGCCATGGACTGGGATGCCCGTAGCGGGACTTGGGGGCGATCTCGTCGTACGGCCGGATACCGACCATGTGGGTGAACAGCGACCGCGACTGGTGTCGGAACCGGGACGGTTCCTCCCGCAGGCCGAACTGCTCGGCCAGGACCGAGCGGAAGCCGCTGGCGTCCACCACGAACTTGGCCCGGAAGTGCCCGCCGGTGTGCGCGAGCGTCACCCCGTCGTCATCCACCTCCACGCCGGTGATCCGCACCTGCTGGCGGACCGTGGTGCCGTACTTCGCCGCTACCGTCAGCATCCAGTTGTCGATGTCCTGGCGGTAGAAGTGGCTCTCGGTGTGGGTGACCTTCGGGATCGGGAACATGTGCGTCTCGCGCGGGTCCTGGCGCTCCCCGGGCCGGTGGTAGACGAACCCGAAGTTGCGCTTGACACCCGACGTGGTGTTGATCTTCGATTGGACGCCCTCGAAGGTGGACAGCCACTTGATCTCGGGAACCCCGTACCGCTCGCTGACCAGCCGCATCATCATCGACGTGGCCGGGATGGTCGACTCTCCGATGGCGAAACGGGGATGGGTGGCGCCGTCGACGATCAGCACCTTCGCACCGTTGCGGGCCAGGCAGGCGGCCAGCATCGTGCCGGACAGGCCGGACCCGATGATCGCCACGTCGTAATCCGGCGTGCTCCGCGGATGATCAGTCATGTCGTTCGAGCTCCTTTATCGGCCGCTCTGGGCGCGGGCAGGTAGCCGGTCCGCACCATCCAGCGCAGGTAGGTGTCGAGCAGGTCGTCGTCCAACGGCGGGCATCGGACGTCGGTGCCGCGCAGCTGTTCCTCGGTGTTGTCGACGGCGTAGTGGACGGCCTCCTCGCCACCGACCACGAACTCCTCCACCACCGGCATGACGGGATGCAGCTCGTTCGTGCCGACGGCGTAGGACGCCTTGAGCGCCTGCCACCACTCCTCCACCGGCACGACCTCGACCCCGAAGCCGTGCCGGCGCAGCGCGCGCACCACGTCCGCGAACAGCAGCTTGTGCGGGCTCACCAGGTGGTACGTGCCACCGAGGGCCGGGCCGTGCCGGGAAATGTGCACAAGCGCGCTCGCCACGTAGTCGACAGGCGTCATCTCCACCTTGATGTCGATGTCCGGAGCCATCCCCAGCTGCACGCAGCCCTTCATCACCCGCGTCGTGAAGTGGGTGGTCAGGCTGGCGCCGGTGCGGGAGTCGCCGAGCACCCGGCCGGGTCGGTAGATGTCGACCGGGACCCCGCGTGCGCGGGCCAACTCGACCAGCCGCTCCGCCGCCCACTTGGTCTGCACGTAGCCGGTCACCAGCCGGCCGGCAGTGGCGATGTCGTCGTCCTCACCGACGACATCCCGGCCGGGGGCCGGAAGGCCCCAGATGCCGTACGTGGAGACGTGGTGCACGGCGGTCGGACGGCCGCGCGCGGCCAGCCGCAGAATCTCCGCCGTGCCCGCGATGTTGTCCGGCCGGAGCTGCTGGTAGCTGTAGCCGAAGTGCACCCGGGCGCCGCAGTGGTAGATCCCGTCCAGCTGCTCGGCGAGTTCGTCGTACCGGTCCGCGGACAGGCCCAGCCTGGGCTGTGCCAGGTCACCCGGCAGCACGGTGATCCGGTCGGCTGCCGTGGCTGGCCGGGGAAGGTAGCGCTCCATGTTGTCCAGCACCCGCCGCAGCCCGACCGCCTCGTCGGCGCACCGGACCAGGCACGACACGTGGGCCGTGGTCTGCTCGAGCAGGGTGTGCAGCAGATAGCCGCCGACGAAGCCGGTGGCGCCGGTCAGCAGGACGTGCCGGGGGTCGCGTACCCGGGCCGGCGCCGCGCCGATCACCCGGACATCCGGCGCGAGGGTGACGTCGACCGCGATCCACGCCGGGTCGCTGGCCAGGTCACCCGCCTGATCGTCGCCGGCCTGATCGTCCGCGGGCTCGCCGGCCTGATCGTCGGCGGCCGGGTCACCGAGCCGGTCGGCCAGCAGCCCGACGAACAGGTCGGCCCACTGCGCCGGGGTGGCCAGCGTGAGCAGGTCACCGGCCCGCACGGTCAGGCCGAGGTCGCGCCGGCAGCGCCGGACCGCGTCCATGACCATCAGCGAGTCCATGCCGCTGGCCAGCACGTCGCTCTCCTCGTCGAGGGCGCCCGCACCGGCGCCCAGGACGTCCGTCGCCAGCTCGACCGCGTACGAGCCGAGCGTCGCGCGCACCCGGCGCGGGTCGCGCTCGGCGCGCAGGCCGGCCAACAGGGGCGCCGCTCCGGAGTCGTCAGTCGCCGTCTCGTCGACGGTGATCCCGCGCAGCATCGGCCGCTCCGTGCGGGCCTGCATGACCGGCTTGAACACCGACCAGTCCACCGCGCACACCACCCGCTGCGGGGCGTCGTCAGCCGCGAGCGCGGTGAGCAGCCGCATGCTCTGTTCGGCCGGCAGCGGCCGCAGTCCGGTGGCCCGCAGGAACGCCATGACCTCGTCGCCGAACAGCGCGGAGGGCAGGTCCCATGGGCCCCACGCGACGGACAGGGCCGGCAGGCCGGCCGCGTTGCGGTGCCCGGCCAGCGCGTCGAGGAACGCGTTGCCGGCCGCATAGCTGGCCAGGTGCTGCGAGCCCCAGGTCGCGGCGATCGACGAGAAACCGACGAAGAAGTCCAGCTCCGCGCCGCGGGTGAGCCGGTGCAGCAGCCAGCCGCCGATCACCTTGGGTCGCCACACCCGCCGGTACGCCGCGCCGGTGGCCTCGCGGGCGAACTCGGGCTCGGACACCCCGGCGGCGTGGACGACCCCGCGCAGCGGCAGAGGAGCCGCATCCAACGCGGCAAACACGGCGGTCATCGCCGCCTCGTCGACGACGTCCGCGGCCACCACGTCGACCGCTGCGCCCAGCTGCTCCAGTCGCCGCACCGCGGACACCCGCCGCGCCGCCTCCCCGGTCGCGTCGGCCCAACCGTCCCGCTCCGGCAGCGGCGTGCGGGCGAGCAACACCAGACGGCCGGCGCCGGCGCGGGCCAGCCACTCCGCGACGGTCAGGCCGATCCCACCGAAAGCCCCGGTGATCAGGTACGTGGCGTCGCCGTGGACCGGCGGCCGACGGCGCAGAGCCTCGGGTGGCAGCGGTGCGGGCACCAGGCGCAGCGCGTACCGGCGGTCGGCGCGCAGCGCCTGCTGATCCTCGTATCCGTCCTCCCCGCCGGGCGACCCGTCCATGGTCAGCCCGCCCGTGGTCAGCGCGGCGAGCAGCTGGTGCTCCTCACCGGTCGGTCGGTCCGGGTCGAGGTCGATCGCGCCGCCCCACCGGTCGGGGTGTTCCAGTGCCAGCACCCGGCCCAGGCCCCACAACGTGCCGGCGACCGGAGCTGCGGCGTCCGAGCTGCCAGCGGCCCGTTCGGTGGTGTCGTTGGCCGGTGTCGTCGGCACTCGCATCGCCGCCCGGGTGACCAGTGTGAGCCGGGCGTCCGCGCACTCCGGGTGGTCGAGCAGCTCGCGGAGAAGGGCAAGGGTCATCAGGTCGGCGCGCCCGGCGTACTCCTCCAGGCTCCAGGCGTCGCAGTGCGCGGACGCCGGTGCGTCGAGCCCGGTCATGACCACCGCGAGCCAGGGCCGGCCGGGGCCGGTGGACCAGGCGGTCACCAGATTCCGTACGCCGTCGGAGTCGGGCCGGCAGTCCGGCCCCTCCCCCAGCACCGGCGGCGCCGCCACGGTCACCACGGCGCCCTGCTGCCGCAGCAGCGCGGTCAGCCGGGTCGTCAGCGCGGCATCCTGGCCCGCCGGGTCGGCCACCAGCAGGTAGCTCCGTCCGGCCAGGTCGGCCGGGGGCTGCGGGGACGGCCCGGTCAACGGCACCCAGATCTGGTCGTAGAGCAGATCGGCCGGTTCCTCCCACGGCGTCGCAGCCGGCACCGGCGCCACTGTCACGTCCCGCGCGTATCCGATCTGGACGCCCGATCCGTCGAGCAGGTCGACGGAGCCGGTCACCGCGTCGTCGACCAGCCGGACGGACCCGGCGCGGACCCGCACCGCCCGCACGCCGTCCGGTGGCACCGTGCCACGTCCGACAGTGGTGCCGACCCCGCGCGCTACGCCAAGCGCGCCACAGCCGGTCACCGTCGACCCGAGCGCCGGATCCGGCGGTACCGCCCCGCCCGCCGCCGTCACCGCGACGCCGGCGGCCCCGAGCACCTCGTGCCAACCCGCGCCGTCCGGCACGGGAACCTCCGTCATGGACGCCGCAGTCGTCGCCTCGGCGTCCGGGTACTGACGATCCGCCGGCCACCGGCGACGCAGCAGCCCGCTGGCGTAGCGGATCCACGGGGCGGCCAGCGCCTCCCGTGCGGCCGTGGCCCCGGTCAGCTCCCAGGCGGCCGAACCGTCGTCCTGCGCCGTGACAGCGAGCCGCAACTGGCCCCGGTCGCCGGTCGGAACCGCGGCGTGGGCGGTCAGACCCTCGACACAACGCCACACGCCACCCAGGCAGTCCGCGGCGGCGCGGGCTGCCAGGTCCAACACCACACCCAGACCGGGTTCACCGGGCAACGCCTCGGGTGTCACCTCGTACGCCGGCACCGGCCCCGACAGGCGGCGGCCGACGCCCGGTACCTCGCCGGTCACGACGGCGGCCCCGGTCTCCTCGCCGACCTTCGGCGCCGCCACGGACACCGGCGCGGCCGCCCGCCCGACCTCGCGGAACCAGTAGTGCGCCCCGCGCCACGGCGTCGTCGGCAGCGGTACCGCGCGCACGTCCTCGCCCTCGTGGAAGGCCTGCCAGTCCGGCCGGGAACCCCGCAGGCTGACGGTCCCGACAGCGCCGAGCACGTCCCGCAGGTCCGCACCGCCCCGCCGCAGGGTCGGCACGAACGCGCAGTCCGCCTCGCCCGCGAGTGAGCGCGTGGCCAGGGTCGTCAGCACCGGGGCGGGCCCGAGCTCCACGAAGGTGCGTACCCCCGCGCCGTGCAACGCGCGCACCCCGTCGCGGAAGCGGACCGCGCCGGCCGCGTGCCGCAGCCAGTAGTCCGGGCCGACCTCGTCGTCGCCCCACAGCCGACCGGTGACGTTGGACGCCAGCGGGATGCGCGGCGGCCGGAAGGACAGCCCGGCCAGCACCGCCCGGAACGGCTCCAGCATGGGACGGATCAGCGGCGAGTGGAACGCGTGCGACACCGCCAACCGCCGGGTTCGTACTCCGTCGGCGGCCAGCCGTTCCAGGACGGCGTCCACATGTGCTGTGGCCCCCGAGATGGTGACGTCGGCCGGCCCGTTGACCGCCGCGAGGGCGACAGTGTCCGCGTACCCGTCGATCGCCGCGACGGCGACCTCCTCGGCGCAGCTCGCGGCGGCCATCGCGCCGCCCGGCGGCAGCTCGGCCATCAGTCGCGACCGCGCGGCCACCAGCGTCGCGGCGGCGGGCAGGTCCAGCACGCCGGCGACGCAGGCGGCGACCAGCTCACCAACGCTGTGGCCGGCCACCGCGGCCGGCCGCATGCCCCAGGAGAGCCACATCTGGGCCAGCGCGTACTCCACCGCGAACAGCGCCGGCTGCGTGTACCGGGTGTCGTCGAGCGGCGTCGGGCCGTCGGCCCACAGCACGTCCGCCACCGGGCGCGGCAACTCGGGATCGAAGAGTGCTGCCGCTTCCTCGAACGCGGCGCGGAAGGCGGCGTTCCCGAGCAGACCGCGGGCCATGCCCGGGTACTGCGCGCCCTGGCCGGTGAACAGCCAGGCGACCTTGCGCTCGCGGCGGCGCGGCAACGCGGCGACGGTCAGCCCGCGCGGGTGGCGTCCCTGGGCGTACGCCGACAGCACGTCCGCGAGTTCCTCGGTGTCCGCCGCGGTGGCCGCGAGGCCGTGGGCCTGCACCGCGCGGCCGACGTGCGTGGTGTAGCAGGCATCGCCGAGGGACGGCGCCTGGGGACCACGCAGCCACCGCGCGTGCCGGTCGGCCAGCTCGCGCAGTGCCTCCTCGGTACGTGCGGAGGCCAGGAACAGCCCGTGCGACAGGTGCGAGCCGGTGCGGGCGTCGCCGGCCGGCGGCGCGGCGACCACGACGTGCGCGTTGGTTCCGCTGGCTCCGAAGCTGCTCACTCCGCCGGTGCGCGGGTGGCCCCGCTCCGGCCACGGCGTGCACGCCACGGGAACCCGCACGTGCAGACCCGACCAGTCCAGATTCGGGTTCGGCTGGGTCAGGTGCAGGTGCGGTGGGATCTCCCCGTGCGACATCGCCAGGACGACCTTGAACAGACCGGCGATGCCGGCGGCCGGCTCCAGGTGCCCGATGTTCGTCTTGACCGAGCCCACCAGCAGCGGATCGTCCGACCGACGGTGGCGGCCGATGACGGCTTCCAGCGAGCGCAGCTCGATGGGGTCGCCGAGGGAGGTGCCCGTTCCGTGCGCCTCGACGTAGTCCATCCCGTCCGGCCCGACGCCGGCCTGGGCCATGGCCGCGCCGATGACGTCCTGCTGGGCGACGGGGTTCGGCACGGTGAGGCCGCTGGAGCGACCGTCGTGGTTGATCGCCGAGCCGCGGATGACGGCGATGATCGGGTCGTTGTCCGCCTGCGCGGCGGACAGCCGCTTGAGCACCACGACGCCGGCGCCCTCCCCGCGGGCGTATCCGTCGGCCGACGCGTCGAAGGTCTTGCACCGCCCGTCGGCGGACAGACCGCGGAACTTGCTCATCATCACGAAGCCATACGGCGACAGCAGCAGGTTCACCCCGCCCGCCAGCGCCAGATCGCACTCCCTCAGCCGCAGCGCCTGGCACGCCTCGTGCAGGGCGACGAGCGACGACGAGCAGGACGTGTCGACGACCTTGCTCGGCCCCCGCAACCCGAGCAGGTACGAGATGCGACCGGCCAGGAAGCTGGGTTCGCCGGTGAGCTGGTAGAAATCCACGTCGTTGATGTCGCCGACGGCCTGCCGACCGCGTACGTAGTCGGTCGTGCTCAGCCCGAAGTAGACGCCGGTGCGCGAACCGTCGAGCCGGTCGGGGGCGTAGCCGGCCCGCTCCAACCCTTCCCAACAGATCTCCAGCGCGATGCGGTGCTGCGGGTCCATGCCCAGCGCCTCGCGCGGGGAGATGCCGAACGCCTCCGGCTCGAACCGGTCGACCTGGTCGAGGAAGGCTCCCCGAATCGTGTACGCCTTGCCCGGCTCCTCCGGGTCCGGGTGGTGGTAGGACTGGGCGTCGGCGCGCTCCGGCGGGAACTCCGAGGTGGTGTCCACCCCGTTGCGCAGCAGCGTCCAGAACTCCTCCGGCGACTGCGCGCCGCCGGGAAACCGGCAGGCCATCCCGACGATGGCGATCGGCTCGTCCAGCCACCCGTCACGGCTGCTGGCAAGACGGCCGCGCAGGTCCTCGATGGTGCGCAGCGCCTCGACCATCAGCCGTCGGCTGTCCGGGGTACGCGAAGTCTGCGTCGACATCTCAGCCTCCCTCCGCTATCGCGGCCGACAACCGCGCGATCAGCTCGTCCTCGGGCATCGCCGCCAGGTCGTCGTCGGCCCCGTCCAGCACGCCCGGGGCCGTGGTGGTCGGCGGGCCACCAACCGGAGCGGCCGTCGGGTCGAGCAGCGTCAGGAGGTGATCAGTGAGCGCCGCCGCGTTGGGGAACTCGAAGGTCAGCGTCGCCGGCAGGGCGACCCCCAGCGCCCGCTCGAGCCATCCGCGCAGGCTCAGAGACATCACCGAATCCATGCCGAGATCGAAGAAGCCCTGGTTGGCCATGACATCCACCCCGGACGTCTCGCCCAGCACCTCGGCCACCGCGTCGAGCACCGTCTCCAACAGGTGCTCGGCGCGTTGCTCGGCCGGCAGCGCCAGCACGACGGCGGTCAGCGGCGCGACAGGCGGCGCGGCCTCCGCCGCTCGGTCGCCGGTCACCTGCGATCCGGTGCCGACCTCGGCCAGGAACGCGCGGTAGGCCCGCTCTCGGCACACCCGCGCGTACCGCGGACCGTCGACGTCCGCGACCGTGACCTGGGTCAGGCCCGCTCGCAGAGCGACCTCGAAGGCCTCGCCGACGTCCGCCCCGGCCAGCGGCCGCAGGCCGCTGTCGACCATCACCATCCGGTCCCGGCGGGACAGCTGGGCGGGGTCGTCGCCGGGCATGAACCGGACCACCTGGACGGGCTGGCCGGCCCGCTCCCGGGCGGCGGTCACCGCGTCGACCGCGCCCTCGGCCGCGGCCCGCGCGGCCATTCCGGTGGCCCCCCAGATCGCGGCCGCCGCCCCGGTCACGCAGAACAGCCGCGGCGCGAGTTCGCGGGTCGCCAGGTCCAGCCGGTGTACGAGGTCAGCCCAGCGCATGGTCGCCGACACCGCAGCCGCGTCGACAGTGTCCAGCGGGGCCGCCGGCACGGGCAAGCCGATCAGCAGCACGCCACCGAGCGGGGCGCCCAGCGCGTCCGGCGTCAGTTCGGCGGTGAGGTCTGCCGCCGTGAGGTCTGTCGCCGTGAGGTCGATTCGTCGTACCGCCACGCCGGCCGCCGCCAGCTCGCCGAGCCGGGCATCGTGGGAGGGCGCGGTGTCGGGCGACGCGGTGTCGGCTGGCGCGGTGTCGGCTGGCGCGGTCTCTCCGACGATCAGCCGGCGCAGGCCACGGCGCAGGAGCACGTCGACGAACGGCCGGCTGGCGGGGTGCAGCGCGTCGGTCACCAGATACCAGGCGTCCGGGTCGCAGTCGATCTCGGGCAGCGCGGCGGGCACCGGGTCCGCCGAGGACAGCCGGGGGGCGTACCAGGTGCCGTCGCGCAGGCACAGCTCGTCCTCGGCGGGCTCGGTGGCGGAAGCGCGCGACGCCGTCAGGGCCCCGGCCAGTTCGGCCGCGTCGCCGGCGGCCCAGCCGGGCTCGGCACCTGTCTGGCCCGGCTCGGCACCCGCCTGACCCGGCTCGGTGCCGAGTGCGTGCGGGTCGATGTCGACCAGACCGCCCCACCCGGGCGCCGCCTCCATCGCGAGCACCCGCCCGGCGGCCCACACCGCCGCCTGCGCCGGGTCGACCTCCCCGGAGCCGGTCGGCTGGTGCGCCCCGGCCGTGACGACGCGCAGCCGCCCGGGCGCCACGTCCAGCCCGGTGCGCAGCTGACGGGCCGCCCGCAACACACGCGCGGCCAGGACGTCGCCCGGCACGCTGCCGGGTACCGCTGCCGCGACCAGCACGATCCCGTGCTCCGGCGGAACCTCGTCCCACGGCCCGTCGGCCTCAGGCACGCCGGCGGCCGACGCGCCAGCAACCCGGTCGCGGTCGGAGCCGGCGGACGCTGGCTGCCAGGTCACCTCGGCACCACCGAGCCGCAGAGCGTCGGCCACCCGGCGACCCGCCTCGACGGACGCGCCCGTGAGCGGGACGACGAGCCACCTCCCGACCGGGCCTGCGGCGGGCGGCGAGACGTGGCACCACCGGACAGTGAACATCCGCGCCGCACAGCGGTCCCGGACGTCGTCGGGCAGGACCGCGCCGACGGGACCGCCGGATGTCACCTCGACAGCCTCGAGCGCGACGGCCGAGACAGCGACAGCCGAGACAGCGGGGACAGCCGCAGCGGTGGTGGCAGCCGGGGCAGTGGTCACGGATGCGGTCCGCACCACGGCCGCAGGTGTCCCGGCGGGTGCCGGCGACGCCGTCTGGCCCGGCGCGTCCGCCCAGTGCCGGCGACGCTGCCACGGGTAGCGCGGCAGCACCGCCCGGTACGGGCGGCGGCCGAACAGCGTCTCCCAGTGGATGCCGACCCCGCGCACGTGCAGCCCGGCGACGGCGTCCAGGAATCCCTCGGGGCGGTTCAGGTCCGCCCCGACGGCAGCGAGGCCCGGCTGCCGCTTCGCGGTGACGGCCGCAGCGTCCGGCCCACCGGCGACCGCGAGCAGCTCGTACTCCCCCGCCGCCGCGAGTGACACGGACAGCGCATCCCAATCGAACGCCGGTGTCCGCGCCGTCAGCGGGTGCGGACCGGACAGCGGCCCGCCCACCGAGGCCAGCCACAGCACAGGTGCCGCCGGACTGTCCACGGGCGGCGCCACGGTGACCGTCGCGCCGTCGAGCGTCGCTCGGATCGCCTGCGCCTGGTCCAGCGCACCAGCCGCGCAGGCTGCCGCCAACTCACCGACGCCCCGGCCGGCAACCGCGTCGGGCCGCAGCCCGTACGCCTCCCAGACGGCAGCGAGAGCGAGTTGGATCGCCAGCACGGCGACGGGCTCGCCCCGCTCCGCGCCGTTGGCGGCCAGCGCCGCGCGCACCCCGCCGCCGTCGTCGAGTGCGTCCAACGCGCCGCGGAATGCCGGCTCGTCCCGTTCCAGAGCACGCCAGTCCACGGCCACCCGGTCGCCGTACACGATCATCAGGCGCGCGGCGTCGCCCTGGGCCACGCCCTGGTGTGCGCTCGGGCCGCCGGACAGCCCCGCGGCGAGTTCGGCGGCCCCGTGGCCGACCACCGCCAGCCGGTGGTCCAGGTGAGCGCGGCGGGCCGCCGCGGCGTAGCAGATGTCGCCGATGTCGGCGTCGGCCGGCGCGGACAGCGCCCGGGCGAAGCCGTCCCGCGCGGCGGCCAGGGCGCCGTCCCCGGCGGCCGACAGCACCAGTAGGTGGGCCCGGCCGGAGATGATCGCGCCGGCCCTCGACGTCGGACCGGCACCCGACGTCGGACGCCCGGCACCGTTCGCCGACGACGCCCGGGTCGATGGCCCGCTGAGAACCACGTGGGCGTTGGTCCCGGTGAACCCGAACGCGCTCACGCCGGCGACCCGGGGTCGCCCGCCGGTGGCCGGCCACGGCGTCGTCGACGTGGTGATCCGGACCGGCAGCCGCGCCCAGTCCACCTGCTTCGTGGGCTGGGAAACGTGCAGGTGCGCGGGCAGCTCACCGTGCCGCAGCGCCAACGCGGTCTTGATCAGCCCGGCGATGCCGGCGGCCGCCTCCAGGTGGCCGATGTTCGTCTTGACGGACCCAACCAGCAGCGGCCGGTCCGGCTGGCGTCCGCCGCCGAGCGCGCGGGCGATAGCGCGCACCTCCACGGCGTCGCCGAGCACCGTGCCGGTGCCGTGCGCCTCCAGGTAGTCCACGTCCGACGCGGCGACGCCGCCCACGGCAAGCGCCGACCGGATCAGCTCCTCCTGAGCCTCGCCACCGGGCACGGTCAGGCCGCCGCTGGCGCCGTTGTGGTTGACCGCGCTGCCGCGTATCACGGCGTAGATCCGGTCGCCGTCGCGCTCGGCCCGAGCGAGCGGCTTGAGCACCACCACGCCGGCGCCCTCACCGCGCCCGTAACCGTCGGCGCCGGCGTCAAAGGTCTTGCAGCGACCGTCGGGCGACAACGCGCCCGCGGCCGACATGGCCAGGTGGACGGTGGGCCCGACCATCACGTTGACGCCGCCGGCGAGCGCGACGTCGGCCTCGCCCGCGCGCAGGCTCTGCACGGCCAGGTGCACCGCGACCAGCGAGGACGAGCACGCCGTGTCGATCGCCAGGCTCGGGCCGCGTACGTCCAGGAAGTACGACAACCGGCCGGCCGTTCCGCTGAAGGAGTTGCCCGTGCCGTAGTAGAGGTCGACGTCCCGGGCGCGCCGGGTGAGCAGTTGCTGGTAGTCGGTGGTGTTCATGCCGACGAACACGCCGACGCGGGCGGCGCGCCGGTGCTCCAGCGTGATCCCCGCGTCCTCGAGTGCCTCCCACGCCACCTCCAGGAAGAGGCGCTGTTGCGGATCCATGGCGCGGGCCTCGCGAGCCGAGATTCGGAAGAACGCGTTGTCGAACAGGTCGATCCGGTCCAGGAAGCCGCCGCGACGGGTGACCACCGTGCCGGGCGCCCCGGGCCCGGCGCCGAGCAGCGCCTCGGCGTCCCACCGGTCCGCCGGCACGTCGCCGGTGGCGTCGACGCCGTCGGAGAGCAGCTGCCAGAACTGCTCGGGGCCGTCGGCCTGCGGCAGTCGGCAACCGATGCCCACGATGGCCACCGGTTCGGCCGACCCACGTGCGACGGCCGAGGTCGGACCAGGCGTCTCCGACGTGGCGAGGGCGGCGAGTGCTCCAGCCGCCGGCGCGACAACCGCATCGCGGGTCGGCGGCGACCCGGGCTGAAGCGGTGGTCCAGGCTGAAGCGGTGGTCCAGGCTGAAGCGGTGGTCCAGGCTGAAGCGGTGGCTCAGGCTGAAGCGGTGGCTCAGCCGGGAGGGCCTCGGCGAGGAGATGGTCGGTGAGGGCGTCGATGGTCGGGTGTTCGATGCCGACGGCGGCGCCGAGGACCGCCCCCAGGTCGCGTTCGAGCCGACTGACGAGAGCGACCAGGGCGAGCGAGTCCATGCCCAGCTCGAAGAACCCACGCCCGCGCGCCAGGCGCCGGCCGGGCTCGTACCCCAGGGCCTCGGCGGCCGCGTCGTTGACCAGGGCGGCGATCCGCTCCCGCTCCGACGGCGTGCCAGCGCGGGGGCGGTTTCCGTTGGTGGCCGCACGACCGCCGTTGCCGACACCGCCACCGGCGTCGCCGCTTGTCGCACCCGCGCGGTTGGCGTCCGCGCCGGCGACGTGCCCGTCGCCGACGGCTCTGCTGTCCCGGCTACCATTGCCGCCGCCGTTGCGCGTGGCGACCGCGGGCGCACCGACCCCGGCCAGCGTCTGTACGACGGTGCCGTCCGGCGCGATGAGGCGGACCTCGGCCCGCAGCTCGCCGAGCGTCAGGCCGGCCAGCCCACGGGCACCAGGCCCGGAGTCGGCGGGCCCCTGGGAGCCCACCCGCACGGCATCCGGTGACGCCTGGGCGACGGATGCCCCGTTCTGGATCGGCGGGCTTGGCAGCCAGTACTTTTCGCCGGCCAACCGCACCGGCGGCAGCGGCACGTACCGCCGGCCCTCGCCGTGCACAGCCGCCCAGTCGACGGCGACACCGGCCACGTACGCCTCAGCGAGGGCACGCGTCATGCTCTCCGCCGGCGACCGGCCCCGGGCCAGCGTGCCGATCGCCGCGCCCGGACGGGAGCGGGCCGCGAGTGAGGCGCTCAGTGGCCCGGTCAGCACCGGGTGCGGGCCCAGCTCCAGGAAGACCACCGGACGCCGGGCCAGCAGCCGGTCGACCGCCGGCCAGAACAGCACGGGTTCGCGCACGTTGCGGCCCCAGTAGGCCGAGTCGGGCACGGGCGGGCCGGCGGCCGGGTCCACGCTGGACAGCATCGGCACCCGTGGGTTGGCCGGTGTCAGACCGTCGAGCTGGCGCTCCAGCTCGTCGCCGTACGCCGCAACCGCCGGGCTGTGGAACGCGTAGTCACCGGCCAGCGGCACGCACCGCACCCCGGCGGCGGTCAGCTCGGCGAGCAGCCGGTCCAGGGCGGCTGCCGGGCCGGCGACCACTACCGAGCGCGGCCCGTTGACAGCCGCGATCACGACCTCGCTGGCGTGCCGTTCGGTGGCTGCGGTGACCTCGTCGGCGGACAGCGCGATGGCGGCCATCCGCCCGCTGCCGGCGGCCTGCTGCAGCAGCTCACCGCGGAGCACGATGACGCGCAGCGCGTCCTCCAGCGGCAGCGCGCCGGCGGCGCAGGCCGCGGCGACCTCGCCCATGCTGTGACCGACGACCGAATCCGGCGGGACACCCCACCGTGCCCAGAGCCGGGAGAGCCCGACCTGGAGCGCGAAGATCGCCGGCTGAGCGAACCGGGTGTCGGCGAGCCGGCTGCCGGTGCGGCGGCCCAGCTCCTCCAGGAGCGACCACCGGGCGATCCGCCGCAGCAGCGCATCGCACTCGTCGAGCGTGGCGCGCATGGTCGGGTCTGCTCGGTAGAGGTCGAGCCCCATGCCCGGGTATTGCGAGCCTTGGCCGGAGAACACGTGCACCACGTACGCCGGCCCGTCGTGGAGCAGCTCCCCGGCGACCGTCGTGGGGGACGCCTCGCCGGCCTGGTGCCGGGCCAACGTGGCGCGCAGGTCGGCGGCCGTCGCGCCGGTCACCGCGAGCCGGTGCGTGTGGTGGCTGCGCCGGGCGCCAGCGCTGAACAGCAGGTCGCCGAGCTGGTCGGGCTCGGCCACCGAACTGTCGTCGAGCAGCTCCGCGTGCCGCGTGACCTGGTCCGCCAGGGCCGATTCGGTGGGACCGGACAACACCAGAACCGGCCACCGGACGGGCGCCGGCGCCGGCGCCGGCCGGTCCTGGTCGGGCGCGGCGAGCACGACGTGGACGTTGCTGCCGGACAGGCCGAACGCACTGACGCCGGTCAGGTGTTGGGCGGCATGGGGCAGCGCCGTAGGGGCGGTGGGGACGGCCAGGCCGGAGCCGGACCAGCCGAACCGGGGCGTCTGCTGGGCCAGCTTGATCTGCGGCGGCACCATGCCGGTGCGGGCGACCAGAAGGCCCTTGAGCAACCCGAGGATGCCGGCGGCGGAGTCGAGGTGGCCGAAGTTGGCCTTGTGCGAGCCGATGAGTAGCGGGCGCTCCGGTGGACGCTCCGGGCCGAAGACCGCCGCCAGCGCGCTGAGCTCGATCGGGTCGCCCAGCGGTGTGCCGGTGCTGTGGGCCTCGACGTAGCCGACCTCCGCGGGCGCCACGCCGGCATCGCGGAGCGCGCTGCGCAACAACTGCTCCTGGGCGACGGCGCTGGGCGCGGTCAGACCTGCGCTGCGGCCGTCGTGGTTCGTCGCGCTCCCCTTGATCACACCCCAGATCTGGTCGCCGTCGGCGACCGCGTCCGCGTATCGCTTGAGGACGACCACGGCGCCGCCCTCGCCGCGCACCACGCCGTCGGCCGCCGCGTCGAATGGTCGGCAGAGCCCCTGCGGCGACAGGGCCTGAATCTGTCGCATATAGAGGGTGAGCTCCGGCCCGACCATCAGGTTCACCCCACCGGCCAGCGCGGTGTCACAGTCGCCGGCCACCAGGGCGCGGGCGGCGAGGTGCACCGCCAGCAGCGAGGACGCGCAGGCGGCGGTCAGGGTCATGCACGGCCCGTTCAGGCCGAACGTGTACGACACCCGCCCGGAGCCGAAGCTGAACTCCTTGCCGCTGGCGTAGTGCGCGCCAACCTGGTCGACGCCGAGGGTGCGGGCGTGCAGGACCGCGTAGTCCATCGCCAGAATGCCGAAGTAGACCCCGGTGTTGCTGCCGGACCAGGTCGCCAGCGGCACGCCGCTGTGCTCCATGGCCTGCCAGGCGAGCGTCAGGAGGAGACGCTGTTGCGGGTCTATCTCGCGGGCTTCGCGTGGCGAGACGCCGAAGAACTCGGCGTCGAACCTGTCGATGTCGGGCAGGAATCCGCCGACGCCGACCGTGTCGAGCGAGGCGGCGCCGGGCCGCCCGGCCGGGACCCGGCCGGTGACGTCTCGCCCCTCCTGCAGAACGCGCCAGAGCGAGTCCAGGTCGTCCACGTCGCCGGGGAACCGGCAACCGACGCCCACCACGGCGATGTCGGTCCCGCCCACCCGGGAGGCCGAGCGACGGTCGCGGCGCATCCCCACGGCACCCCCCACGCTCATCCGTCTGGCGAACTGCAACGGCGATTCCCCGCCTGATGATTTCCCTGTATGTTGAAGTACATCGGACGAGAAGCGAGATGTCAATGCTGATAGATCACGCCTCGGCTGGGGATGGCGCCCTGCATAAGGGCCCGGCCGGGCTGCCGTCGCTGACGGTGTTCGGCTTCCCGGCCGCCGGCGGGTCGGCCTCGTATTTCACCAGGTGGAGGCGATGGCTTCCGGCCGGAGTGACTGTCGAGCCGGTGGACCTGCCCGGGCACGGCACCCGCCGACAGGAGCCGGCGATCGACGACTGGCCCCAGCTGGTGGCCGCGGCGTGCGAAACGCTGCACGGCCGCGTGTCCGGTCCGTACGCGCTGGTCGGGCACAGCTTCGGCGCCCTCCTGGCGTACGAGGTGGCGGCGACGCTGCCACGAACCGGCCCGGGCCCGGCGCTGCTGATCGTCGCGGGACGCAACGGACCCGCCGCCGGTCTCGCGCACCGCCCCCTGCACATGCTGGACGACGACCGGCTCATCGAGTCGTTGCGGCGCCTCGGCGGCACCCCGGCCGAAGTCCTCGCCGAACCGGCGCTGATGCGGCTCGCCCTGCCCGTGCTGCGCACCGACCTCCGACTGGCAGAGACCTACGCCCGCCCGCCCCGGCCGGCGTTGCCATGCCCGATCGCCGCCGTGGTGGGCCGACACGACCGGATGGCCGACGCCGCGGGCTCGCTGACCTGGCAGCAGGAGACGGTCGACCGCTTCGACCTGACCGTTGCCGATGCCGGGCACTTCCTTCTCGACCATCCGCAGGTCATCGCGACGCTGACGGCGCGAATGACCGAGCTGCTTCGGCCGGGCCGTCGACCCGAGGCCGGTACCACCAGCGGTTGACCCGCCCGGACACCACCACCGCCAGTGCCGCGAGCGCTATCCCGGCCAGCAGGTCGACGGCGTAGTGCTTACGCAGGTACAGCGTGGACAGCAGCAGCCCCAGGCCGACCGGCAGATACCACCAGAACAACCGACGGGCGTCGCGCCACAGGTACACCATCAACACCACGGTCATGGCGGTGTGCAGGCTGGGAAAGAGGTCCCGCGCCGGGCCTTGGACCGCGGTGATGGCGTCCAGCGCGCCCCCGATCGACCCCTCCTGGCCGGGGAGCGGGTCGGCGTACGTGTCGGTCTGGTAGATGTGCGGACCGACCCCCGGCACCAGCACGTAGCCGGAGTAGCCGACGACAGCGGTGATGGAAATCGCGAGTGCGAAGCCGTGATACTCCCTCACCCGGCCCCGCAGGTACGTGGTCAGGGCGTACGCCCCCTGGGACACGCCGTAGCTCAGGTAACAGATCACCATGAACAGCGTCAGTGCGGGTGAGCCGAGGGTGTCGTTGACCCAACGGCTGACGTCACCGCCGAAGACGGCCCGGTCGAACTCGATCAACGCCGGATCGGCAAGCGGAAGGTCGAGCTGCGGGGTGATGGTGCGCAGGCTCGTGTAGATCACCACGCAGGCCAGGAACGGCACCCCCGTCCTGGCCGCCCCGCCGACGAGCCTGGCCAACCTCGCCGGGCCGCCCGACCGCGCCGGCCCGTCGAGCCCCACCGACCCCAACGACTGTGTACGCCGGCGGCGCGACAGCGTGAACGCGGCCAGGAGCCCGGCGACCACCACGGCCAACGCGCCACCCAGCGCCCACGAGAACGCGCCGGTGGCCACGGCCAGCCCGGCGACGAGCGTGAGGGCCACCGCGAACAGGCACTCCTCTGGCCACAGCAACGGGTCGCGCCGGACATCGCCCCGGTCCCGCGCAACCGCCGCGAGCCGGGGCGTGCCGGTCGTCATGCCGTCTCGTCCGAGGCGGTTGGGGACTGCCACAGCACCGGGCAGAACTGCGGATCGCTGTAGTCGGCCAGACCCGCCTCGTCACGGCGCACCAGGGAATCGTGGTTGTAGACGACGAGGTCGCCGTCCGAGCGGCGGAATTGCCGGTACCGGTTGTCGCCGTCCTGCAGGTGCAACGAGATGGCGCGCCGGGGGCGCGAGCTGCGGTTGGCCCCGCTGCCGTGGTACGTGCGGCAGTGGTGGAAGCTCATGTGCCCCTTGGGGATGTGCATGGGGATCTTGTTCACCTGCGCGCCGTTGTACTCCGCGTTGCGGACGAGCAGGTCCTCCAGCTCGGAACGATTCCGCTCGGCGAAGTGCCTCGTCGTCTTGTCGTCCCCGCCGATCTCCTTCCAGGCGTGGCTGCCGTCGACCATCGTGATGGTGCCCATCTCCTCGGTGCACTCGTGCATCGGGATGAAGGCGGTGAGCATCCGCTCGGAGGTGCAGGTCTGCCAGTAGTGGCGGTCGAAGTGCCAGGGCACGATGTTGCTCGGCTCGCCGGGGCTCGGCGGCTTGAGGATGAGCGTGCTCTGGAACACCCGGATCTCGGCCGCTTCCGCCAGCCGGGCCGCGACCGCGCCGATGATCGGCTTGCGCAGGATCGCGGCGATCTCGTCGCTCTCGTAGTGCACGTAGTCGTTGTGCCGCTGCACGTCGCCGTGCTCCGGCTCCCAGTAGGCGAGCTTCGCCGGCCGGCTGGGCAGCCGCCGGTCGCGGTGACCCGCGTAGAACCGTTCGCTGGCCTCGACGAGCGTGTCGACCTCGTCGTCGGTGAGGAGCTTCTGGCTCAGGTACCAGCCCCGCTCCGCGTACGACCGCACGTCTTCGTCGGTGGGCAGCGCGGCCCGTTCCGCGTCGGTCAGCGTGAATTCCGTCGTTGTCATCGCGCTCCTCTCATCGTTGGTCCGTTGTGGTGACCGCCGGCGCCGCGTCCGCCTCCCGGGCCCGCGTCGTGGACGGCGGGCCGAACATCAGGCTGACGTTGTGTCCGCCGAACGCGAAGGAGTTGGACAGGGCCGCGCGGGGCCGAGCCGGGCGCGCCTTATCCCGCACGTGGTCGAGGTCGCAGGCCGGGTCCGGCTCGTCGAGGTTGTGGGTCGGCGGCAGCAGCCCGTAGGTCATCGTCAGGGCGGTGGCTGCCGCTTCCACGGCTCCGGCGCCACCCAGCAGGTGGCCGGTCACGCCCTTGGTGGAGCTGACCGCGGGGGCGTGCGCACCGAATGCGGTGTGGATGGCCCGGGTCTCGGCCACGTCGCCCCGCTTGGTGCTCGTGCCATGGGCGTTGATGTAACCGACGTCGGTAGCCTCGACGCCGGCGTCGGCGACCGCCCGACGCATGCTCTGCGCGGCGCCGGCGCCGTCCGCCCGCGGCGACGTGGGGTGGAAGGCGTCGGTAGTGGCTCCCCACCCGATGATGTCGGCATAGCCGGCCACCCCCCGCGCGTCCGCGTGTCCGGCGCGCTCGACGACCATGATCCCGGCACCCTCGCCGAGCACGAAGCCGTTACGTCGTCGGTCGAACGGGCGGCTCGCCTCCGTCGGGTCGGGCCAGCCGGTGGCCAGCGCCCGGGCATTGGCGAAACCGGCGGTGCCGGTCGGCCCGAGTGGTGACTCGGCACCGCCGCACACGACCACGTCCGCGTCGCCGGCCCGGATGAGCCGCAGCGCCTCGGCCACCGCGTGGGCGCCGGCCGCGCAGGCGGTGGCGATGCAGGAGCTGTAGCCCTGGATGCCGTACCTGATGGCGATACGGGCGGCCGCCATGTTGGGGAGGAAGCCTGGGTAGAGGTACGCGCTCACCGCGGTGCGGCCGCGCTCCTCCCGGGCCTTGGCCTGCGCCTCATAGGTGGTGAGGCCGCCCGCTCCGCTGGAGACGACAACGGCGATCCGCAGCGGGTCGACATCGCGGCCGACCTCCAGCGCGGCGTCGCGCATCGCGTCGTCGGCGGCGGCCAACGCCATGATCAGGAATCGGTCGGCGCCCAGCACCTCGTTGCGCGGCAGCACTGTGGTGGGGTCGATGTCCGGGGCGATCCCGACCGCCTCCGTGGCACCGGCCGCGCCGTGCCCGTCGGGTGGGCGCACCAGCCCGGAGCGTCCGGTGCAGATCGCCCCGAAGAAGTCCGCCACGCCCCGCCCGACGGGCGTCACCAGCCCGATGCCGGTGATGGTGGCCGAGACTCTGGTCGATCCGGTCATGTCAACCGCCCTGTCCGCCGCCGGTCGGCGGCCTGGTCGTCTGGTTGTCCGGCCTCAGCAGCACGGCGGTAGCGCCGGAGGGCTTGGCCGGGTCGGCGCCGTGCTCGACGATGATCACCAGCGCCTCGGCCGCGTCTCCATCGGCGAACAGGCCCTCGGCCACCGCCCGGCCCTCGCCAAGTGGATCGCCGGCCGGGCTGAGGCACACGACCGGTCCGGTCAACGCCCATTCGGTGGCGACGTGGCCGAGGATCGAGTTCGGCACGGATTGGAAGAAGTACATCGGCGACACCCGGCGGCCAGCGTCCACCTCCGCGACGACCGCCGCCGCCGTCGCCTGGTCGGCGTACGCGCTGACCAGGACGACAGCGGTCTGCCCAGCCGGCCCGACTCCGGTGCGCCGGTGCAGGCAGCGACCGGCGACGGCCGCGACGAGCGGGGCGAACGGCGAGGCGACAAAGCCGCGGATCGGCGGCGGTGGGCCAGCGTCGCCGGGCTCGGGCCACGCCGCGCGGGCCAGCTCGTGAAGCGCACCACGGTCGGTGTCGAGGCCGGTCACACCGCCCCCAGCACCAGCGCGGTGTTCGCGCCGCCGAAGGCGAGGTTGCAGCTCAGGGCGTACCGGCCCACCATCGGGCTGGGCTCGCGGACCACCTGTACCGGGCATTGCGGATCCGCCGCCCGGAAGCCGGCGTTGACCGGCAGCTGTCCCGCGTCGAGGGCCAGTGCGGTGACCGCGAACTCGAGCAGACCGGACGCCTCCAGGGCGTGCCCGTGAACGGACTTGGTCGAGCTGACCGCGACCGACCCCGCCACGGCGCCGAGGCCGGTGCGCAGGGCGCTGCTCTCGGCGGCGTCGGCGCGCATCGTGCCGGTGCCATTGGCGTTGACGTAGGCCACCTCCTCCGGCGTCACCCCGGCCCGGGCCAGGCCGGCCCGGATGGCCGACGCCAACCCGGCGCCGCCCGGGTCGGGCTGGCAGACGTGGTACGCGTCTCCAGCCCGGGCCCAGCCGGCCAGCCGGGACCGCACCCGATCGCCCCGACCCCGGGTGCCGGCCGCCGACTCCAGCACCACGGCGACGATCCCGTCGCCCAGCAGCATCCCCCGCCGGTCCTTACTGAACGGCCGTACGGCGCCGTCGTCGGCCAGCGCCCGGCCGGCGTCGAACAGGGCCTGGTGGTCGGCGTCGACGAGGAAGCCCCCGGCGACCACGGCGCGTTCGCAGCGGCCCCGGGCAATCATCGAGGCGGCCTCGGCCAGCGCCGTGCTGCCCGCCACGCATGCCGACGTGTAGACCCGCGCGACGCCGGAAAGCCCCGACCGCCGGGCCACGGCGGCCGCCAGTTCGGCCGGCCCGTTGCCCTGCCCGCCGGAACGGACCACTGTGGTGCCCGTGCCGGTGGCGAAGAACAACTGGCACTCCGCTCGACGGTGCGCCAACCCGGCGTCGTCGCAGGCATCCGCCACCACGGCGACCAATTCGGCGGTCAGGTCGCCCGCGTCGGCCAGCGTCGCCGCCGCCCGCACCCGGCTGCGGCCCGGGTCGAAGCGGCGAACCTCGCTGAACGCGGGCTCCCCGGCCAACACCGCCGCCAGTAGCCGCGCGGCGCCACGGCCGTGGGCCGTCAGCAGGCCCAGCCCGGTGACCAGAACAGGTGAGCAGGTCACTCGGGCTCCGCCGCCGTCAGGGTAAGGCGGCCGAGGAGCTCCGCCGCACCGGACACCGTGGACATGGCCGCCAACTCGTCGTCGTCCAGGTCCAGGTCGATGCCGTAGCGCCGCTCAAGCTCGTGGACCAGCCGGGCGAGCTCCAGCGAGTCGATGCGCTCGCGCGAGGCGTCGACTGTCCGGTAACCCACGGCGGCGAGGATCGACAGGATCTCGTCGCGGCGATCGCTGCCGCCCACCGTCACTCCGCCGTAGCAGCCGGCGCGGCAGGTGCGCTCAACGCCGGCTCCGCACGCCCGGCCACCTCGGCGGCGAACCGATCGAGCGTCAGGTCGGCCAGCTTCTCCAACTCCTCATCAGTGAACTTGACTCCGAAGGTGTCCTCCACCCGGACGGCGAGTTCGGCGACGGCCAGCGACTCCAGGTCGAGCCCGGCGGGGCCGAGCACTGTGGTCCCGTTGACGTCGTCGACGTCGTAGTTCATCTGGGCCAGCGCATCGATGATGGACTGGCGAACCTCATCTGACATTGCTTGACTCCTCCCATGGAATGGGTCGTGGTGCGGATTGCGAGGGTCACCGGCGACCCCAGGGATCGGGCGTCGGGATATCTGGTCGACACCGCCGCCGACGTGCTCGGCGTGCCGGCAGGCGAGGTCGCCGTGGCACGGGACCAGACCGGCCGGCCGAGGCTCACCGGCGCGGCGCGAGGGTTGCACGCGAGCATCAGCCACGGACGCGGCGTGGTCGCGGTGGCCGTGTCTGCGGTCACGGAGGTCGGTGTGGACGTCGAGCGCGAGCGCGCCCTGCCGGGTGAGGCGTTGGCCCGGCGCTGGATGACGGCGGCCGACGCCGACTGGCTGACCGACCGGCCGGCGGCGCTGCACACCAGCGCGTTCCTGTGGCTGTGGACGCAGAAGGAGGCCATCGGCAAGGCACGCGGCACCGGCCTGCGCGGCGGCGGTCTACGGCAGCCGCTGGTGCTGCCGCCCGTCTGGCCGGACCCGCTGGGCTCGCTGCCGTTACGCCCCGTGCCCGGCAGCACGGCCGGGGTGGCCTGCGGTGTGCTCTCCGGCGGCCTGGTGCTGGCGGTGGCCGGGCAGGACAGGCTGCTCCACGACGGCGCTGCCGACGGCATCCGGCTGATCACCGACCCCCGGGAGGCGACCGCGCCATGACGGCCGGGGCCGGTCGGCAGCTGCGCCGCACGCGTCCCGTGCAGGGGCATCATGACGGCGTCGGCCCGGCCGACGCACTGCGCAGCACCGCCACGTCACGCACGACCTTGCCGCTGGACGTACGCGGCAGACGCTCCAGGAGTTGCCACCGCAGCGGTCGCTTGTACGGGGCCAGCACGTCCTCCAGCGCGGCGTCGAGCTCCGGCCCGGTCCACGGCTTCTCCACCGCCGTGTAGGCCTCGATGGCACCGCCGTCGAACGTCACCACCACCTCGGTGACGCCGGGCAGGTCGAGGATGGCTTGTTCGACCTCGGTCAGGTCGACCTTGAGGCCCCCGATGGAGACCTGCGAGTCGAGGCGACCGCGGATCGTGACCAGGCCCGTCACGGGGTCGAGCGAGGCGGCGTCACGGGTGCGCAGCCAGCCGTCGGACCAGCGGCTCTCGTCGACGAGCCCCACGTACGGTGTGACGGGTCGGCGCACCTGAAGCTCACCGTCGACGACCCGTACGTCGATCCCGGGCGCCGGGCGGACCCCGGGCCGGTGTTCGCCGAACAGGTCGGTGGCGATGACGCCGACCTCGGTCATCCCGTACATGTTGGCCAGCACGGTGTCGTAGCAGGTCGCGAAACGCTCCCGGACCCCGGGCCGGACCAGCTCGCCCGCCGTGGTCATCCGCACGAACTGCGACAGCGGCCCGTCGGGGCGGCCGGCCATCAGCATCTCGAGGTGGACCGGAACACCGATCACCGTGGTCGGCGTCGATTCCGCCGTGATGGCGCCCAGCACCCCACCCACGGTCATCCGTTCGGGCAGCGTGAGCCTGACACGGGCGTGCAGCGCGTAGAGCAGGCCGCCGACCAGGCCGAGCACGTGCGCCATCGACGCGAGCAGCACGAGCCGCTCGCCGGGCCGGGGCACGCCGTCGATGCGTGTGTAGCGCTCGATCTCGGCGACGAGATCGTCGACGGTGCGGCCGATGACCTTCGACGGACCGGTGGACCCGGAACTCAGCTGGATGAGCGCGTGCGATGTCGGCGCGGGTCGCCCGGCCGGGAGTGCGACGACCGTCTCGTCGACTGTGACGAAGCCGCGCAGCGGAGCGACCACCGCCGCGGCGGGTTGCACGAGGAACTGCGCGCCGACGCGTTCGAGCGCCCGCTCCACCTCGCCGCGTGACAGTCTGTGGTCCAGCAGCGTCACCTGGGCGCCGATCCGCCAGGCGGCGAGAAGGTTGGCCACGTATGCCAGCGAGGAGGGCAGGCGCAGCACAATCGCGCCGCCCGGACGCAGGCCGGCGTCGGTGAGCCGGGCCTGCCGGGAGGTCACCTCGGCGCGCAGCTGCGCCCTGGTGATCGGTACGCCGAGGACGAGGCAGGTTTCGCTGCCCGGCCCGGCCAGCAGGACGTCGTCGACCCAACCGGTGCCGTGCGCGGGCAAATCATTCCTCCCGGCCGCCAGCGGCGAATCTATAGTGGACACGTAGCCTCCACGCTGCTCGAACGGCGGGCCGGCTCGACGGGTGTGCTCGTGCCGAACGAAGGGCTTTCCTCATCTGGTGACATCCCGGTTTGATGAATTATATCGGCGCGGTCCCTACCGTCAAGCGCCCAGCAGGCATCGCGCGGAGACGGTGGGTGCCGCAGGGCTACTGCCGCGTCAGGAACGTCGCCCTCGCCAGACAGGCAGACAGGCAGACAGGCCGGCGTGGCCAGCCGCCACGCGATCCGTCCCGCCTGGCCAACCCGCGCGCCGGTTGGCAGAGCGATCTTCGACGGACAGCTTGCTCACCGCCCGAGCGCTTGTCGCCCGATTGCCCAGGCCAGTCGCCGCCATCCGGCGCGACGATCTCACCGTCCTCGTCCAGCGGCAGCGGAGCACCCGCGCAGATTAGGAACGATTGTTCTTGACTGGTCGTTCCCAAATAATTTAGGGTTCTCGACATGGGACGCCCGAGGGGTTTCGACGAACAGGCCGTGACGGCCGCGGCAGCGGAGCTGTTCGCCGTCCGGGCCTACGACGGGGTGTCCGTCGACGACCTCGTCCAACAGCTGGGCGTGCACCGCAACAGTCTGTACAAGACCTTCGGCAGCAAGCGAGGTCTGTATCTCGCCGCCCTGCGGTGGCACCTCGAGCACCGCCTACCGTCGCTGACCGAGCAACTCGCCGCCGACGCGGCAGTCGCCGACGGCTCCGCGCTCGATCTGCTGTTGCTGGCCGCGGTCGAACGCGCCCCCAACGACGTCGAGGTAGCCACCCTCGTGGCCAAGGCGTGGCAGGCGCTTGATCAGGCCCTGCAACGGGCGTCGACGACCCCCGCCGACGACCCTCGCTCGACCGCGCTGGACGTGCTACTGGGCGAGCGGCTGCGGATCCGTGCCGCTCCGGCATCGGCCGACCCTTGGTAGCCCTGTGCTCACCCGACCACCCCGCCCAGCGCTGCGCGCGCCGGTGCCCCACCACGCCCCGCAGCCGGTGCCGCCGGGGCTGACGAAAGGACCGTATTCATGGCCAATGTCCTCATCGATGGCGACGACCTCGTCGTGCAGATCGAAGGTATGGACAGGTTGTGGTCGCTCAAGAGCCGCATGGTGATCCCGTTGGCCAACGTCCGCGGCGCCACCGCCGACCCGGGCATCGCCGCCGAACCCAAGGGCCTGCGCGCACCGGGAACGAGCCTGCCCGGTGTGATCACGGCCGGCACCTTCCACCAGGACGGTGAACGCATCTTCTGGAACATTCGTGACGGTGCCCGCGCCGTCGTCATCGAACTCGCGGACGAGGACTACGCCCGCCTGGTCGTGGAGGTCGCCGACCCGGCCGCCACGGTCGCCCTGATCGAGCAGGCGGTCCGGCGATGATCTCGATCGGCCGGGTGCCGCGGACCGTCCGCCGGATCGCACGGAGGGTCGCGGTCGGCACCGTCATGGTCGGCAGCATCGCCGCAGGGTCCCTTCCCGCCACCGCCACCGCCGCGCAGGCCAGGCCAGCCACGCCGGCCGCGGACCGTGAGATCACCTTCACCGTCGACGGGACCATCACGTACGGCACCCTGCACATCCCCGCCCACCGCCGGGGGCAGAAGATGCCTGCCGTGTTGTTGCTGCCCGGCAGCGGTCCCACCGACCGCAACGGCGACCAGCCGCCCGCGCTCACCCCGCACACCCTGGCCAAACTTGCCGGGGCGCTGGCGGGTGACGGAGTCGTCAGCCTGCGCTTCGACAAGTACGGCACGGGCCGGACCGGGCTGGGCGCCTACACCGGACGGCCCGAGACGCTCGACTACCCCGCCTTCGTCCGCCAAGCCGATGCCGCGTACCGGCTACTCGCCGGCCAGCCCGAGGTCAACCGGCGAGCGGTACGCCTGATCGGTCACAGCGAAGGCGCACTGACGGCACTGCGGGTCGCGGTCACCGCCGAACCCCGCGCGGCCGGAGTCGGGCTGTTGCAACCCCTGGCGAGACGGTTCCTCGACGTGCTCGCCCAGCAACTGCACGACCAGCTCGCCGCCGCCGTCGCCGCAGGCCAGCTGAGCCGGCAGGAGCAACTCACCATCGGCCGCGCCGTCGACCAGGCCGTTGCCGATCTCCGGGCGCACCGCCCGCCCGACACCAGCGCCATGCCGCCCGCGCTCGCCACACTCTTCCGGGCCCTCGCCGGTCCCAGTCGGCGGTACGTGGAAACCATCGACGCCATCAACCCTGTCTCGGTCGCACACCGGCTACCGCCTCGGACCCCTGCCCTGCTCACCTGCGGAACCATCGACCAGCAGGTCCCGTGCCACACGACCACGCAGCTGGCGGTAGCGCTGGAGCGGGCGCACACCAGCGGGCCCGGCCGAATCGTGCTACCGGGCGTGGCTCACGATCTGACCGATCCCGCCAATCCCGACGTGCTCGCCCCGGCGACACTCGATGCACTGCGTCGGTTCATGAGGTGCGGCGCCAGATAGACGAGGCCCACGCTCCAAGTAGGGAACCCAGGGAGGCGCCCCGGCCTCGGCACCCCCAACTTCCCCGGATCTGTAAACAACCCTTGATATTAAACTTCACGAACGTCAATATGTGGAGGTCGCGGGTCGTCGAAGCCTGGGGAGTGAGCCATGAGAAGCCGTCGAATTTTCGCAGTGGTAGCCGGGGCGGCGATGACCGTCGCGGCCGCCGTCGCCTTCGTCCCCAGCAGCATGGCGGCCGTGTCCTCGGCCAACGCCGCCCCGATGGTCGCCTGCACCGCCCCGGGCTGGTCCGAGGGCCCCACCTACCAGGCGGGCGCCCAGGTCACCTACAGCGGCAGGCAATACCAGGCACTGGTCACCCACACCGCGCACCCCGGCGCCGGCTGGAACCCCGCCGCGACTCCGTCGCTGTGGCGTGACCTGGGCGCGTGCTCGGGTAGCACTCCGCCGCCCACCACCCCACCACCGACCACACCTCCCCCCACCACGCCGCCGCCGACCGGTGGGACCTGCGCGGTGAAGTCGCGGCCCACCGGCAAGGTGTTGCAGGGCTACTGGGAGAACTGGGACGGCGCCTCCAACGGCGTACACCCCGGCCTCGGCTGGATCCCGATCACCGACAGCCGGCTCACCCAGCACGGCTACAACGTGATCAACGCGGCGTTCCCGGTCATCCGCTCGGACGGCACCGTCCTCTGGGAGAACGGCATGGACGCTGGCGTGAAGGTGGCGACCCCGGCCGAGATGTGCCAGGCCAAAGCGGCCGGCGCCACCATCCTGATGTCGATCGGCGGGGCCGCCGCGGGCATCGACCTGAGTTCCGCCGCGGTCGCCGACCGGTTCATCGCGACGATCGTGCCGATCCTGACGGCCTACCACTTCGACGGCATCGACATCGACATCGAGACCGGCCTGACCGGCAGCGGCAACATCAACACCCTGTCCACGTCGCAGGCCAACCTGATCCGGATCATCGACGGTGTGCTGGCCCGGATGCCGTCGAACTTCGGCCTGACCATGGCGCCGGAGACGGCCTACGTCACCGGTGGCAGCGTGGTCTACGGCTCGATCTGGGGCTCGTACCTGCCGATCATCAAGAAGTACGTGGACAACGGCCGGCTCTGGTGGCTGAACATGCAGTACTACAACGGCAGCATGTACGGCTGCGCCGGCGACTCGTACCCGGCGGGCACCGTGCAGGGCTTCACGGTGCAGACGCAGTGCCTGAACAACGGCCTCACCATTCAGGGCACCACCATCCGTGTGCCGTACGACAAGCAGGTCCCGGGCCTGCCCGCGCAGAACGGGGCGGGCGGCGGCTACCTGTCGACGTCGTTGGTCACGCAGGCATGGAACTCCGTGCCCGGCCTCAAGGGCCTGATGACCTGGTCGGCTAACTGGGACGGGTCGAAGGGATGGACCTTCGGCGACAACGTGAAGCGCCTGCAGGGCCGCTGACGCACGACGGCGCCCGGCCTTCAACGGCGTCGAGGTCTCGTACCCGAGCCTCAGGACGACGGTGAAGGCCGGACCCGGCGCCTCTCCGCGCGGCAGCGCGCGCCGGCTGGCTCAGGGTTCGCAGGTTCTCCGCCGTGCAAAATTCGGGTGTCGACGTGGTCGACGGTGGCTAGCGTACGCAGATGAGCATCCTCCCGATGGCCGGCCTGCGGCTGCGGTTCTACACCGATCCGGAAGAGTTCCTGGCCGCTGCGGGTGACTACCTGGGCGCCGATCCGGTCGTCAGCACTGTGGTGACCACCATCGCGCACCGGGTGTTGTCGCAGCGGTCCGAGGGAATCTCGCAGCCCGACCGCAACTGGTGGCTGGTGGTCAGCGACGACTCGGGTGCCGTGGTCGGCGCGGGGATGCGCTCGGCGCCGTACGCCCCCTACCCGCCCTTCCTGCTGCCCATGCCCGACGAGGCGGCCGTTGCGCTGGCCCACGCGTTGCATGAGCGCGGTGAGGAGGTCCTCGCGGTCAACGGGGCCCTGCCCGCCGTTGAGCTGTGCGCCGCCGAGCTGACCCGGCTCGGCGGGGGTCGGGTCCAGGTCACCCAGCACACACGACTGCACGAACTCGGCGAGCTGGCCTGGCCGCCACCTGTCCGTGGCGGCCTGGTGGCCGCGAGCGAGGACGACGTGGGACTGGTCACGGAGTGGTTCGCCGCGTTCGTGGGCGACGCCGACGAACAGGCGGGCCGCCCGCGCGGTGCCAGCGCGCACGACGTGCCCGACCACGCGGAGATGCTGCGCCGACTCCACACCGGACGGCTGTGGTTCTGGGTCGACGAGACCGGCGAGCCGGTGCACCTCACCGGCGCCAACCCACCGGCGTTCGGGGTGGCCCGCGTGGGCCCGGTGTACACACCGCCGGCCCAGCGCGGGCGTGGTTGGGCCAGCAACGCGGTCGCCGAGGTTTCCCGGCGAATCCAGGCCGAGGGTGCGCGGGTCTGCCTGTTCACCGACCAGGCCAACCCGACCTCGAACAAGATCTACGCCGCCCTCGGCTACCGGCCGGTCGTCGACATGGCCAACCTCGTCATCGTCACCGACGCCGAATAGCAGCGACGCCACGTCGGCCAGGCGCAGTTGCCGGGCGATCGACGGGGGCTGCGCCGTCAGTCCGGAACGCCCGCGCTCACCGCGACGCGGTTGGCCATCGGGCGCGCGTCGCCGAGGTGGCCGACGATGGAGCCGAGAATCTCGCCGGCGCGTACGGCAGCGTTGGACAGCAGGGAGGCAGTGATGCCGTGGGAGTGTTCGGTGCCTCCCTGCAGGTAGACGTTGGCCAACACGGACGCGTCGGCCCGGATGCGGTAGTCGCGTTGCACCACGGCCCGGCCGAATTCGTCCCGGTGGTAGTACCGGGCGGCGTCGTCGAGCAGCGGGAACGGGTCGACCGGCTGGTAGCCGGTGGCGCAGATCAGGACGTCGGCGTCGAGGACCGACACCTCGCCGGTGGTCAGCGTCTCGACGCTCACCGCCACCCTGCCGTCGTGTTGGCGGGCTCCGGTCAGGCGGGACATGTTGAGCAGGCGCAGCCGCTGGACGCCGTTTACCTTCTCCTGGTAGGAGCGCCGATAGAGGTCCTCGATGAGTTCGGCGTCGACGACCGCGTAGTTCGTGTTGCGGTGGTAGTTCATCAGCATCGTCTTGACCTCGGACGGCGCGGTGAAGTAATCGTCCACGGCGGCCGGGTCGAAGATGCGGTTGGCGAACGAGCTGTCGTCGGCCGGGCTGTAGCCGTAGCGGGAGAACACACCGCAGACCTCGGTGTTCGGGAACCGCTCGTGCAGGAACGCGGTGACCTCGGCGGCACTCTGGCCGGCGCCCACCACGACGACCCGGGACGGGTCGGTGCCGTCGAGCCGGTCGATGTTGGTCAGGAGGTCGCGGCTGTGCCAGATCTGGTCGGAGATCTCCACGCCGGCCGGGGTCTGCGGTTGCAGCCCGGTCGCGATGACGAGATTGCGGGCGCGGTACGAGCTGGCGCCGCCGCTGTGGCAGACCAGCACGTCGAACGCCTCGACGACGCCGTCGCGGAGCACCGGGACGACCTTTGTGACGTCCTGGCCGTAGTGCACCATGTCGCCGACCTTGGCCGCGGCCCACTCGAGGTAGTCGTGGAACTCGACGCGCAGCGGGAAGAAGCTCTTGTGGTTGACGAAGTCGATGAGTCGTCCCTGGTCCTGCAGGTAGCACAGGAAGCTGAACTCACTGGTGGGGTTACGCAGCGTGACCAGGTCCTTGAGGAAGGACACCTGCATGGTCGCGTCCGACAGAAGCATGCCGCGGTGCCAGCCGAAACGGGCTTGGCGCTCCAGGAACACGGCGGTGACCGGGTCCGTCGCGCCGCCGCTGCGGTTGTGCTCGTGAACAGCGACCGCCAGGGCCAGATTGGACGGACCGAAGCCGATTCCCAGCAGGTCGATGACCGGAATTGCGCCGTACGGAGCGGCCTGTGACATCGGCAGTCCTCATCGTCAGGTCGAGCGGGTCGACACCCTGCACGTGAACGAGCCGCCCCCGGGGACGGCGCGAAGCTAGGTTAGACTAACCTAACTTTTGCTGAGTTGGATGGGCCAGGAGGAACCGTGCGGGTAGTCATGTTCGGGTACCAGACGTGGGGGCATCGCACCCTGCAAGCGCTGCTGGACTCGGAGCACGAGGTCGCTCTCGTGGTCACGCATCCGCCGAGTGACCACGCGTACGAGCGGATCTGGAGCGACTCGGTCGCCGACCTCGCGGCGGCGCACGGCGTTCCAGTCGAGGTCCGTGACCGGCCCGACGACGACCTGCTGGTCCCGCTGGAGAAGGCCGATCCGGACGTCATCGTGGCGACCAACTGGCGTACCTGGATCCCACCGCAGATCTTCGAGTTGCCCCGCCGGGGCACGCTCAACGTGCACGACTCGTTACTTCCCGCGTACGCGGGCTTCTCGCCGTTGATCTGGGCTCTGATCAACGGCGAGAAGGAGGTCGGGGTGACCGCGCACATGATGGATGCGGAGCTGGATGCCGGAAACGTCGTGTTGCAGCGGTCGGTCCCGGTCGGCCCACGCGACACCACCACCGATCTCTTCCACAAGACGCTGGAGCTGTTCGGGCCGATCACCGTCGACGGTCTCGCGCTGATCGCCTCCGGCAAGACCGATTGGACGCCGCAGGACCGTTCGAAGGCCAGCTTCTTCCACAAGCGGTCCGACGAGGACAACCGCATCGACTGGACCTGGTCGGCGGAGGAGCTGGACCGGCTGGTCCGGGCGCAGTCCGACCCGTACCCGAACGCGTACGCGTTCCACAAGGGACAGCGACTGCGCATCACCGCCGCGTCCGTCTCGCAGGGCAACTACGGCGGTACGCCTGGTCGCATCTTCATCCGCGAGGGTGACGCCGTCGTCATCGTGGCTGGCGCCGAGGCCCGCCGCGGCAAGAGCCGCGGTCTCGCGATCGAGCGGGTCCGCCTGGACGACGGCACCGAGCTGACCGCGGCGGAGTACTTCCGCACCATGGGCGGCTATCTCACCAGCCACCCGTGACGCGCGGGCGCTGATTCGTTCGGGCCTCCGGGGTTCGCGCCGATGGGCCGGGCCCCGGATCCGTCGCGCCCCGGATCCACACATTTAGGGCAGGCTTGCCTTACCGACTTCAACCGCCCCGGCCCTCAGGAGCGACTGTATGCAGATCATCGGTGGCAGCACCGGCGGCACCGTGGCGGACCGGGAGGCGCACTCCACTGGCGGCCCGCTGACCGTCGCGCCGACCACACTCCCGGACGCCTTCGCGACGATGGCTCGACGCAACCCCGACGCGGTAGCTGTCGTCTTCGAGGACATCGAGGTCAGTTACGCCGAGCTGGACGCCAGGGCCAACCGGCTGGCGCACCTGCTCGTCGCCCGAGGGCTGGGCCCGGATCGGGTGGCCGGGCTCGCCGTGCCGCGCTCGGTCGACATGATCGTGGCGGAGCTGGCCGTGCTGAAGGCCGGGGGCGCCTACCTTCCGCTGGACCCGGCCGACCCGGCCGAGCGGCTCGCCTACCTGGTCGGCGACGCCCGGCCGGTCTGCCTGGTCACCACCTCCGAGGTGGCCGACCGGCTCCCCCGGGTCGACGATGTGCCCCGGCTGCTGCTCGATGCCCCCGAGGTGACTGCAGAGCTGGCGAACGCGTCGGCCGACGACCCCGAACGCCCCGGCCTGCGGGTCGACCACGCCGCCTACGTCATCTACACCTCGGGCTCGACCGGCCGACCCAAGGGAGTGCTGCTCACCCACACCGGCGTGGCCAAGCTGCTCTCCACCCAGTTCGAGCGGTTCGGGCTCACCCCCGACGTCCGGGTCCTGCACTTCGCCTCGCCGAGCTTCGACGTGGCGTTCTGGGATCTCTGCCTGGCCCTGCTCTCCGGTGGGCGGCTGGTCATCGTCCCCGCCGACCGCCGCGTCGCCGGACCGGCGCTCACCGAGTACGCGATCCGGCACCGGGTCAACTTCATGATCCTGCCACCGGCGCTCTTGGCCGCACTGCCCCCGGAGTGTGAACTGCCACCGGGCATCCTGTTGGCCGGCACCGAACGGGTGTCACCGGAACTGGTCGCCCGCTGGGCGCGGGGCCGCCGCATGTTCAACGCGTACGGCCCGACGGAGGCCACCGTCAACTCCACGCTTGGCGAGTGTGACCCGGAGCGGATCGCGGGCTCCTCCGTCCCGATCGGACGCCCCGACCCGGGCACCGACGCCTACGTGCTCGACGACGCGCTGCGGCCGGTCGAGCCCGGTGTGCCCGGCGAGCTCTACCTCGCCGGTCCGGGACTGGCCCGCTGCTACGTCAACCGGCCGGACCTGACCGCCGAGCGGTTCCTCGCCGACCCGTACGGGCCACCCGGCCGACGGATGTACCGCACCGGTGACGTGGCGACCTGGCGTGCCGACGGCCGGCTGGACTTCCTCGGGCGGGTCGACGACCAGGTGAAGGTGCGCGGATACCGCATCGAGCTGGGCGAGATCGAGTCGGTGCTGGCCCGCCACCCGAACGTCGGCCAGGTCACCGTGCTGGCCCGCGAGGACCGCCCGGGTGACGTGCGGCTGGCCGCCTACGTCGTACCGAGCGAGGACGACGCACCGGACGACCGGGCCGACAGTCAGGTCGCCGAGTGGAAGGAGCTGCACGAACTGCTCTACCAGGCCGGCCGGGTCGAGCGCTTCGACGAGAACTTCACCGGATGGAACAGCAGCTTCGACGGCTCGCCCATCCCGTTGGAGCAGATGCGCGAGTGGCGGGACACCACAGTCGACCGGATCCGGTCGCTGCGGCCCCGACGCGTCCTGGAGATCGGCGTCGGCAGCGGGTTGCTGCTGTCGCGACTCGCCCCGGAGTGCGAGAGCTACTGGGGGCTGGACCTCTCCGAGCAGGCCATCGACACGTTACGTGCCGCGGTGACGACGATCCCGGGGCTCGACGAACGGGTCACGCTTCGCGCCCAACCGGCCCACGACCTGACGGGGGTGCCGACCGGCTGGTTCGACACTGTCGTCATCAACTCGGTGGTGCAGTACTTCCCGAGCGCCGACTACCTGACTGGCGTGCTGCGCGCCGCAGCCGAGCGACTCGCCCCCGGCGGTGTGATCTTCGTCGGGGACGTCCGTAACCTGCGCCTGCACCGGATGCTGCACGAGGCGATCCAGGCCAGCCGTGGCGTCGCCCCCGCCGAGTTGGACGCCGCGGTCGAGGCGGCGGTCCGAGCCGAACGCGAGCTACTGCTCGACCCGGACTACTTCGCCGCGCTGCCGAGCGGATCGATCCGGGGCGCCGAGGTGTGGGTCAAGCGGGGCGGCTACGACAACGAGCTGAGCCGTTACCGCTACGACGTCGTGCTGACCACCGCGCCCACGCCCCCGCCCCCAGCCGAGGCGACGTACGCCTGGGCCGGGCGCCTGGACGACGTCCGGGACCAGCTGGCGGTCGGCCCGCAGCGGCTGCGGATCACAGGTGTGCCGAACGCCCGCCTGGGTGGGAAACACGCCCCGTCCGTCGAAGACTTCCACGCGCTGGCCGACGCATCCGGCTACCGGGCCGTGGTGACCTGGGACGGCTCCTCGACCAGCGGCGATCTGGACGTCGTCTTCCAACGCGGCGCCGAGCCCCGCCACGCCTACCGCCCCGGTGGCGTGGTCGCGCACGCCAACACCCTGACCGCGGTCGGCGATCCGACGGCGCTGGTGAAGGCGCTGCGCCTGCACGCCGAATCCTGGCTGCCCAGCTACATGGTGCCGACCGGCTTCGTACTGCTGGACCGACTGCCGGTGCTGACCAGCGGCAAGCTCGACCGGGCCGCGTTGCCAGCACCGGACTACGCCGCCCAGGCCACCGGCACCGCCCCCCGCACGCCACGGGAGAGGGTGCTCTGCGAGCTGTACGCGGACGTCCTCGGCGTCCCCGGCGTCGGCATCGAGGACGACTTCTTCAGCCTGGGCGGGGACAGCATCGTCTCCATCCAGTTCGTGCTGCGCGCCCGCGCGGCGGGGCTGGTCTGCACCTCACGCCAGGTGTTCGAGCTTCGGACGGTGGCCGCGCTGGCCAAGGTCGTCACCGACCTCGACACCGGCACCCAGGACCAGCCCGACGACGGCGTGGGCGACGTCCCGTTCACGCCGATCCTGCGGTGGCTCGACGAGACCGGCGGCCCGATCGACGCGTTCAGCCAGTCGATCGTGCTCGCGACCCCGGCGGGAGCCACAGAGGCTGACCTGGCCGCCGTGCTGAACGCGCTCACCGACAGGCACGACCTGCTGCGTTCACGGCTGATCCGCGCCACCCCCACGACACCGGGCCGGCTGCACGTCGCGCCGCGCGGCACCGGCCGGTCGTGGCTGCGGCGGGCCGAACCCGCAGCGGTGATCGAGGTCGAGGAGCAGGCCGCCGCCGGCCGGCTCGACCCCGAGCAAGGTGTGCTGGCCCAGGCCGTCTGGTTCGACAGGGGGGACTCCGCGCCGGGCCGGCTGTTGCTGGTCATCCACCACAGCATCGTGGACGGCGTCTCGTGGCGGATCCTGCCGGCCGACCTCGCCACCGCCTGGGAGCGGCGGTTGGCTGGTCGTACCCCCGTCCTGGAACGCACCGGCACGTCCTTCCGGCGGTGGGCCACGGAACTCACCGAGGCGGCCCGCCGCCCGGAACGCACAGCGGAACTCCCGCTGTGGCAGCGCATCCTGACCGGCGCGGACCCCGCGTTGACGCGGCGCCCGCTGCGGCCGGTGGACGACCTCGCCACTGTCGCCCGGCACACCGTACGACTGCCCGCCGCGACCACCGAACCGGTGATCACCACGGTCGCCGCCGCCTTCCACGCCGGCATCAACGACGTGCTGCTCACCGCGCTCGCCCTGGCGATGATCGACTGGCGGACCCGGCACGGGAAGGGCACCGAGCGCTCGGTGCTCATCGCGTTGGAGGGGCACGGCCGGGAGGAGCAGATCGTCGCGAACGCCGACCTCACCCCGGGGCTCGGCTGGTTCACCACAGTCTTCCCGGTCCGCCTCGACCCCGGTGACATCGATGTCGCCGACGCGCTGACCGGTGGACCGAGTGCCGGCACCGCGCTGAAGCGGCTCAAGGAGCAACTGCGGGCCATCCCGGACCACGGCATCGGGTACGGGATGCTGCGCTACCTCAATCCGGATACCGAGCCTGAGCTGGCCGGCCGCCCCGCGCCGCAGGTCAGCTTCAACTACCTCGGCCGGTTCACCGCCTCGTCCGGCGACGGCGAGAGCTGGACGCCGGTGGCGGGGCACGGCATCCTGGCCGGCGGGTTCGACCTCGGCATGCCTGTCGCGCCGTACACGTTGGAGATCAACGCGTACGTGCAGGACACCACTGCCGGCCCGGAGTTGGGTGTGACCTGGGCGTACCCGCGTGACCTGCTGGACGACGCGGCGGTCGCCGACCTCGCCGCGGCCTGGTTCGCCGCGCTGGAGGCGCTCGTCGTGCATGCCCGCGGCCCGGCCGCCGGCGGGCTCACCCCGTCCGACCTGACGCTGACGCTCAGCCAGGACGAGATCGACGAGTTCGAGGCCGAATGGGAGCTTTCGTGACCGCGACCGCCACTCCCGGGCATGCCTCCGGGATCGCCGACATCCTGTCGCTGACCCCGCTGCAGGAGGGGCTGCTGTTCCACGCGCACCTCGCCGCGGACGGCCCGGACGTCTACACCGGGCAGTTGACAGTCGCCCTGGACGGGCCACTGGACGCCGAGCGGCTGCGGGCCGCCGGGCAGTCAGTGCTCGACCGTCGGCCCAACCTGCGGGTGGCCTTCCGCCGCCGCAAGAACGGGCAGTCCGTGGCCGTGGTGCCGCGGCACGTGCCACTGCCCTGGTCCGCCCTGACCCTGGCCGAGGACGAACTCCCCGGATTCCTCGACAAGGACCTCGCCACCCGGCTCGACCCGGCGACCGCGCCGCTGCTGCGGATGACACTGGTCCGCCTCGGTCCACACCGGCACCGACTCGTGATCACCCACCACCACCTGCTGCTCGACGGTTGGTCGGTGCCGCTGTTGCTGGACGAGCTGATCGCCCTGTACCGGGGCGACCTGCTGCCGGAGCCCGCCGACTTCCGCGACTACCTCGCCTGGACCGCCGCTCAGGACCGTCCGGCAGCCGAGGCCGCCTGGCGCGAGGCACTGGCCGGGCTGGACGGACCGACAGTGCTCGCCGGGCGTCCCCCGGCCGACGCGGTGGTGCCGGAACGCCTCGTGCGTGACCTCCCGGTCGAACTGACCGCGCGGCTCACCGCACTCGGTCGTGCCCGTGGGCTCACCATGAACACCATCGTCCAGGGTGCCTGGGGGGTTGTGGCCGGGGCGCTGACCGGACGCGACGACGTGGTGGTCGGCGCGACAGTCGCCGGTCGTCCACCGGACCTCCCCGGCGCCGACACCATGATCGGTCTGTTCATCAACACCATTCCGGTACGCATCACCCTGGACCCGGCCGCGCCGGTGGCGACAGTGCTGCGCCGCCTGCAGGACGGGCAGGTGCGGCTGATGGAGCACCAGCACCTCGGGTTGGCCGAGATCCAGCGGCTGGCCGGGCACGGCGAGTTGTTCGACACCCTGACGGTCTTCGAGAACTACCCGCTGGGCGAGTCGCTGCCGGAGCCGGTCGACGGCCTACGCGTGACAGGCGCGGACGTCCGCGACTGCGCGCACTATCCCCTGACACTGACCGCGCGTCCCGGCCACCGGCTGCACCTCGACCTGGAGTACCGCGCCGACCTGATCGACCGGGACGCCGCCGGGACGCTGCTGGACCGGCTGACCCTGGTGCTGACCCGGATCTGCGACGCCCCGGACGCACCCCTCGCCGCTGTCGACGTGCTGACCTCGGTGGAACGGGACCGCGTCCTGCGGGGCTGGAACGACACCGACAGGCCGGTGCCCGACACCACGGTCAGCGCGCTGTTCCACGAGCAGGCGACCCGGACGCCCACGGCTGTCGCTCTCGTCGCGGACGGACGCGAGTGGACCTTCGCCGACGTGGAGCGCTGGGCTGCCGGACTGGCCGGGGCGTTGCGCGAGCGCGGCGTCACACGAACCGATCGGGTCGCGCTCGCGCTGCCACGGGCGCTCACCGTGCCGGCGGTGTTCGGCGTGCTCGACAGCGGCGCGGCGTACCTGCCGATCGACCTGAACCAGCCGACCGCCCGGATCACGGCGATGCTCGACGACGCGGCCCCGGCGGTGCTTGTGGTAGCAGCCGGCGACGACCCGGCCCCGCAGTGGGCCGGCCCTCGACTGGTGGTGGGTTCGGCGGTGCCGGAGGCGACGCCGTTCGTGGGGGCGCCGTCGGCGGACGACGCGGCGTACGTGATTTTCACGTCGGGGTCGACGGGGCGGCCGAAGGGTGTGGTGGTGCCCCATCGGGGGATCGTGAACCTGTTCGGCTCGCATCGTGAGCGGCTGATGGCCGGTCCGCGGCGTCGGGTGGCGCACGTGGCGTCGTTCACGTTTGACGGGTCGTGGGAACCGCTGATCTGGCTGCTCGACGGGCACACCCTGCACGTCATCGACTCCGACGTCTACCACGACGCCGCCGCGCTGGTCGGCCACCTGCGTGAGCAGCGGATCGACGTGCTGGACGTGACGCCCACGTTCCTGCGGGAGTTGGTTCCGGCGGGTGTGGTGGACGCGGGTCTGAGTGTGTTGCTGGTCGGTGGTGAGGCGATCGACGGGCAGTTGTGGCAGCGGGTGTCGGCCACTCCGGGGCTGACCTGCCACGACCTGTACGGGCCGACCGAGGCATCGGTGGACGCCTACGGGTGGGAGGGCCCGGATCGGTCGGCGTATCGACTGACGAACGTGCGCACGTACGTCCTCGACGGCGGGTTGCGGCCGGTACCCCCGGGGGTGCTCGGCGAGGTGTACGTCGCCGGGGCCGGGTTGGCGCACGGGTACCTGAACCGGGCCGGGTTGACCGCTGAGCGGTTCGTGGCCGACCCGTTCGGTCCCGCCGGTGTGCGCATGTACCGCACCGGGGATCTGGCCCGGTTCGACCGGGACGGGGTGTTGGAGTTCGCCGGCCGCGCCGACGGGCAGGTGAAGGTCCGCGGCTACCGGATCGAGGTGGGCGAGATCGAGGCCGCCCTCGGCCAGGCCGCCGTGGTGGTCCGCGACGGCCGGCTGGTCGCGTACGTGGTGGGCGGGCCGGTCGACATGGACCGGCTGCGGGCGACGTTGCCGGATTACATGATCCCGTCGGCGTTCGTCGAGATGGACGCGCTGCCCCGGACGGTGGCCGGGAAGCTCGACGTGGCCGCGTTGCCGGCTCCGGACCTCGCCGGGTCACGCGTGGGTCGCACCGCCCGCAACAGCCGCGAGCAACACCTGTGTGACCTGTTCGCCGAGGTGCTGGGTGTGCCGTCGGTGGGCATCGACGACGACTTCTTCGCGTTGGGCGGTCACTCGCTGCTGGTGATGCGCCTCGCCGGTCGGGTGCGGGCCGTCATGGGTGTGGAGTTGCCGGTCCGAGCGGTGTTCGACGCACCGACGGTGGCGGGTCTGTTGCCGAGGCTGGTCGGATCCAGTCGAGCGCCGCTGGTGGCACGGCCGCGCCCGGACCGGGTGCCGCTGTCGTACGCCCAACAACGGTTGTGGTTCCTCTACCGGCTTGAGGGACCGAACCCGACGTACAACATCCCGATCGCCTGGCGACTGCGGGGCCGTCTCGACACTGACGCGTTGATCGCGGCCGTCGGCGACGTGGTGGCCCGACACGAAACCCTCCGCACCATCTTCAACGACCAGGACGGCGGTGAGCCGTACCAGCGCGTCCTGCCCGCCGAACCGGTCGCGGTGCCGGTGGCGGACATCGCCGAGGCGGACCTCCCCGAACGGCTCACGGAGATCGGGGCGTACGCATTCCGCCTCGACCACGAGCCGCCACTGCGCGCCTGGCTCTTCCGGATCGCACCGGACGAGCATGTGCTGCTCCTGCTGTTGCATCACATCGCCGGCGACGAATGGTCGGACGTGCCGCTGCGCCGGGACATCGTGGCCGCCTACACGGCCCGCTGCGCCGGACTGGCGCCGGCGTTCCCGCCCCTGCCCGTGCAGTACGCCGACTTCGCGCTGTGGCAGCGCGAAGAGTCGAGCGCGCTCACCGCGCAGGTCGACGGATGGCGGGAGGCCCTGGCCGGGCTGCCCGACGAGGTGGACCTGCCGGCCGACCGGCCCCGCCCGGCAGAGGCCAGCCACCGCGGCGACGTTGTCGACTTCACGCTGCCCGCCGAGGTGACCGAACGGCTGCGTGCGCTGGCCCGGTCGACAGGCACCTCCATGTTCATGGTGGTGCAGGCGGCGGTGGCGGTCCTGCTGTCGCGGTTGGGCGCGGGCACTGACGTGCCACTGGGCGCCCCCGTGGCGGGCCGCCCGGACACCGCACTGGACGACCTCGTCGGCTTCTTCGTGAACACACTCGTGCTCCGCACCGACACATCGGGCGACCCGTCGTTCCAGCAACTGCTGGCCCGAGTACGAGAAACCGACCTCGCCGCATTCGACCGGCAGGACGTACCGTTCGAGCACCTGGTCGAAGCACTGAACCCGGTCCGGTCCCTGAGCCGGCACCCCCTGTTCCAGACGATGGTCTCCTACCTCGGCGAGGCCGACGGCGCCTGGCACCTCGGGTCGCTGCGCGTCGAGACCGAGCGGGTGCGCCAGCACGTCGCGATGTTCGACCTGTCGTTCGACTTCTTCGAGACCCGCGGCGGCATACGTGCCGAACTGGAGTACGCCACCGACAGGTACGACAGTTCATCCGCCCAGACCCTGGTCGAGCGGTTGCAGCGGGTCCTCGCCACGGTCGCCGGCGACCCGTCGGCGGTGGTGAGCAGGATCGACGTGCTCGCCCCGGCCGAGCGTTCGCGGCTGCTGGCCGTGGAGGCCGCAGCGCCGATCCCCTCGAACTCCATCGTGGACCTGTTCGTCGCGCAGGCGGCCGCCAGGCCCGACGCGGTGGCCCTGGTCTCCGGCGGACGCTCCTGGACGTTCGCCGAGCTGGACGACTGGTCGTCGCGGCTCGCCGGTGCGCTCGCCGCGTACGCGGGCGGCCTCGTCGCGCTGGCCACGTCCCGCCCGCTCACCGTCCCGGCGATCCTCGGCGTGCTCAAGGCGGGTGCGGCGTACCTGCCGCTCGACGCGTACCAGCCGACCGACCGGATCACTGCGATGCTCGACGACGCCCAGCCGGCGATCCTGGTCACCACCGGGGACACCGACGTGCCCTGGTCGGGCCCTCGACTGGTGGTGGGTTCGGCGGTGCCGGAGGCGACGCCGTTCGTGGGGGCGCCGTCGGCGGAGGATGCGGCGTACGTGATTTTCACGTCGGGGTCGACGGGGCGGCCGAAGGGTGTGGTGGTGCCCCACCGGGGGATCGTGAACCTGTTCGGCTCGCATCGTGAGCGGCTGATGGCCGGTCCGCGGCGTCGGGTGGCGCACGTCGCGTCGTTCACGTTCGACGGGTCGTGGGAGCCGCTGATCTGGCTGCTCGACGGGCACACCCTGCACGTTTTCGATGATGACGAGTACCGCGATCCGGGTGTTGTGGTGTCGCGGTTGAGTGAACAGCACATCGACGTGCTGGACGTGACGCCCACGTTCCTGCGGGAGTTGCTTCCAGCCGGGCTGTTGGACGCGGGTCTGAGCGTCCTGCTGGTCGGTGGTGAGGCGATCGACGGGCAGTTGTGGCAGCGGGTGTGTGCCACACCCGGGCTGACCTGCCACGACCTGTACGGGCCGACCGAGGCATCGGTGGACGCCTACGGATGGCACGGTCCGGACCGGTCGGCGTACCGGTTGGCCAACGTGCGGACCTATCTGCTCGACGCCGCGTTGCAGCCGGTGGCGCCGGGGGTGCTCGGCGAGGTGTACGTCGCCGGCGCCGGGCTGGCACACGGCTACCTGAACCGGGCCGGGCTCACCGCCGAGCGGTTCGTGGCCGACCCCTTCGGTCCCGCCGGCGCGCGGATGTACCGCACCGGGGACCTCGCCCGGTTCAACCGGGACGGAGTGCTGGAGTTCGCCGGCCGCGCCGACGGACAGGTCAAGGTCCGCGGCTACCGGATCGAGGTGGGCGAGATCGAGGCCGCCCTCGGCCAAGCCGCCGTCGTCGTCCGCGACGGCCGACTCGTCGCCTACGTGGTCGGCGGGCCGGTCGACACCGAACGACTACGAGCGACGTTGCCCGACTACATGATCCCTTCAGCGTTCGTCCAGGTCGACGCGCTGCCCCGCACCATCGCCGGCAAACTCGACGTGGCCGCGCTGCCCACCCCGGACTTCTCCCAACTCGTCGGCGGCACAGCCGCCCGCAACAACCGCGAACAACACCTCTGCGACCTGTTCGCCGAGGTGCTGGGCCTGCCATCGGTCGGCATCCAGGACGATTTCTTCGCGTTGGGCGGGCACTCGCTGCTGGTGATGCGTCTCGCCGGTCGGGTGCGGGCCGTCATGGGTGTGGAGTTGCCGGTCCGAGCGGTGTTCGACGCACCGACAGTGGCGGCTCTGCTGCCGAGGTTGGTGGGGGCGAGTCGAGCGCCGCTGGTGGCACGGCCGCGCCCGGACCGGGTGCCACTGTCGTACGCCCAACAACGGCTGTGGTTCCTCTACCGCCTTGAGGGACCGAACCCGACCTACAACATCCCGATCGCCTGGCGACTGCGGGGCCGTCTCGACGCCACTGCGTTGATCGCCGCCGTCGGCGACGTCGTGGCCCGACACGAAACCCTGCGCACCATCTTCCCCGACGTCGACGGGGCTCCCTACCAACACATCCTTCAACCGGACGCCGTCCCGGTCGCGTTCCACGAGGGCGGCGACGTCGACGCCGCCGCCGAACACGCGTTCGCGCTCGATCGGGAGCCGCCGCTGCGGGTCGACGTGTTCCGGATGGCACCGGACGAGCACGTGTTGCTCCTGCTGTTGCACCACATCGCCGGCGACGAGTGGTCCGACGAACCGTTGCGCGCCGACCTCACCGCGGCGTACGAGGCGCGCCGCGCCGGACGCGCGCCCGCGTTCCGACCGCTCCCCGTGCAGTACGCCGACTTCGCCCTCTGGCAGCGCGAGCAGTCCGCGGACCTGACCGAACAGGTGCAGGCGTGGCGGGAGGCCCTGGCCGGGCTGCCCGACGAGGTGGACCTGCCTGCCGACCGTCCCCGCCCCGCCGAGGCCAGCCACCGCGGCGACCTCGTCGACTTCGTCCTGCCCGACGCGGTGGCCCGCGACCTCCGCCACCTGGCCCGATCGACAGGCACCAGCCTCTTCATGGTGGTGCAGGCTGCGGTGGCGGTGTTGCTGTCGCGGTTGGGCGCGGGCACTGACGTGCCGCTGGGCGCGCCCGTGGCGGGCCGCCCGGACGCCGCACTGGACGACCTCGTCGGCTTCTTCGTGAACACACTCGTGCTCCGCACCGACACCTCGGGAGACCCGTCGTTCCAGGAACTGCTGGCCCGGGTACGGGAGACGAACCTCGCCGCGTTCGACAGGCAGGACGTGCCGTTCGAGCACCTGGTCGAAGCGCTGAACCCGGTACGGTCGCTGGGCCGGCACCCCCTGTTCCAGACGATGGTCTCCTACCTGCCCGGTGGGGGTGACACCTGGACGCTCGACGAGCTGACCGGACGGCCCGAACCCGTCGGACACCGTACGGCGATGTTCGACCTCTCCTTCGACTTCGCCGACGCCCCGGACGGCGGCATCGAGGGAAGCCTCGAATTCGCCACCGACCGGTACGACCGCACGACCGCTCACACAGTGGTCGAGCGGTTGCAGCGGGTCCTCGCCACTGTCGCCGCCGACCCGTCGGCGGTGGTCAGCCGAATCGACGTCCTGAGCCCTGACGAACGGGATCGGCTCTTCGACGCGGACGTCAGCGCGACCATCCCGCCGGGGTCCATCGTGGACCTCTTCGAGAAGCAGGCATCGACCACGCCCACGGCCGTGGCGCTGGTCTCCGGTGGCCGGTCCTGGACGTTCGCCGAGTTGGACGGGTGGTCGTCCCGGCTGGCCGGGATACTGGCCGGACGCGACGTGGGCCGAGGGGACCTGGTCGCGCTCGCGGTCCCCCGCCCGCTCACCGTCCCGGCGATCCTCGGCGTACTCAAGGCGGGTGCGGCGTACCTGCCGCTCGACGCGTACCAGCCGACCGACCGGATCGCCGCGATGCTCGACGACGCCGCGCCGACGCTTGTGCTCACCACCGGCGACACGCCCCTAAGGCCCAGCACCGCCCGCCTGCCGCTCGACGACCCCACAGTCTTCGAGGGTCCGATCGGCAGCACCACCCGCCCTCGGGCGGACGACCCCGCATACGTGATTTTCACGTCGGGGTCGACGGGGCGGCCGAAGGGTGTGGTGGTGCCCCATCGGGGGATCGTGAACCTGTTCGGCTCGCATCGTGAGCGGCTGATGACGGGTCCGCGGCGACGGGTTGCGCACGTCGCGTCGTTCACCTTCGACGGGTCGTGGGAACCCTTGATCTGGATGCTCGACGGGCACACCCTGCACGTCCTGGACGACGACGAGTACCGCGACGACGCCGCCCTGGTCGGCTACGTCCGCCGCCACCACCTCGATGTGTTGGACGTGACGCCCACCTATCTGCGGGAGTTGGTTCCGGCGGGTGTGTTGGACGCGGGTCTGAGCGTGCTGCTGGTCGGTGGTGAGGCGATCGACGGGCAGTTGTGGCAGCGGGTCTGTGCCACACCCGGGTTGGCCTGCCATGACCTGTACGGGCCGACCGAGGCATCGGTGGACGCCTACGGGTGGGAGGGTCCGGACCGGTCGGCGTACCGGTTGGCCAACGTGCGGACCTATCTGCTCGACGCCGCGTTGCAGCCGGTGGCGCCGGGGGTGCTCGGCGAGGTGTACGTCGCCGGGGCCGGGCTGGCACACGGCTACCTGAACCGGACCGGGCTCACCGCCGAGCGGTTCGTGGCCGACCCCTTCGGTCCGGCGGGCGCGCGCATGTACCGCACCGGAGATCTCGCCCGGTTCAACCAGGACGGGGTGCTGGAGTTCGCCGGCCGCGCCGACGGACAGGTAAAGATCCGCGGCTACCGGATCGAGGTGGGCGAGATCGAGGCCGCCCTCGGCCAGGCCGCCCTCGGCCAAGCCGCAGTCGTCGTCCGCGACGGCCGACTCGTCGCGTACGTGGTCGGCGGACCAGTCGACACCGACCGACTACGGGCCACGCTGCCCGACTACATGATCCCGTCCGCGTTCGTCGAGGTCGACGCGCTGCCCCGCACCATCGCCGGCAAACTCGACGTGGCCGCGCTGCCCACCCCGGACTTCTCCACGCTGGCCGGCGGCACGGCCGCCCGCAACAACCGCGAACAACACCTGTGCGACCTCTTCGCCGAGGTGCTGAACCTGCCATCGGTCGGCATCGACGACGACTTCTTCGCCCTGGGCGGAGACAGCATCGTCTCGATCCAACTGGTCAGCCGCGCCCGTGCGGCCGGACTCGGCATCAGCCCACGTGACGTTTTCCGGCACAAGACCCCGGCCGGACTCGCCCAGGCCGCCACCGTCGAGGTCGCGGTGACCGAGGACCCCCGCGAGGCGTACGGGAGCGCGCCGCTCACCCCGGTGATGCGCTGGCTCGCCGAGGTGGACGGCCCGACCACCGGATACAGCCAGTCGATGCTGCTGCACGCCCCGGCCGGGCTCACCGCGGCCGGGCTGGCCGAGGTGCTACAGGCGCTTGTGGATCGCCACGACCTGCTGCGCGCCCGGGTGACCGAGGACGGTGTGCGGATCCCCGAGCCCGGCGCGCCTGTCGACGTCGTGCGGGTGGCCTCGTACGACGAAAAGGACCTGCCCGCGATCGCCGCCGCTGCCCGCGACCGGCTCGACCCCGCCCGCGGCGTCATGCTCCAGGCGGTGCTGCTCGAACCCGGGCACGTGCTGCTCGTCGTGCACCACTACGCCGTGGACGGAGTGTCCTGGCGGGTCCTGCTGCCCGACCTCGTTGCCGCCTGGGCGGCCCGGCAGGCGGCAACCCCGATCACCCTCCCGCCCACCGGCACCTCGTTCCGCCGCTGGGCCCGCGAAATCGACGGCCTCTCCCGCGACGCGAAGACCGTGGCGCAACTGCCGTACTGGGCCGAGGTTCTGGCCGGGCCGCGCGCCCCGCTGGGCAGCCGACCCCTCGACCCGACCCGCGACCGCACCGGCACCTGCGACGAGATCACCATCGAACTGCCACCGGAGGAGACCCAGCCGCTGCTCACCACTGTGCCCATCGGGTTCCGCGCCGGCGTCGGCGACGTGCTGCTGACCGGGCTCGCGTTGGCGTTACGCGACTGGGCCGGCGGCGCCGGCTGGCTGGTCATGCTCGAAGGGCACGGCCGCGAGGAGCACCTGGTGGCCGGCGCTGACCTGTCCCGCACGGTCGGCTGGTTCACCAGCGAGTACCCGGTACGACTGGACCTCGGCACGGAGCATCCCGGTGACGCCCTGAAAACGATCAAGGAGCGGTTGCGGGCGGCACCGGACAACGGCGTCGGCTACGGCCTGCTGCGTTACCTCAACCCCGAGACGGCCACCGTGCTCGCCGGGTACGACAAGCCCCTGATCAGCTTCAACTACCTCGGCCGGTTCGCTGCCGGGAACGCCGACGAGGGGCCGTGGGAACCGGCCGGGGAGGGCTGGGGTGGCGGCGCCGACGACGGCATGCCCGCCGACCATCCGCTGGAGATCAACGCGACCACCGAGGACCACGCCGACGGGCCCCGGCTCGCCGCGACCTTCACCTGGCCGCGGGACCTGCTCACCGAGGAGCAGGTCCGCGACCTGGCCGGCCGCTGGCAGGCGGCGCTACGGGCACTCGCCGCCGATCCGGGATCCGGGGGTTACACCCCGTCCGACCTGAGCCTGGTCGAGTTGAGCCAGGCCGACATCGACAGCCTTGAGGCCGAGTTCGCCGACCTCGAGTCCGAGTGGGAGACGCAGTGACAAAGAAGACCGGGCTCGAGGACGTCCTGCCACTGTCGCCGTTGCAGGAAGGGCTGCTCTTCCACGCGCTCTACGACACCGACGCCCCCGACGTCTACACCGTGTCGACAGCGCTGGACCTGACCGGGCAGCTGGACAGCGTCCGGCTTCGCGACGCCGGGCAGGCGCTGCTCGACCGGCACGCCAACCTGCGGGCCGGGTTCCGGCGTACGGCCAAGGGCACCACTGTCGCCGCGATCCCCACCCGGGCACGCCTGCCCTGGGCCGAGTACGACCTCAGCGGCCTGTCCGAGGCCGAACGCGACGCCGAACTCGACCGGCTCAGCGCCGCCGACAGGCAACAACGCTTCGACATGGCCCGGCCGCCGTTGCTGCGGATGACACTGACCCGACTCGGGAACGCGGTACACCGCCTCACCATCACGCACCACCACATCCTGCTCGACGGCTGGTCCGCGCCGCTGCTCGTGCGGGAACTGCTCGACCTGTACGCCAAGCCCGGCTCGTTGCCGCCGGTCACCCCGTACAAGGCGTACCTGGCGTGGCTGGCCCGCTGGGACCGCGACGCGGCCACCGCCGCCTGGCGGCACGCGCTCGCCGGGCTGGACGAACCGACCCGGATGGCACCCGCCGGCACCAGGCCCGAGCCGGTCGTCCCCGGCTCGGTGGAGACCGCGCTGCCCGCCGAGCTGAGCGGCCGGCTCACCGATCTCGCGCGCACCCTCGGCGTCACAGTCAACACTGTGGTGCAGGCGGCCTGGGGTCTGCTGCTGGCCCGGCTCACCGGCCGTGACGACGTGGTCTTCGGCGCCACCGTCTCCGGGCGGCCACCGCAGTTGCCAGGCGTGGAGTCGATGATCGGGCTGTTCATCAACACCGTGCCGGTGCGGGTCCGCATCGACCCGGCCGAGCCGGCCGACGCCCTGCTCGTACGCCTGCAGGACGAGCAGGCCGCGCTGATGGAACACCAGTACCTCGGGCTGGCCGACATCCAACGGCTGGCCGGGCACGGCGAGCTGTTCGACACGCTCACCGTCTTCGAGAGCTACCCCTACGATCCGGACGCCGCCGAGCCGGTGCCCGGACTGCGGGTCACCGAGGCTCAGGACGAGGACGCCACCCACTATCCGCTGGTGCTGGTCGCCGAGCCGGGCCCCCGGATCAACCTGGAGATCCGGCACCGCGCCGACGTCTTCGACGCCGACGCCGCCCGCACCATCCTCGACCGGCTGATCCGCGTCGTCAGCGCGATGGCCGCCGACCCGGCCGCCCCGGTCGGCCGAATCGACATCCTCGACCCGGCCGAGCGCGCTGTCGTCCTCACCGAGTGGAACGGCAGCACGGACGGCATCGTCGCCACGACCTTCCCCCGGCAGTTCGCGAACATGCTCGCGGCGTATCCGGAGAACATCGCAGTGATCTGCGAGGACGTGCAGATCAGCTACGCCGAGCTGGCCGTCCGGTCGGACCGGCTGGCCCGGGCGCTGGCCGCCCGTGGGGTCGGCCCCGGCCAGGTCGTCGCGGTGGCACTCCCCCGCTCGGTCGACCTGGTCACCGCGCTTGTCGGCGTGCTGCGCTGCGGCGCCGCCTACCTCGCGCTCGACCTGGACTACCCGGCCGACCGGCTGCGCTACATGGTGGAGGACGCCGCGCCGGCCTGCGTCATCACCCGCGCCGAGCTGACCGACGCGCTGCCCGACGACGTTCCCGTGGTGGACGTAGCCGCGTCCGGGCCGGACGTGACGCTTGTCGAGCCCGCCGTCTCGGACACCGCGTACGTCATCTACACGTCCGGTTCGACAGGCCAGCCCAAGGGCGTCGTCGTCACCCACGAGGGCGTCGCGAAGCTGCTCGCCACCCAGCAGCGCCGGCTCGGTGTCACGCAGGCCAGTCGGGTGCTGCTCTTCGCGTCGCCCAGCTTCGACCTCGCCTACTGGGAGCTGTGCCAGGCGTTGCTGTCCGGCGGCGCGCTCGTGGTGGTCCCGGCCGAACTGCGCGTTCCCGGCGCGCCGCTCGTCGACTACCTCACCAAGCACGAGGTCACCCAGTTGGCTCTGCCGCCGTCGGTGCTCAGCGCGCTGCCCGCCGACTGCCGACTGCCGCTCGGGGTGTCCATGCTTGTCGGTACCGAGGAGGTGCCCGCCCGGCTGGCCGAGCGGTTCGCCGCCGGCCGGCGCATGTTCAACGCGTACGGGCCCACCGAGACAAGCGTCAACGCGACCCTGTGGGAGTGCGCGCCGGTCTCCACCGGCACCGTGCCGATCGGCTACCCCGATCCCGGGCAGTTGGCGTACGTGCTGGACAGCGGTCTGAACCCGGTCCCGCCCGGGATCGTCGGTGAGCTGTACCTTGGCGGCCTCGGCCTGGCCCGTGGCTACCACAACCGACCCGGTCTGACCGCCGAGCGTTTCCTGCCGGACCCGTTCGCCGCGCCCGGCGCCCGGATGTACCGCACCGGCGACCTGGTGCGCTGGTCCCCCGACGGGGCGTTGGAGTTCGTCGGTCGCGTCGACCACCAGGTCAAGATCCGCGGGTTCCGGGTGGAACTCGGCGAGATCGAGGCAGTCGTCGCCCGCCAGGAGGGCATCCGGCAGGCCGCCGTGGTGCTGCGTACCGACGGTGGCGTCAAGCGGATCGTCGCGTACGTCGTCGGCGGCACCGATCTCGGCCAGCTTCGGGCGGGCATCGCCGCCACGCTGCCCGACTACATGGTCCCCGGCGCGTTCGTCGCCCTGGACGCGCTGCCGGTGTCCGTCAACGGCAAGCTGGATCGGGCCGCTCTACCGGCCCCGGAGTTCGCCGCCGACGGCGGCGGCCGCACACCACGCACTCCCCGCGAGAAGCTGCTCTGCGACGTGTTCGCCGAGGTGCTGGGGGTGCCCACGGTCGGCATCGACGATGACTTCTTCGCCCTCGGCGGGGACAGCATCATGTCGATGCAGTTGGTCGGCCGGGCCCGGGTCGCCGGCCTGGTGATCACGCCACGCCAGGTGTTCCACCACCGCACCCCGGCCCGGCTGGTGGCCGTCGCCGGCACCGTGACCGGCGCCGACGCGGTTCCGTCGAGCCTGTCCCTGGTCACCCTCACCGAGACCGACAGGCGCGAACTGGCCGGCCTCGGCGTCGACGTACGCGAGGTGCTGCCGCTCTCGCCGTTGCAGACCGGCCTGCTGTTCCACAGCCTGCTCGACGACGCCGGCCCGGACGTCTACACCGTCCACATGGTGGTCGACCTGACCGGGCCGATCGACGCCACCCGCCTGCGCGCCGCCGGTCAGGCCCTGCTCGACCGGCAGGCCAGCCTGCGCGCCTCGTTCCACCACCTCACATCCGGCACGGCGGTCAGCGTCGTCCCGGCCACCGCCACCGTGCCGTGGACCGCTGTCGACCTGTCCGAGTTGGACGGCGACGCGAGGGAGGACGCCTGGCAGCGGCTCCTCACCGAGCAGGGCCGCCGCTTCGATCCGACCGTCGCGCCGTTGCTGCGCCTCGCCCTGGCGCGTACCGGCCCGGACTCCCACCGGCTCGTGCTCACCCACCACCACCTGCTGCTCGACGGCTGGTCCCGAGGACCACTGCTGGCCGAGCTGTCCGCCCTGTACCGCGACGGCGACACCGAGCCGGTGACCGGCCGGCCGTTCCGGGACTACCTCGCCTGGCTGGCCGGGCAGGATCGGCGGACCGCCGAGGACGCCTGGGCCGCCGCGCTCGGCGACCTGGCCGAGCCCACCCGTGTCGCGCCCGCCGACGGGCGTCGTGCCGCGCTGGCTCCTGAGGTGGCCGAGGTGGAGTTGCCCGAGGACCGGACGGCGGCGTTGACCGCGAGCGCCCGCGCCCGTGGTCTCACCGTGAACACCATCGTGCAGGCCGCCTGGGCACTGCTGCTGGCCCGGCTCACCGGCCGCGACGACGTGGTCTTCGGCGCCACCGTCTCCGGGCGGCCACCGCAGCTGCCAGGTGTCGAGTCGATGATCGGGCTCTTCATCAACACCGTGCCGGTGCGGGTCCGCATCGACAGGGCCGAGCCCGCCCACGCGCTGCTCGACCGCCTCCAGGACGAGCAGTCCGCGCTGATGGAACACCAGTACCTCAGCCTCAGCGACATCCAGCGCATCGCCGGGCACGGCGAGTTGTTCGACACGCTGCTGGTCTTCGAGAACTACCCGGACGGCGACGCCGACGACGACGGGTTGCCGGTCACCGGCACCGACGGGCACGACGCCACCCACTATCCGCTCACGCTGATCGCCGAGCCCGGCCCGACCCTGCACCTCGCCGTCGAGTACCGGCCCGATCTGTTCGACTCCGCGTACGCCACCCGGCTCGCCACGGCGCTGGTCACCGTCGTGGACGAACTCGTCACCGGGCTGGACGCCCCGGTCGGTCGGGTCGGCCTGCTCGACCGGGCCGGGCGCGCGGCGATCCTCGCCGCCGGGACCGGCGAGATCCGGGAACTGCCCGAGGCGACCCTGCCGGAGCTGGTGGCCGCCCAGGTCGCGGCGACCCCCGACGCGGTGGCGCTCGTCGACCCGGACGGTGTCGAGATGACCTACCGCGAACTGGACGCGCGCACCGAGCGGCTGGCCCGGGTGCTCGCCTCCGTCGGCGCCGGACCGGAGACAGTTGTCGCGCTGGCCCTTCCGCGTTCGGTCGAGCTGGTCGTGGCGATCCTCGCGACCGGGCGGGCCGGTGCCGCGTACCTGCCGCTCGACCTCGACCACCCGGACGCGCGACTGGCGACGATGCTCGCCGACGCGCGGCCCGCCGCAGTGCTCACCGTCGGCGGCACCGCGGCGCGCGTCGCCGGGCTGCCGCACGCGGACGCGCCCATCGTGCTCGACGGACCGCTGGACGACCCGGAGGTCCGACTCAGCCCGCCCGGTCCCCGGCACCCGGCGTACGTCATCTACACCTCCGGCTCCACCGGCGTGCCCAAGGGTGTCGAGATCGAGCACGCTGGCATCGTCAACCGGCTGCGGTGGATGCAGCACGAGTACGGCCTCACGGTGGGCGACCGGGTGCTGCAGAAGACCCCGGCCGGCTTCGACGTCTCGGTCTGGGAGTTCTTCTGGCCGCTGATCACCGGGGCCACCCTCGTCCTCGCGCGGCCGGACGGCCACCGCGACCCGGTCTACCTCGCCGAACTGATCCAGCGGGAACGGGTCAGCACCGTGCACTTCGTGCCGTCGATGCTCGCCGCGTTCCTCGCCGAGCCCCGCGCGGCCGGTTGCACAGCTGTGCGCCGCGTCCTGTGCAGCGGCGAGGCGCTGCCCAGCGTCCTCGCCGATCGGTGCCGGGAACTGCTGTCCGGCGCCGCCCTGCACAACCTGTACGGCCCGACCGAAGCGTCGGTGGACGTGACGGCGTGGCCCGCCGAGCGTGGTACCGGCACGGGCACGGTCCCGATCGGCGCGCCGGTGTGGAACACCCGGGTGACAGTCCTCGACGCCGGGCTGCGCCAGGTGCCGGTGGGGGTGCCGGGTGAGCTCTACCTCGCCGGTGTGCAGTTGGCCCGCGGCTACCGGGGCCGGCCCGACCTGACCGCCGGCCGGTTCGTCGCCGACCCGTACGGTCCGGCCGGCACGCGCATGTATCGCACCGGAGACCAGGTCCGCTGGAGCGCGCCCGGGGTGCTCGAGTTCCTCGGTCGCGGCGACGGCCAGGTGAAGATCCGTGGGCTGCGCGTCGAACTGGGCGAGATCGAGGCCGCGCTCACCGGACAGCCCGACGTGGGTTCGGCAGTGGTGCTGCTGCGCGAGGACCGGCCGGGTGTCGCACACCTGGTCGCGTACCTCACCGTGGCCGGCGACCTGGACGAGGCCGTGTTGCGGGCCCGGCTCGCGGCGCTGCTGCCCGAGCACATGGTGCCGTCCGCGTTCGTCGTCCTCGACGCGTTGCCGGTCTCGGTCAACGGCAAACTGGACCGGGCCGCCCTCCCCGCGCCCGACTTCGCCGGTGCGGGCACCGGCACGGCCGCGCGCAACCCGCGTGAACAGGTGCTCGTCGACCTGTTCGCACAGGTGCTGGCGGTGCCCACTGTGGGTGTCGAGGACGACTTCTTCAGCCTCGGCGGCGACAGCATCATCTCGATCCAGTTGGTCGGCCGGGCCCGCGCCGCCGGTCTGTCGCTGACCCTGCGGCAGGTGTTCCAACTGCGGACGCCTGCCGCGTTGGCCGCCGCCGCCGGGTCGGCGTTCACCGTGACCAGCGGCAGCGGTGCACTGGTCACGCTCACCGACGCCGAGACCGCCGAGATCGCCGGGCAGGGCCTGGACGTGGCCGAGGTGCTGCCGCTCTCACCGCTGCAGACCGGGCTGCTCTTCCACGCCGCGTTCGACGCCGACGGCCTCGACCTCTACACCGTGCAGATGGTCTTCGACCTGCCCGGCAGCGTCGACCCTGCCCGGCTGCGCGCCGCCGGGCAGGCGCTGTTGCAGAGGCACGCCAACCTGCGGACGTCGTTTCACCAACTCGACTCCGGCCGACCGGTCGCCGTGGTGAACCGTGGTGTCACGCTGCCCTGGGCCGAGGCGGATCTGTCCGATCTGGAGGCCGCACGGCAGGAGGAGGCGTGGCAGCGCTGCCTCGCCGAGGAGGGCCGCCGATTCGATCCGGCGGTCGCCCCGCTGCTGCGGATGATGCTGGTACGCACCGGTGACGCGTACCGGCTGATCCTCACCCACCAGCACATGCTGCTCGACGGCTGGTCCCGAGGGCCGCTGATGGACCAGCTCTCCGAGTTGTACGAGGGCGCCGACGGCGGCACCGCTCCGGCGCCGTACCGCGACTTCCTCGCCTGGCTGGTCGGGCAGGACCGGTCCGCCGCCGAGCAGGCGTGGCGTGCCGCGCTGGCCGGGGTCGCCGACGCCACCCGGCTCGTCCCGGCCGACCCGCAACGGGAACCGGCGGTGCCCGAGCTTGTCGAACACGAGCTGGCCGAGGCCGTGACCGCGCGCCTGACCGGCCTGGCCCGTTCCCGGGGGCTGACGCTGAACACGCTGGTCCAGGCCGCCTGGAGCATCGTGCTGGGCCGGCTCACCGGCCGTGACGACGTGGTCTTCGGCGCCACCGTCTCCGGGCGACCGGCGCAGTTGCCAGGCGTGGAGTCGATGATCGGGCTGTTCATCAACACCGTGCCGGTGCGGGTGCGCATCGACCCGGCCGAGCCGGTGGCGGGGCTGCTGGCCCGGCTCCAGGACGAGCAGTCGGCGCTGCTCGATCACCAGTACCTCGGGCTGGCCGACGTCCAGCGCCTGACCGGGGTCGGGGAGCTGTTCGACACGCTGCTGATCGTCGAGAACTACCCGGAGCGGACCGGCGACGGGCCGGAGAGCCTGCTCGCCGCCGTCGACGCGGGTGGGCGGGACGCCACCCACTATCCGCTCACCTGGGTCGTCGACCCGGGGCAGCGGCTGCGGGTGGGCCTGGAGTTCCGTCCCGACCTGTTCGCCCCGCCGGTCGCCCGACGCCTGGTCGGCGCGCTCACCGCCGTCCTGACCGCGTTCACCACCGATCCGGACCGCGCGGTGGGCCGCCTCGACCTGGTGTCGGACGAGGATCGCGCCGGCTGGAACCCGCCACCGCCCGCCGGCGGCGACGACCCGACCGTGGCGGTCCTGTTCGAACGGCAGGTGGCCGAGTCGCCGGACGCGCCAGCAGTCGTCTGCGGCACGGTTCGCCTGACGTTCGCCGAACTCAACGGTCGCGCCAACCGGCTGGCCCGGCTGCTGGCCGCCCGTGGAGTCGGCGCCGAGGACGTGGTCGGACTGGCCCTGCCGCGCACCGCCGACGCGATCACCGCGATCCTCGCGGCGCTCAAGTGCGGTGCCGCCTACCTGCCGCTGGACCCGGCCTACCCACCGGCCCGGATCGCCGCGATGCTCGCCGACGCGCGGCCCGCCCTGCTGGTCACCGCCTCCGGGGTCGGTGTCGCCGTGGACGGGCTCGACCGCGTCCTGGTCGACGACCCGGCGTTGGACACCATCGCCGGGCACGACCTGACCGACGGCGAGCGGGTACGTCCGGCCCTCCCCCAGCACCCGGCGTACGTCATCTACACCTCCGGCTCCACCGGACGCCCCAAGGGCGTGGTGGTGACCCATCGCAACCTGGTCAACCTGTTCCGGAGCCACCGCGCGCAGCTGCACCTGCCCGCCCGCGCCGCCACCGGCCGCCGTCACCTGCGGGTCGGGCACGCCTGGTCGTTCGCGTTCGACGCCTCCTGGCAGCCGCAACTGTGGCTGCTCGACGGGCATGCCCTGCACATCGTCAGCGAGGAACTGCAACGCGACCCGGAGCAGCTCGCCGAGCTGATCCGGGCCGAGGGGATCGACTTCATCGAGCTGACCCCCTCGCACTTCGCGCAACTCGCCGACGCCGGCCTGATCCGCGACGGGCGCTGCCCCCTCGCCGTGGTCGGTGTCGGCGGCGAGGCGGTGCCGCCCGCGCTCTGGCAACGCCTTGGCGGGCTGCCCGGCACCGAGGCGTTCAACCTGTACGGTCCGACCGAGGCGACAGTTGACGCTCTCGCCGCCCGGATCGGCGACACCGTGTCCCCCGTGATCGGCCGGGCCGTCGCGGGCGCCCGCGCGTACGTGCTGGACCGTGCCCTGCGGCACACCCCGACCGGCGTGGCCGGCGAGTTGTACGTCGCCGGCGCCGGCCTGGCGCGTGGTTATCTGGGCCGGCCGGACCAGACCGCCGAGCGTTTCCTCGCCGACCCGTACGGCCCGGCGGGCGAGCGGATGTACCGCACCGGTGACCTGGTGCGGTGGACCGAGGACGGCCGGGTGGAGTACCTCGGCCGGGTCGACGAACAGGTGAAGATCCGCGGCTTCCGGGTGGAGCTGGGTGAGATCGAGTCGGTGCTCGCCGCGCAGCCCGGCGTCGCCGAGGCCGTGGTGATCGCCCGGGAGGACCGCCCCGGCGTACGCCTCCTGGCCGGCTACGTGGTCGGTGCCGGCGGCCTCGACCTGGCCGCGCTGCGTGCCGCTGTCGCCGTCGAGCTACCCGACTACATGGTGCCGTCCGCCCTGGTCCGCCTCGACCGGTTGCCCACCCTGGCCAACGGCAAGCTGAACCGAGCCGTGCTGCCCGCGCCCGAACTCGGCGCGACGGGTGCCGGCCGGGCACCCCGCACGGAGCGGGAACGGGTCCTGGGCGAGGTGGTCGCGGCCGTGCTGGGTCTGCCCTCGGTGGATGTCGAGGCGGACTTCTTCACGTTGGGCGGCGACAGCATCGTCGCGATGCAGCTCGTCGGTCGGGCCCGTGCGGCCGGCCTGCGGCTCACCCCCCGGCAGGTCTTCGCGGAGCGTACGGTGGCCGGGCTGGCAGTTGTCGCGACAGTGCTCGACCGGACCGGTGGCCGGGTCGACGACGGGGTCGGGTCGTTCCCGCTGACCCCGGTCATGCGGTGGCTGCGCGAGGTGGACGGCCCGATCGACGGGTTCAACCAGTCCGCTGTCGTGCAGGTCCCGGCGGGCCTCGGTTGGGAGCCGTTGCTGGCCGCGTTGCAGGCCGTCGCCGACCGGCACGACCTGCTGCGGGCCCGGCTGGACCGCACTGGGGACTGGTCGGTGACCGTGCCGCCGCCGGGCTCGTCGCGGGCCGCCGACTGGACCGTACGCGTCGACGTGAGCGGCCTCGACGATCGTGGCCTGTGGGACGCGGTCGTCGAGCAGGCGACCGTCGCGCAGGCCGGACTCGACCCGGACAACGGGGCGATGATCCGGGCCGCCTGGCTCGACGCCGGCCCGCACCGGCCGGGCCGCCTGCTGCTGCTGGTCCACCACCTGGTCGTGGACGGTGTCTCGTGGCGGGTGCTGCTGCCCGAGATCGGCGCGGCCTGGCGGGACGCGGTCGCCGGTCGTGCACCGCTCACCGCCGCGACAGGCACGTCGTTCCGCCGCTGGGCGACCGGCCTCGCCGAGCGGGCGTTGGATCCGGCACGGGTGGCGGAACTGCCGAGGTGGGCGCAGATCGTGCGGCGGGGCGACCCGTTGCCGGTACGCCGCCCGCTCGATGCCGCGGTCGACGTGGCCGGCACCCTGCGCGACATCACAGTGACCCTGCCCACCGACATGAGCGAGGCCCTGCTCACCCGCGTTCCGGCGGGGCTCGGCGCCGGTGTCAACGACGTCCTGCTGGGCGCGTTGGGTGTGGCCGTCACCCGGTGGCGGGCCGCGCAGGGCGACGAAGGCGACGCGGTGCTCGTCGCGCTGGAGGGCCACGGGCGGGAGGAGCACCTGGTGGACGGGGCGGATCTGTCCGGCGCCGTCGGCTGGTTCACCAACATCTTCCCGGTCTGCCTGGACACCGCCGGGATCGATGTGTCGGTCGGCGGTGCGGCGGTGGCCGAGGCGGTGGCGCGGGTCCGCGAGGACCTGGCCCAGTTGCCGGACAACGGCATGGGCTACGGCATGCTCCGCTACCTCAACCCGGTGACCGCGCCCACCCTGGCCGCGTTGCCACATCCGCCGATCCAGTTCAACTACATGGGACGGTTCGACTTCCCGGAAGCCGCCGACTGGGAGTTCGCCCCCGAGGCGGAGGCCGCCGAGAACGGCGCCGACGACGCCATGCCCGAGACGTACGAACTGGTGCTGAACGCCCAGACCGAGGACCGCGCGACCGGCCCGCAACTGGTTGCCACCTGGAGCTGGCCGGACGGCGTGTTCCCCGAGGGATCGGTGGACGATCTCGCCCACCTCTGGTTCGACGCACTGCAAACCCTGGTAACGCACACCCGCACGAGGAGTATCCGATGAGCACGAACCCGTTCGACAACGCCGATGGCACGTTCCTGGTGCTGGTCAACGGCGAGAACCAGCACAGCCTGTGGCCGGTCTTCGCCGAGGTGCCGGCGGGCTGGCGGGCCGTGCACGGCCCGGCCGGTCGGCAGGACTGCGTCGACTACGTCAACGCGAACTGGACCGACATGCGTCCGCAGAGCCTGATCGACGCCGACCGCTGACCGGCGGCCCGGACCAGCGCGCTCAGCGCCGAGCGCGCTGGTCCGACCAGGCCCGCCACAGCGTGGAGTACGGGCCGTCCCGCTCGATCAGGTCGCTGTGGGTGCCCGCCTCGACGATGCGGCCGGCCTCCATCACCACGACCCGGTCCGCTGCCACCGCCTGGGTGAGTCGATGCGCCACGATCAGCGCGGTACGCCCCGCCAGCGCGGCGTCGGCCACCCGTTCGAGCAGGCGCGCTCCGGCGCTCCCGGCCTCCGCGGTGGCCTCGTCGAGGATCGCCACCGGCGGATCGGCCAGGATCAGCCGGGCGAACGCCAACTGCTGGGCCTGCGCCGCGGTGAGGACGTGCCCACCCGCACCGACCTCGGTGTGCAGGCCGTCGGGCAGTTGCCGCACCCACCCCAGCGCCTGCACCCGGTCCAGCGCGGCGCTCACCTCGTCGTCGGTGGCGTCCGGACGGGCCAGTCGCAGGTCGTCGACGAGGGGTCCGGCGAAGACGTGCACCTCCTGGGTGATCAGTGCGACCTCGCCGGCCGGCACCGCGACGTTCCCGCGGGTCGGCTGGTGCACGCCGGCGATCACCTTGGCCAGAGTGGTCTTACCGGCGCCGCTGCCGCCGACCAGGGCAACCCGCTCGCCGCGGGCGATCGTCAGATCGACGGCGTGCAGCACCGGCCGGTCCGGGCGGTAGGCGAAGTCCAGCCCACCTACCACCACCGCGTCCGGGCCGTCGCCGGCGCTGGCCCGTTGCCGTACGGGCGGGGTCAGGTCGGCGACCCCGACCAGCCGATCCAGCCCCGAGGCGGCGGCCTGGGCATCGTCGACCAGGGCGAGAGCGACGTTGATCGGGCCGAACAGGCCGTGGAAGTACAGCGCCGCCGCGGTCGCCGTGCCGATGCTCACCGAATCCCCGCGGACGAGGAAGAAGCCGGTGCCGAGGACGGCGGCGAGCCCGAGGAACTCGGCGACGTGCAGCCGGGCGTAGAACCGGGTCTGCAGCGCGACGCCCCGCAGCAGCAGGTCCACCGCCTGCTGGGACCTCGTGGCGACCCGCTCCCGGTGCTCGTCGGCGATCCGGAACGCGCGGATGGTCGACGCGCCGTCGATGGTCGCGAGCAGGTGGTGCTGTTGCGTGGCGACGGCGACCCGCTGCCGGGCGTAGAGCGGGACGGCGCGGCGGGCGTACCAGCGCACGGTGTGCGCCTGCACGGGCACCGCGATCAGCGCCGCGACGAGGAAACGCCAGTCGAGCACGGCCATCCCGGCCAGGGTGAGCACGATGGTCAGCAGGGCGCGGGTGAACTCGGGGACCGCGCTGCGGGCCGCCTCGGCGATCACGGCGACGTCGTTGGTCACCCGGGAGGTGAGGTCACCGGTCCCGGCGCGCTCGACCTGTTCCAGCGGAAGGTGCAGCGCCGAGGAGACGAACCGTTCCCGTAGTCGGGCCAGCACACCCTCGCCGACCTGCGCGAGCAGGGCGACACCGAACCCGGCCAACACCGCCTCGACGACCGCGGCGGCCACCAGCCCCGCGCCGGCGAGAACCACGTCACCGGTGCTGCCGCCGCCGGTGGCCAGATCGACGATGCGCCCGAGCAGCGGCGGGCCCACCAGCCCGGCAGCGGTGCCGGCGACCAGCAGGGCGAGTGCCCCGGCCAGCCGGGACCGGTGCGGACGCACAAGCGTCCGCAACTGCGCCAGGGTGCGACGTCCGGTCGCGATCGGCAGCAACGTCGTCGAGTCGGTGGTCATGCGAGCACGGTCTCCCGGTAGGTGTCGTCCTCGGCGACCAGGTCGCCGTGCGCGCCGTCGGTGCGGACGGTGCCGTCGTGTACGACGATCACCCGGTCGGTCACCGCGAGCAGCGCCGGACTGGCGGTGATCAGGATCGTGGTACGTCCGTCCCGCATCGCGCGCAGTCGCCCGGCGATGCGGGACTCGGTCGCCGCGTCGACAGCTGTGGTCGGGTCGTGCACGACCAGCACCGGCGGTTCGCCGGCCAGTGCCCGGGCGAGCGCGATGCGCTGCCGCTGGCCGCCGGAGAGCGAACGGGCCCGATCGTCCAGCACCGTGTCCAGCCCGTCCGGGAGGCCGCGGGCCACCTCGTCGGCGTCTGCCGCGGTCACCGCTGCGTCGACGCGTGCCGGGAGGGCCCGTCCGGCGAGCGAGACGGCCGCTCGGACGGTGTCGTCGAACAGGTCGGTTTGATGTTCGACGGCCAGCACCACGGCCCGCAGGTCGTTCGGTGCGAGGTCGGCGAGCGGTATGCCGTCCAGTTCGATCACCCCGGCGACCGGATCACGCACCCGCCCGAGCAGCCGCACGAACTCGGCTGCCTCGGCCGGGTCGGTGGCCACGATTCCGACAAGCTCGCCGGGGGCGATCTCCAGGTCGATTCCGCGCAGGGGCGGGCTGTCCACCCCGCGCAGTGCGAGACCACCACGGGCCGGCGTGACCGGGTTCGCCGTGCCGTCGGGCACCGCGACGGGGGTGTCCAGGACGGCGGCGACGCGGCGGGCGGACGCGCGGCCCTGAGCGAGGTCGGCGCCCACCCAGCCGAACGTGGACATCGGACCGACCAGGAACTGCGCCAGGCCGAGCGAGGAGATGAGCTGACCGACGGTGATCTGGCCGTGGAGTGCGAGGACCCCGCCGATGACCGCGATGACCGCCAGGAACGCCCCGCTGAGCGTGAGCACCAGTCCCTGGTACGCGGCCTCGGCGCGCGCCGCTCGTACGGTCGCGGCGAGCGCGCTGCGACTGCGCTGCGCGTACCTCTCGACCGCCGCCGTCTCGGCCCGCAGGCCCTTGACCACGCGAAGGCCGATGACGAGGTCGGCGGCGATGCCGGAGGCGTGGGCGCTGTGCTCCTGCTCCGTTGCGCTGCGCTCCTCCAACGGCTTGCCGAACAGGCGGGTGAGCAGCAGCAGCGGCGGGGTGCCCAGGAGCACCACCAGCCCGAGTGGCAGGGAGATGGACAGCAGCAGGACCGCCGCGAGGATCAGGCCGACGACGGCGGCCACGCCGGACACGACAGCGATGGCGACTGCCCCGACCCGGGCCGCGTCGCTTGTCGCGATCGACACCAGGGCACCGGGCAGCCGGTCGACCTCCGCGCCTCCGCGCTCGTGCAACACCCTCCTGGTCACCCGTAGCCGCAGGTCGTGCGCCGCCTGTTCGGCGGCACGTTCACCGGTACGCTCGCCGTACCGGTAGCTGTAGCTCAGGCCCACGTAGACGGCGGCCAGCACACCCAGCCAGAGGGCCAGGCTGCCGACGCCGCCGTCCACGGCCCGGTCGATGATCACACCGATCAGGAACGGCACCGCGGCCTCGCCGGCCTGGTGGCCGGTGATCAGAAGCGTGCTCAGCGAGATGAGCCGCCGCTGCCTGCCGAGCGTGTCGATGAGCAGTCTGCGCCCGGCGGTCACGCGGGAACCCGGTCGACAGGCGCCGCGACGACGCCGGCGCGGGCCAGTCGACGCCGCTGCCGCCCGGCCGGGACCACCATCGGCGTGTCCGTCTCCGGGTCGGTCATCACCCGGCAGGGCATCGCGAAGACCGTCTCCACCAGCTCCGCCGTCATCACCTCGGCGGGCGGGCCCTGAGCGAGGACCCGGCCCTCCCGCATCACGATCAGCTCGGTGGCGTACCGGCAGGCATGGTTGAGGTCGTGCAGGACGGCGACGACGGTCCGGCCCTGCTCGTGCAGGTCGGCGCAGAGGTCCAGGACCTCGAACTGGTGCGACAGGTCGAGGAACGTGGTCGGTTCGTCGAGCAGCAGGATCGGCGTCTGCTGGGCCAGCGCCATCGCCAGCCAGACCCGCTGACGCTGGCCACCGGAGAGTTCGTCGACGAACCGGTCGGCCAGCTCGGTCACCTCGGTCTGGCGCATCGCGTCGGCGACCGCCGCCTCGTCCTCCGGCGACCACTGCCGCAGCACACGTTGGTGGGCGAAGCGGCCCCGGGCGACAAGCTCCTCGACCACGATCCCGCCGGGTGCGACCGACGACTGCGGCAGCATGCCGAGCTGTCGGGCCACCTGCTTGGACGGTTGCGACGCGATGGTCTGGCCGTCGAGGTAGACGGCGCCGGACTGCGGCTTCAGCACCCGGGCCAGTGACCGCAGCAACGTCGACTTGCCGCAGGCGTTGGGCCCGACGATGACGGTGAACGAACCGTCGGTGATCTGGACGTCGAGGTCCCGGACGACCACCCTCTTGTCGTACGCCAGGGTCAGCGCGTCGGCCCGCAGCCGCGACTCGGTCATCACTGTGCTCCTTGTCCGCGGTTACGTCGCTCGTGGAAGAGCAACCAGGTCAGGTAGATGCCGCCCAGGGCGGCGGTGACGAGACCGACCGGGACGTCGTCGTCCGGCAGGATGCGCTGCGCCACCCAGTCACTGGCCGTCAACAGGGCGGCGCCCATCAACGCGGCCGGCAGGATCCCGGCGTTCGGCGACCGGGTCAGCCGAGCGGCCAACGGTGGCGCGGCGAGAGCGACGAACGCGATCGGCCCGGCCGCGGCGGTGGCACCGGCCGCGAGTCCGACGCCGGCCAGCGCGAGCACCACCCTGCTGCGTTCGACGGGTACGCCGTGCAGCATCGCGGGCTCGTCGCCCAGGGCCAACATGTCGAGGTGCCGGCTGTGGTAGAGCGCGACCGGCAGCAGCACCGCGACGGCGACGGCGACGAGCGTCACCTCGGTCCAGCCGGGGCCGTTGACGCTGCCGATCAACCAGACCTGGGCGGCGATCGCCTCGTCGAGTCGGCTGCGGTAGATCAGGTACGAGTTGAACGAGTCGAGGAGCGCGGACACTCCGACGCCCATCAGCACCAGCCGGAACGGCTGCACCCCACGGCGGAACGCGAGCAGGTAGATGGCGACCGAGGTGGCCAGGCAGCCGACGATCGCACCGGCCGCGACCTGGAAGCCCGCGCCGTTGAACAGCAGCAGGACGATCAGCGCGCCGGTCGCCGCGCCCACCGTCAAGCCGACGAAGTCGGGGCTGCCCAGGGGGTTGCGGGTCAACCCCTGGAAGATCGTCCCGCTCGCGCCCAGGGCCGTACCGACCAGCAGGGTGATCAGCACGCGGGGCAGCCGCAGCTCGTGCACGATGAAGTCGGTGCCCGGGTCGCCCTGGCCGACGAGGCTGCGGAGCACGTCGGGCACGGGGATCGGGAAGTCGCCGCTGGAGAGGTTGACCACCGCGACGCCCAGCGCCGTGAGCAGCAGCGCGGTGCCGGCGATCAGTGACCGCAGGTGCACCCGCAGCGAGAGCCGACCACCGCGGCTGCGGATCACCAGCCGGGTGGTCCGTCCGGACGGACGGAGCTGGAGCACCGGCCCGCTCACAGGGTGCTCAGCCGGCGTCGGCGGCACAGCGCGATGAACAGTGGTGCCCCCAGGAACGCGGTGACCACCCCGACCGGCAACTCGGCCGGGGCCACCAGGACCCGCCCGAGCACGTCCGAGACGAGCAGCAGGGTGGGTCCGAGGACCAGTGAGTAGGCCAGGATCCAGCGGTGGTCCGAGCCGGTGAACATCCGGGCCGCGTAGGGGACGGCCAGGCCGACGAACCAGATCGGCCCGCAGGCGGCGGTGGCCGCGCCGCACAACAGCGTGATCGTGATCATGCCCAGCACCCGGATCCGCCCCGGGTGTGCACCGACCGAGGTCGCCGTGTCGTCGCCCATGCTCAGCGCGTTGAGTTGGCGGCCCAGCAGCAGCGCGAGCAGGACACCGACCACCAGAAAGGGCGCCAACTGCGTGATCGTGCTGGACTCCCGGTCGGCGAGCGATCCGACGTCCCAGTGCCGGTACCTGTCGAACGCCTCCCGATGGGTGACCAGGATCGCCCAGATTCCGGCGCCGAGCACCGAGGTGAGGGAGACCCCGGCAAGCACCTGCCGTTCCGGGGTGGGCGCCCGGCCGGCGCCGCCGAGCGCGAAGACGGCCGCCGAGGTGAGCCCGGCGCCGGCGATGGCGAACCAGACGTACCCGTTCGCGCTTGTCACTCCGAGCAGCGCGATGGCGAGCACCACGCCGGTGGACGCGCCCAGGCTGACCCCGAGCAACCCGGGTTCGGCCAGCGGGTTGCGGGTGAGCGCCTGCATCACCGTGCCGGCCAGACCCAGCGCCGCGCCCACGCCGAACCCGAGGATCGTGCGGGGCACCCGTAGCTGGTGCACGATCTCCGAGGCGGCGGAGCCGTCGTCGTGCCAGAGCACCTGCCAGACCGTGCCGAGGCCGAGCGAGCGGCTGCCGACCGCGATGCTCAGTGCCACCGCGGCGGCGAGGGCGACGACGCCGACGACGAGGCCGGTCCAGCGGCGACCGGTGCGCGACAAGGACTCGCGCGGCACCTTCTGGGGTGAAACGGTCCCGGGCTCCGGGCGGGTGCCGGTGCCTGGGGTCAACACGTGCTCCATCCGTCCACCCGTTCGCATTACTCAATTAGGTGAGGCTAACCTACACTCCCGTTCGAGGTCACCACCCTGGGGCCTCGTTGGCAGAAAGGAACAGCCGTGCGGCTTCCCTCAATCCGCCGGGGCGCGACTGTCGCTTCGACCGCGCTCCTGCTTCTCCTCGCGGCCTGCGGTGGTGGGTCGGAGCCGTCGGCCCCGTCATCCAGTGCCGCCACCTCCAACGCTTTCCCGGTCTCGATCGAGCACAAGTTCGGCACCGCCACCATCCCGGCCGAGCCCAAGCGGATCGCCGTGGTCGGCCTGGTCGAGCAGGACGCCTTGCTGTCGCTGGGCGTCGTGCCGGTGGCGACCACCGAGTGGTTCGGCGAGAAGCCGGGCGCCATCTGGCCCTGGGCCGAGGCCGCGCTGGGCGGCGGGGCCAAGCCGCAGGTGCTCACCAACACCGATGGCATCCAGTTCGAGAAGGTGGCCGCCCTGCGGCCCGACCTCATCCTCGGCGTCTACTCGGGGCTGACGAGCGAGGACTACTCGAAGCTGGCGAAGATCGCACCGACGGTGGCACAGCCGAAGGACTCCGTCGACTATGGGGTGTCCTGGCAGGATGTGACCCGTACGGTCGGCACCGCCGTCGGCCGCAAGGCTCAGGCGGACAAGGTCGTCACGGATGTCGAGGCCAAGTTCGCAGCGGTACGCACGGCGAACCCCGCCTTCGCCGGCGCGACCGGCCTGATGGCCACCACCTACGAGGGCTACTACGTGTACGGCCCGCAGGACTCGCGCGGCCGGTTCCTCACCGACCTGGGCTTCACGTTGCCGGCCGGACTGGCCGAGGTGACCGGCAAGGAATTCGGCGCGAACCTGAGCCGGGAGCGCACCGACATGCTCGACACCGGCGTGCTGATCTGGCTGGTCGACAGCTACGACACCGACAAGGCGAAGGTCCAGGCCGACCCGCTCTACAGCAAGCTCAAGGTCAAGACCGAGGGTCGCGACATCTACCTGGAGAACGAGGAGCTGGTCGGCGCCGCGACCTCGTTCATCACTCCGCTGAGCCTGCCGTTCCTGCTGGAGAAGCTCGTCCCGCAGCTGGCCGCGGCGATGGACGGCAACCCGGCCACGGCGGTACAGAGGTCCGCTTCCTGACGATCCGGGCGGGGAGCTGGACCTGACAGGACAGTTCCCCGCCCGGCGGGCCGGCAGTGGGCCCTCAGGCAGACCGTTGCGCGGCGTCGCCGCCGCGGAGGTGGTCCAACTCGGCGAGGTACATCGCCTGCATGCGGTCAAAGTGCCGGACCAGCAGCATGACCTCCTCGACGCGGTAGCCCTCGATGAGCCGCCCCGCCCGCTCGGCGAACCGCTCGTACGGTCGCCTCAACTCGGCGACCCGCTCCGGCCGCAGGGTGACGATCACCCGCCGCCGGTCCGCCGGATCGCGCTCGGCCGTCACGTAGCCCGCCTGCTGGAGCCGGCGGAGCATGCTGGTCACCGCCCCGGTGGTGAGGTTGGTCCGCTCGGCGACCTGCCCCGCGGTGGCGGAGCCGACGTCCGCCAGGTAGTCCAGGCACTCCAGGTCGCTCACGGTGAGGCCCAGCCGCTCCGCGATGGCGTACCGGAACACCATGGACAGCCGCGACGTCTCCCGCCCGGCGCGCATGAGGTCGGCGATCGCGGACGCACGGGCCGGCTCGTCGGACATGCCCGCAATCATGCCTCCGGCACGGTCACCCGGTGCAGTCGAGGTAACACGCGGGTCAGCACCCAGTGCGGTGCGGCCGCACTCCCGGTGAGGCGGCGCATCAGCCCAGCGGCGGTGTCGACGGCGCGGAAGGCGTAGGGCACCATCTCGTCCTGGTAGCCGGCGATCGCCTCCTCCACCGACGTGCCGCCGGCCCGGGCCTCGACCAGCCGGTGGCCGAGCACTGCGGCGTCGCGGAGCGCGGTGTTGCCGCCGTGAGCGCCGAACGGCGGCATGACGTGCACGGCGTCGCCCATCATCGTCGCCCGGGGCACCGCCCACCGGCGCGGGCGCCGTCCGGTGGCGAAGAGGTTGAGCACCGTGGCGTCCAGCTCGGCCGTGCCGACCAGCCGCCGGATGACCGGGTGGAAGTCCATGCTCATCCCGGAGGCCAGTCTCCACATCGCCAGCAGGTCGCCCCGGATGCCGATGGGCACCTCCTCCTGCCGCAGCAGCAGGCCCCACATGACGTAGTCGTCGCCGGTGGGCGCGTAGCTGCCCGGTGCCAGGCGCGCGAACGCCTCCGGCGGGCTCTCGCCGAACCGCATGGAGGTGAAGAAGAAGGCGCGGCCCGGCCGGTCGGCGATGGCCAGGACCCCGCTGGTACGCAGCGCGTCCGGGATGACACTCTCGCCGTTGCGCCGCAGGGGTGACCGGCCGTAGATGCCCGCCATCGGGGTGTTCGCCGGGTCGGCGTCCGGCATGATCTGCGCGCGCAGCGCCGAGCCGACGCCGTCCGCGCCCACGACGACGGTTGCCGCGGCGGCCCCGCCGTCGGAGAACAGCAACCGCGGCCGTGCCGGGTCGCCGCTGTCCACCGCGACGGCGTCCTTGCCGTAGTGGACGCGCCCGTCCAGCCCGGACTGCAGGATCGACCGAAGGGTCAGCCGGTCGACCTGACGGGTCGCGTGCGGCTCGTCCTTGAAGGTGATGGTGAATGCGTCCCGCAGCCGGCTGTCGGTGAAGCGCAGGTGCCCGCCGGGCTCGTCGCCGGTGGTCAGCGCCAGGTTGTACAGCGAGCGGGGCAGGCTCTCGCGCAGCGCCTCCAGCCCGTACCGGTCGAGAATGATCCGGTAGCCCTGCCGCCGGACGAAGGGGCCCGGATCCCGCTCGTAGACGTGCACGTCGATGCCGGCGCGCATCAGGTACTGGGCGAGGCAGAGGCCGGAGAGGCCGGCACCCGCGATCGCCACGGAGAACTCAGTCGATACGCCCATGCGGTTATCTTAATGACTAAGATGATTTGGGCAACCCCGACCGGCCCTCGGCAGCCGTCGAGCAGCCGCCCAGGAAATTTTCTCTTTCTGGCCGGTTTCACCATCCAAGACGACGCAGCGGAGCGGCGTTGGCCGAACGATGCGGGTGTATATGCTCCCGCCATGGATCGTCCCGTGAACGTGGGCATGCTCGGTTGCGGCAACGTCGGAGCGACTTTTGCCGAATTCCTCCTGGACCGGGCCCCCGATATCCAGGAGATCAGCGGGATCGATCTGACACTCAAGCGCATCGCCGTACGGGACGCGGGGAAGAAGCGCTCGGGCCTGCTGGCCCCGCTCATCACCGACGACGTGCGGGCGATCACCGACGCCCACGACATCGACGTGGTGGTCGAGGTGATGAGCGGCATCGAGCCCGCCCACGCGTACGTGCTCGCCGCGCTCCGCGCCGGCAAGTCGGTCGTCACCGCCAACAAGGAACTGATCGCCAAACACGGCCCGGAGCTGTACGAGGCGGCCGACGCCAGCCGCGTCGACCTCTTCTTCGAGACTGCCGCCGTCGCGTCCGTGCCGATCCTGCGCGTGCTCCGGGAATCGTTCCTCGGCGAGGACATCACCAGCGTCCTCGGCATCGTCAACGGCACGTCCAACTACATGCTGACGCGCATGTCCGAAGAGGGGCTCGGCTACTCCGAGGCCCTGCGCCAAGCACAGGAGGAGGGCTACGCCGAGCCCGACCCCACCAACGACGTGACGGGCGCGGACTCCGCGTCCAAGCTGGCCATCCTCGCCTCGCTCGCCTTCAAACGCGCGATCGCCGTCGACGACGTCGAGCGCGAGGGGATCGACAAGCTCGAACGCGACGACTTCGACATCGCGGCGCGTTTCGGCTACGTGATCAAGTCGATCGCCAAGGCCGAGGTCTTCGGGGCGGCCGGCTCCGGCGAGCGCGAGATCGGGGTCCAGGTCTTCCCGGCCCTGGTGGACAAGAACCACCCCCTCGCCAACGTCCGCCACACGTACAACGCGGTGTTCCTCAAGGGCTGCGCGGCCGGCGACCAGATGTTCTACGGTCACGGCGCGGGGCGGCTGCCCTCCGCGTCAGCCCTGCTCGGCGACCTGGTCACCGCCGCGGACCACCTGCGACGCGGCACCCACCGGAGGGTGCCGCTCGGCAGCTCCGCGGTGCTGCGACCCACCGAACGGCTGGCGCACCCCCACTACCTCAAGTTGGAGGTCACCGACGCGCCGGGCGTCCTGTCCGAGGTGTCGGGTGTGTTGGGCCGCCACCAGGTGTCCATCCGCTCCATCACCCAGGAGGACCGTGCCTCGAAGGCGCGCGTCGTCTTCATCACGCACCGGGCCGAGGAAGGCGCGATGAGGCAGGCCGTGGCGGAACTGCGCAGCCTCGACAGCGTCCTCGGCGTCGGCGGCATGCTCCGCATCGTGGAGGCGTGAGCGGCGCCCCGCTCGGGAAGCGGGGCACCGACCGCCGCATAACAACAGAGCCTGAAGTGAGGAACAATGACCGGACTCGCCGAACGCCTGGCCGACGTCGCCAGTGGCGCGATGCTGGACAGCGCCCACGTCACCGGCCTCAGCCACCTCTCCCCCGAGTTCATTCGGATGACGCTGTCGGCCGAGGCATTCCGCAAGGCGACCTGGGTGCCCGGGGCGAAACTCCAGCTCCGGCCGCGGCGCGGCTCGATGAGCCTGCGCACCTACACACCGACGATGTGGGACGCCACCGACGGCGCGACGGAACTGGTCGTGTACACGCACGGAAACGGTCCGGCGGCGCAGTGGTTCGAGCGGGTGGCGGAAGGGCAGACCTGTGAGGTCTTCGGGCCGCGGCGCTCGATCGACCTGCGCAAGGCCGCCGGTCCCGTGCTCTTCGTCGGGGACGAGACCAGCGTGGCGCTCGCCCGCGCACTGCTCACCATTCCCGCCGAGACGTCGTATGTCTTCGAGGCACGCGATCCCATCGCGCTCACCGACGTACTCGCCCAACTGGGGATCACCGAACGAGTGGCGGTCGTCGCGAAGGACGCCGACCGGGTCGAGCTTCTCCAGCACGGCCGCACAGCGGCCATCCAGGCGCCGTACACCCTCATCGTCACCGGCGACGCGGCGACCGTGCACGCCGTACGGCGCGACAGTCGTGGGTGGAAGCGGAAACCCCGGCAGGTCATGGGCAAGGCATACTGGGCCGAGGGCCGCACCGGCCTCGACTGACCGCAAGACTTCTTCGCGGACCCGCTCAGATCGGTCGACGCCGCACCCGAAAGCGCAGGTGAAGCACCCGGTTTCCCTGAATCACCACGTCCGGATCCTCCAACAGGTGCTGCGCGTGGACCGACCCGAAGTAGCGCTTGCCGGACCCGAACACGACGGGTACGACGTCCATGCGCACCTCGTCGACCAGGCCCGCGGCGAGCACCTGGCCACCGACGTCGCCAGCGGCGACCTCGACGACGCGGTCACCCGCGAGCTCCTGCGCCTTGGCCATGGCTGCCTGGACGCCGTCGACGAAGTGAAACGGCGCCTCTGGGTCCCAGCCCTCGGGCTTCGGCCGGTGCGTCACGACGACCACGTGGTCGACCCCGCCGGGAGGTTTCCCGTCCCAGCCGTCCGTCATGTCGAAGACGTGGCGGCCGGCGATCGTGACTCCGATCTGGTCCCAGTACGGCCGGGTGTAGTCGTAGGAGGACTGCGACACCTTCAACGCGCCGCTCTCGTCCAACGGGACGTCACCGCCGAGCAACCAGTCGAACAGTGGTCCGGGCTGGTCGTTCTCGTCCGCGATGAAGCCGTCCACCGACACCGAGCTGTACATGACCACCTTGCCCACGGGCGCTCCTCTGCTTGGGGGATGCCCTCAGATTAGAGTCCTGTGGGCTGTCGCTCTTGTACGAAATCAATCGGCCGGCAGCGGCCAACTGTCCAGCACGTGGCCGGGATGTTCGCGCAGGAACCGCCGCCGGACCTCGACATATCGGGTCGGTGTGAGCCCGGTGAACGCCCGGAACTCGTGGCCGAAGTGTGCCTGGTCGAAATAGCCCGCTCCACCGGCGAGGTCGCCCCAGTCGATCGGTCCGGCGGGGTCGATCGAGAGCACTGTGGCGGCGAAGCGGTAGGTACGGGCCAGCCGCTTCGGCGTGACGCCGATGAGCTTCTTGAACCGCTGCGCCAGGTGAGTGCTGCTGACACCGGCTGCCGCCGTCACGTCGCCGATCGCCACCGCCCCCCTGGTCGCCACGATGACGCTGCTCGTATGCCGGACCAGCCCCAGACCGGGGGTCTCGCACAGCCGTCGCATCAACTCGTCTTCGAGGAGCGTCAGCATCTCGTACGGCCCGGCCGCCGTGGCCAGCCGGTCCCGCAGCTCAGCAGTGGCGGGCCGGCCCCAAACCTGCTCCACCGTCGCCGGCCGGTCACACAGCTCGGCCGCGGGCATCGGCAGGAACGGCGCCAGCCCCCACGGCTTGAAGTGCACGCCGACGGACCGGGTTCGGAGTGGATAGCCGAACTCCCATGCGCGGGTGGGCATGGTGACCACGCAGCCGTCGGCGTACTCGGCCGCCTCAAGGTCGGTGCCGGCGCGGATGCGGAACGGCGCCCCGAGGTTGACGATGAGCAACGCCGACGGCGGCGGCAGCGTCAGCCGGGCGTACGGCGGCGCACCCTCCAGGTAGTAAAGGTCGTCGATCAGCCCGTCCAGCGGCGGCCGCGGCACTCTGGACACGTACTCCACGCGCACAGTATCGCCGACGCCCCACCATCGGGCGGGGGCTGACGCACTGACACGTCTGATTAGTCTGGTGATGCCCGGCCGGCTAGTGCTGTGTCCACTAACGTTGGCCGGGTTGTGTCAGACCCTCGTGGTTGGCTTCGGGTATGCCCAGACGTAGGGATTCGGGAGCGCCGCGGGTGGTGCATCGCACCGCCCGGGTCGGTCTGCGTCTGACCCGGGCGCAGCGGCAACGCTGCTTCGGCCTGCTCCGCGCGGCCGGGGATCTTTGGGCGTGTGTATTGGAATACAACGGCTGGCGGCATCGTCGTCAAGATCGGCCCGTCGCGAGCTATCAGGAGTTGTGTCGACTGCTCGCCGCGTCTGGTCCGGGCACGTTCGGTGAGCTCGACTCGACCGGCGCCCGGTCGGTGTTGCGTCGCTATTCTGATGCGTGGTTCAGCGCTGCTGCCCGCCGCAGGGCGGGGCATGGTGAGGTGCGGTATCCGCGGCGGCGACGGTCGTTGATGCCGGTCCGCTGGTATCACGGCACGTTCGGTCTGAGTGAACGGCGGCTGCGGTTGCCGACCTCGGCCGGGAGCCCGCCGCTGGTGGTGCGCCTGGACCGGGCGGTTCCCTACCCCCATGATGCGGTGCGGTCAGTGACGCTGGTGTTCGATCAGGGGCGGTTGTGGGTCGAGGTCACCGCGGAGCTTCCGGTCGCGACCTACCCTGCGGGTCAGGAGCCGGAGCGGGGGCGGGTCGCCGGGGTCGACCTGGGCATCATTCACCCGTACGCGGTGGCAGCCGGTGACGGGCAGATGTTGCTGGTGTCCGGGCGGGCGATCCGCGCCGAGCACCGTCAGCACCTGGCCGACGCGAAAGGCCGCCGCCGGGCGACCGCCGCCCGTGCGCCGAAGAGGGGCCAGCGGGGTTCGCGGCGGTGGCGCAAGACCCGCCGGCGGGCTCGGCTGATGGAGGGGCGGCATCGGCGTCGGGTACGGCAGGCCGGGCACGAGGCCGCGAAGACCGTGATCGGCTGGGCAGTGCAGCACCGGGTCGGGACGCTTACCGTCGGTGACCCGCGTGGTGTCCTCGATCTGTCGGCGGGTCGGCGGCACAACCTGCGGTTGCGGCAGTGGCAACTCGGCCGGGCGATCGCGGTCCTGAAGGACAAGGCGGAGCTGGCCGGGATCACCGTGTATCTGGTCGATGAGCGGGGTACGTCGTCGACCTGCCCGGTGTGCCGGCGCAGAGTGGTCAAGCCCCGCGGGCGGACCATGATATGCAGGAGTTGCGGGTTCGTCGGGCATCGTGATGTTGCCGCGGCGTTCACCATCGCCACCCGGACCCCGGGCGGCGTCACCACCACCGCACCCAACATGGGTGCGGTCATCACGCACCGTCGAGCAGGCCGACACCTTCCCGGTGCCGGGCTGTCCCGGCGTGACCCACGCCGCCCACCAGCGGTGGCAGGGTCGGTTGGCCGGCTGAGGCCCGCCCCACTACCGGTGGGGGGTCGCTCGCTCCGACAACGTCTGGGCGAGGAACCACAACACCACCGACAACCCGGTGAACGTTAGTGGTCACAGCACTAGCCAGGAGAGGCCTGCATGACTTCTGCACCCCGTACGGTAGTTGCGCGTGTTCCCGGTTCGAAGTCGGTCATGGCCAGAGCGTTGGTCATCGCGGCTCTGGCCGAGGGAACGACCCGCCTGGTGGCCCCTCTGGTCGCGGCCGACACGGTTGCCTTCGCGGAGGGTCTGCGCAGCCTCGGGTTTCCGGTGATCCGCGAGCCCGACGTGTGGAGCGTGACTGGTGATCCGGCCGGCCCGCCCGCCACGGAGGCGACGGTGTGGTGCCACGATTCGGGCACTGCGGCGAGGTTCGTGCCGGCCCTGGCGGCGTTGGGTTCGGGGCGATATGTGATCGATGCCAGCGTGCAGATGCGGGCCCGCCCGATGGCGTCATTGTTGACGGCGATGCGGGGCCTCGATGTTCGGGTCGACGCTGCGGTCGGGGGCGGCCTGCCGTGGGTCGTGCACGGCTCACGCGTCGCTGGCGGAGCCATCGAGGTGGATGCGGGCGCCTCCAGTCAGTACCTGTCGGCACTGTGCCTGTCGGCGCCGGCGATGCGACACGGCCTCACGGTGCGGGCGCCCAACCCCGTCTCGGCGCCGTACGTTCATCTCACGTTGACGATGATGCGGCAGTTCGGGGTCGAGTCCAGTTGGCAGGATTCCACGATCACTGTCCCGCCGGGCACCTACCAGGCTCAGGAGTATCAGATCGAGCCGGATGCGTCGACGGCGTCGTACTTCTTCGCCGCTGCCGCCGTCACGGGAAACACGGTGACGGTGCCGGGTCTCGGCCGGCGGTCGAGCCAGGGCGATCTCCGGTTCGCCACGGAGGTCCTACCGACGATGGGTTGCCGGGTGGAGGTCGGTGACAACAGCGTCACCGTCACCGGCCCGACCCGACTGCGTTCGCCAGGCACGGTTGCCATGCGCGACATCAGCGACACCATGATGACCCTGGCGGCCATCGCGCCGTTCGCCGATGCGCCGACCCGGATCACCGATGTGGCGAACTGCCGGCTGAAGGAGTCGGATCGCATCGACGCGATCACCGCCGCGCTCGCCGCCTGCGGCGTGTCCACCCGCTCAGGTCCTGACTGGCTCGAAATCGACCCGGGAATCCCGACTGGAGCGTTGGTGCAGACCCGCTCAGATCACCGCATCGCGATGAGCATGAGCGTGACCGGCCTTCGGACGCCGGCAATCGAGTTTGACGAACCGTCCTGCGTCGACAAGACCTTCCCGCAGTTCCACGAGGAGTTCGCCGCCCTGGCACGTGGCTGGGGCCTGCCACTCGACGAGAGAAGAAACAGTGTCTGAGTCTGCAGCGGCGATCCCGATCGCGGCCGGTGTGGTCCTGGCCCGTTGTCCCAAACCCCAGAGCCACACCGGCGTGGTGACGATGGTGGCAATCGACGCGGGAGCAGGGGGCGTGCTCCTCGTGGACAGCGGGATGTCCGAGTACATGCCTGCGGCACTGAGCCCGGCGCTCACACTGCTCGGCCGAGGCGCCCGGGACGTGACCGCGGTGTGCAGCACACACGGCCATCGTGACCACACGGGTGGCAGCCCGGCGATCCGCGAGGTCAGTGGTGCGCGTTCCTACTTCTCCCCGCACGACACCGGCCTCGCCGGTTTCGCACCCGACGTGCCGGTGTCCGGGGGTGACCGGATCATCCGGGGGGACGTCACCCTCGACGTGGTCGAGACGCCGGGGCACACTGCCGGCAGCGTCTGCTTCTACGAACCGATCCGACGACTGCTGATCGTCGGCGACAGCGTGCAGGGTACGGGATCCGCCCGGAAACTCCCGGTCTACTACGGCTCCGGTCGCCAGTACCGGGCCAGCATCCGCAGTCTTCTGGAGCTGCCGGTAGACCTGATGGTGGTCGGTCATCCGCTGGAATGGCAGGAGGGCCACACCAGCGTGTTTCGGGGTGCCGACTGTCAGGGAATCCTCACCGCCAGCCTGCGAGCCTCGGAGGTGATCGCGGCGGCGACCGAGGCGGTGCTACGGGCGTCGCTCACCACCGACCTCGCGGCGAGTCGTTCGGCGATTTTGAGCCGGCTGGCGGCCGCACCGACCTTCGCGCATTTCGATCCCGGTGAGCCTGTCGAGGGGGACACCGACGCGACGCTCCTCAGCGAACTGGGTGACCTGACGGGCTTCGAGAAGCCCTGACTCGACCACGGTTGGCGGCTGTCGCCAATACGCCTCAGGCAGGCCGCTGACGTACCGCGGCGACCTCGGCGTGGTGGTCGACCGCCCAGTCGGCCAGCGCGGAGAGCGGTTCGAGACTGCTGACGCCGAGCGGCGTCAGCCGGTACTCGACGCTCGGCGGCAACGTCGGAAACACTTCACGATCGACCAGGCCGTCGCTCTCCAGCGTGCGCAACGTCCGGGTGAGCATGCGCGCGCTGATGCCCTCCACGGCCCGATGCAACGTTGAACCGGTACGGATGCCGGCCGAGCAGGGTGATCAGCAGCCGCGTCCATTTGTCGCTCACCTGGCGCAGCACGTCGGTGACCGGACAGCGCTCGTACTCCCGTTGCCTCTCAGTGTGCTCTGGCGAGCACGCGGTTGGCAGTCTCGCCTTGCCGTGAGACGGTCCCGGTCTGACCCGCTGGCGCGGTGCCGGGTTGACGCTTCAATGCCACCAGCCCCGCGAGCGGGGTCTTGCGGTCGGCTCCACGTCCAGCCGCCGGGCCACTCCCGGCGGTTGTTGCGTCAGCCGCGAGCGCGACCCCCGCGACGCCGAACGGTTGATGGACCTCACGGAGAAGCTGCTGAATTGAGGCGGCCCCCTCGTATCAGACCGGGTTCCGCGGCTGATCGAGCAGCGCGGTCGGCGTCAACGGGTGCGGGGAATCACCAGGCCGGACTCGTAGGCGAGCACCACCAGTTGGGCGCGGTCGCGGGCGTGCATTTTGGTCATGGCGCGGTTGAGGTGGGTCTTGGCGGTCACCGGGCTGATTCCCATCCGTTCCGCGATCTCGTCGTTGGACATTCCGTGCGCGGCCAAAGCGACGGCTTCGCGTTCGCGGGTGGTCAGGTGTGCCAACGCCGCGGTGTTGGAGGGTGGCGGCTGGGTGACGTACCGATCGATCAGCTTGCGGGTGATCGATGGTGCGAGCAGGGCGTCGCCGCGTGCGGCGACGCGGACGGCGGGCAGGAAGTCTTCCGGCAGGATGTCCTTGACGAGGAAGCCGGCCGCGCCGGCCCGCAGGGCGTTGAAGACATATTCGTCCAGGCCGTAGTTGGTCAGGATGACGACGTGGACCGCGGCCAGGGCCGGGTCCGCCGCGATCCGGCGGGTCACCTCGATGCCGTCGAGGATGGGCATCTGGACGTCGACGAGCGCGACGTCGGGCAGGTGCTGCCTGGCCAGCGCCACCCCCGCACGGCCGTCGGCGGCCTCGGCCACCACAGTGATGTCGTCCTCGGCGTCGAGCAGGGCGCGGAACCCGCTGCGGATGAGCGGCTGGTCGTCGACCAGCAGGACCCGGATCACGACGCCCGTTCCACGGGTAGTTCGGCGTGCACCCTGAAGCCGCCCTCGCTGCGCGCCGCGGCGCGGAACCGTCCGCCCAGAGCGGTCACCCGTTCCCGCATTCCGAGCAGCCCGACCCCGGGCACCAGCCCGGACTCCGGCGTGGCCGTGCCGTCGTCATCGACCTGGACGACGACCGCATCGGGGCGATACTCGACACGGACCGACGCGGTGACGGCCGCGGCGTGCCGGGTGATATTGGTCAGTGACTCCTGCACGATCCGGTACGCGGTCCGGTCCACGGCGACCGGCACACCGTTGCGGTGGCCCTCGATCGTCAACGACGCGGCCAGACCTGTCGTCCGCGCCCGCTGCACCAGGTCCGAGATCTGGTCGAGCCCGTACGACGCGGTGCTGCCGTCCTCGCGCAGCGCTTCCAGGGTCGCGCGTAGTTCCCGGGACGCCTCACGACCGGCGTCCCGGATCGCCAGCAGCGCGTCCGGCACCGATTCGCCCCGCTTCTGGGCCAGGTGCACGACGGCTTCGGCCTGCACCTTGATCACCGAGATCTGGTGGGTGAGCGTGTCGTGCAGCTCCCGCGCGATGTGCAGCCGCTCCTCGTCGGCGCGGCGCAGCGCGATCTCCTCGCGGGTGCGTTCGGCCTCGTCCGCGCGTCGCTCGGCTTGGCGCAGCGCCTCGCCCGCCGCACCCGCGGCGATCAGCCAGGCCAGCTCAAGGACACCCCTGGCCTGCGCGAACGCCTCCCCCGCGGGCAGACCCGAGGTCATCGCCGCCACCGGGAGGGCTGCCAGCATGAGCACGCTCGTCACCACGGTCACGGTCCGGTGCCCGGCCCGCACCGCCGCGTAGACCGCGACCAGGTACGCGACCGCGAACACGTCAAACCCGGCCGCCTGATAGCCCGCCGCGCACACCCCGGCCACGACCAGGACAACGACCGGAGCCCGCCGCCGCGCGACCAGCGCCAGACCGCCGGCGCCCAGCAGGACGACCCCGATCGGATCGAGGCCGGTGGCGGATCGCTCCCCGGACAGCCCGCTGATCAGCAGGATCGCCGCCACCCCGGCTGCTATCAGCCAGTCCCGGACACCGATCCGTGCGCTGCTCATGCGCGCACCCTAACCGGACACCCACCCGGGGCGAGTCGTGCGAGCGAAGGACCCACCCCTACCGCGTACGCAGTACCTTTCCGGCTCGCGCCCGCATTCGCAGTAGCCGGTGCCCACGACCGCAGCAGCACGACATGACCACGCCGGCACGACGCCAGGCGGCGAACCACCGGACAGGATCAGGCGACAGCTAGTTCGGGCCAGACGAAGGAGCACCTCATGCCCAACAACGACCTGCTCGCCGCGTCCACAGTCGACGCGTCCACCCTGACCGGCGACCGCATCGTGGCCACAGCGGCGGTCGTGGTGGCGCTGGCCGGCGCGATCATCGGCGGACTGGCGCTGGGCCGCCCCACCAGCCTCACCCGGAAGCGCAGATCGGCCGTGGCCCTGATCGCGGGAGTGACCGGCGTGCTCGTCGGCGGGCTGGTAGTGGCCACCGCCGACGGAGGACCCGGCACCGGCAACGGCATCGTCGGCGGCTACGCGGCCCTGGTCCTCGGCCTGCTCGCCACACTCCTCGGCGGACTAGCCTTCGCCCGAACCCACCGCACCGCCTGAAAACCGAACCATCGAACCTTGAAACGAGCCGTCAGGAGCCGTAGCCGTGCTAGCCGGCGGACAGCGCTGGCCGCCGCGCTGACCGTCTGCCTACTGGTCAGCGAACCGGCGGTCGCCTGGTCCGCGCCGATACCGACGCCAGCGCCGTCGACCACCATCGTGCCTGGACCACAGGTCGCGTCCGGCGAGCAGGTGAGCGCGCCTATCGTGGACATCCAGGGGCCGGTGCAGGATATCTTCCTGCTCACCGGGGACCCCGACGGCGCCAGCCTGCAGGCCGAGTCCAGCAGGCGGTGCGCGACGCGCTGAGCGCAGCACTCGCCGACAGCGGGATCACCTACGAGATCAACGGCTTCGGAGAGACCCGACCCGTCGCGCCGAACACCGTGGACGGCAAGGACAACCCGAAGGGCAGGGCCAGCAATCGACGTGTCGAGATCCGGTTCGACAAATGAGCCAGAGAACCCCACACCGCGGGCGCTGGCGTCGCCGGGGCGGCCATCGCCGTTCGGTCGCCGACCCGACGTTCGCGCGGCCAGGATGGGCCCTCAGAGATGTCTGCTCTTTAGATGGACGGCCCGAAGATCTTGCGCCGTAGTGCGGGGATGGCCGCGCTAGCACGGAGAAGCGCACGGAAGGCGGTCCGGTTCGCCGGCGTGGCGAGGGCGGCGTTTGTGGCGTTTCGGGTGGAGAGGGCCAGGGCTTGGTTGGCGTAGTGTCGCATCGCCGTTTCGTAGACGCCGATGCTGTTCACCGGGTCGGTGTCGTTCGTGAGGGCTTGGCGGAGGTGGTCGGCGTCGCGCAGGGCGGTGTTGGCGCCGATGCCTGCCATGGGTGTCATGTTGTGGATGGCGTCGCCGAGGAGTGTGACTCGCGAGGGTGCCCACTCGGGGAGCCGGGGCATGGTCCGTAGCGGCACGGTGGTGAGGGTCGCGGCGTCCGTGGCGTCGACCAGGGTCCGTAGCGGTGCTGCCCAGTCGCGGACGCGTTCGGTGACGAGTCGCTTGAGCTGGCTTCCATCGAGGTCCTTCAATCCCGGTGGGTACGAGTTTTCCGATCCGGCCCAGGCCCAGACGACGTACTCGGCGGCGCCGTTGCTGACGTCAGTGTTGTCGGGATCGCCACTGGGCCAGGTGGAGAGGAACATCCACCCGTTGCGGGCGGGGACGACGTTGTTGATGCCGCCGTCGGTGAGGTCAGCCGTCAGGGCGGCGGCGACGGCGCCTGCCAGGGGGACACGCCCGGCGATGTTGATGATGCCGAGTTCCTGACGTTGCAGGCCGGGAAGACGTTGGTGGCGTACCCGGGAGTTGCTGCCGTCGGCGCCGACCAGGATGTCGCCGTCGGTGTGGGAGCCATCGGCGAAGTACACCCGGACGCCGTCGTTGTGCAGCTCGTAGTGGGTGAACTTCTTGTCCCAGTGCACAAGAGGTTCCGCGCCGTCGTCGGTGCGGGTGTTGTGCAGGAGGGCTTCGTGGAGCTTGCCGCGGCTGATCGCGCGGCGTTTGGTGATCGGGTCGGTGGTGTCTTCGGGGAATCTTTTGTCGATGGTGGCCAGGACGCCGCGGCGGGGGTCGCGGAACCGGATGATCAGCGGTACGGGAGTTCCGGCCGCGTCGATCATCTTCCAGTTCTGAGCGGGGAGGCAGGCGTGCAGGGCGCGTAGGCCGTCGGCGTTGAGGTGGATCCCGTAGCTGGCCGGTTGCTGGGCGCGGTGCGCCGATCGTTCGAACACTCGGGCGTCGATTCCTGCGCTTCGTAGGCCGTGCAGGAGAGTGAGTCCACCGAGGCCCGCGCCGATGATGAGAACGCGCATGAGGTGCTGCCTTTCGTGCCAGCGAGCTGACGGTGAGGGCCTGCCGGACGGCGTCGGGCGGCCTGAGACGAGCGATGAACGGCCGGGGTATCAGCCGGGTGGGTTCACGGGGCGACCATCGCGCGCAGGAGCCGCTGCAGTTGCTGGGTCTGCGCCGGGGTGAGCGGAGCGGTTGCGGCCGCGGCCGCGGGTTCGGCAGCCTGGTGCGCCTGGGCGAAGACGTCACGGCCGTGCTCGGTCAGGGTGACGGCCCGCAGTCGCCGATCGCCGGGCACCAGCTGGCGTGACGCGAGGTCGAGTCGCTCAAGGTCGTCGACAATCCGGACGATCGAGGCTTTGTCGTGGTTTGTTTGCGCAACGAGGTCACGTTGGCTGAGCGGACCCGAGGCGTGCAGCCGCATCAGCACCATCAGGTGGCGCCGCTCAATGCCGAACGGCACCAGAGCGCCGTCCATCGCCGCCGCCACGTGGTCGTGCGCCTGACGCAGCAGCAGCCCGATCGCAAAGGGTGACCCCTCCCCCGGGTTCTCCGGAGTGCCGGACGTAGCTGGCTGGCTGGCGGAAGCTGATTCTATAGGCACAGCCGAACACTATCTCACCTGACACAGGTTTGCAAGAAACCGTTTCACGTGTAACCATTTTTCCATGAGCGACCAACGAGCGACCCTCACGATCGGCGATCGGATGCCCGAGCACGACGTCAGCCGTCACCCCGAACCACCACCGCGATCCGGCCCGCCGCAGGGCCGTCGCCAGGGACCGGAGTCGGGTTGGTCGGCGATCAGGCAGATATGGAGTGACCCGGACCGGTGGGTCGAGATCGCCGTGGCCGCAGCGCCGGGTCTGGTGTTCGTGGCAGTGAACGTCGTGGCCACCCTGTACCCGGCGATCATCGCCGCCGCCGCAGCCGCTGTCGCCGGGCTGGGCTTTCGGCTGGCGCGCCGACAGTCGCCGAGATCGGCGCTCATCGGCATCCTTGTCGTGACGGTGTGCGCGGTGGTAGCCGCCGTCACCGGCGACGCGCGAGGCTTCTTCCTGGTCCCAACCCTGATCCCGTTCGCCGTGATCATGGCGTGCCTGGCCACCATCATCGCGCGCCGGCCATTGACCGGACTGCTGCTCAACCGGGTCACCGGCGGCCCTCGTGACTGGTACCGCAACACCGCGCTGCGCCGCGTCCACCTGGCCGCCACCAGTGCGGCGATCGGTATCAACGTCATCAACGCCGCCGTGCAGGTGATCTTCTACGAGCGAGGCGACACCGTCGTGCTCGCCGTCGCCCACGCGGCCACCGGACCGGTCTTCGCCACCCTCGTCGCGGTCACGATCGTCGCCGTCCGCAAGACCCTGGCGGCTCAGCGATGACCGCCCCTACCGAGGGCCCAGCAAGCCGACCAGACCATCCGGCAGCGACGAGCGGTGAACTGACCGTGACCAGCGTCTTCACCGTGACCGAACAACACCAGGCCCAGCTGTACGCGCTGTTGGCCGCCAACGGCCAGGACGTACTGGAGCACACGCCCGGCTTCCTCGGCTCAACACTGACCCGGTCCGACGACGGGCGACATGTCATCCACCACGCGCGCTGGCGTGACGACGACGCCCTGGGGGCCATGCTGGCCAGCCCTGGCGGCCGTTCCAGCATGGCGGCCTCTCGTCTGCTCGCTGACGTCAAAACCTTCCGCTCCCACCACAGCCAGGCATTCGAAGCATCATGACAACCACCCAGACCACGCCATCCGGGCAGCCCCAAGCCAGTTCGCCGAAGCGGCGTTGGCCGATCTGGCTGTTCCGGCTCACCAGCACCACAGCGGCAGTCCTGGCCTTCGACCAGGCCGTCTTCGCCGGCCAGTTCCTCTCCGGCAGTTACGGGGCACTGCACCTCCACCGGGACACAGCCACCTACACCGTCGCGGCGCTCGCGGCCACCATCGTCACCGCGACCCTGTGGCGCCGCGCCGGGGCAGGCCCACGCTGGCCACTGCCCGCGTCGATCGTGCTGTTCGTCCTGACCGCACTGCAGACCTGGCTCGGCTACCAGCTGATCCTGGCCGTACACATCCCCCTGGGCGTCACCATCGTCGTGCTGCTGATCGCCCTCACCGCCGCAGCATGGAGAAAGACCCGATGAGCACCATCAGCCGCAGAACCTTCCTCGGCATCGCCGGAGCTGGGATCGCTGCCGCCGGCATCGGCATCCCCTTCGTCAGCGGCATCGCCGGAGCCAGTTCCACCGGGAGAGTCCTGCCCAGCCGCGCACCGCTCCCACCGCCATTCCGACGGCGGCTCACCCTCCCGCCCGTGCTACGCCCGACCCGCTCCGACGCGACCACCGATTACTACGACATCGTGCAAACCGCCACCCGGGCCACGATCCTCCCCGGGCTGACGACGGAGTTGTGGACCTACAACGGCTCCTTCCCGGGGCCCACCATCCGAAGCGGACGGGGCCGCACCGTCAAGGTCCGACACACCAACGACCTGCCGATACCCACCGTCGTTCACCTGCACGGCGGACGCACACCGCAGGACAGCGACGGCTACCCGACCGACTACGTCTACCCGACCGACATGAGCTGCTACGCCCGGCACCACCGTCACGAACACACCGGCAGCGGCCACGACATGGACACCGGCGGCGACACCCGACAGGGCGAGCGGACCTACACCTTCCCATTACAGCAGCGGGCAGCGACGCTGTGGTACCACGACCACCGCATGGACTTCACAGGTCCCAGCGTCTGGCGGGGACTCGCCGGCTTCCACCTGCATCACGACGACGAAGAAGCAGCTCTTCGCCTGCCGGACAACGAATACGTGCTGCCGCTGATGATCACCGACCGCAGCTTCGACAGCGACGGATCACTGCTCTACCCCAGCCTCGACCCCACCCTGGTGAACCAACACGGAGTCCACGGCGACTACGTCGCCGGCGTCCTCGGTGACGTGATGCTCGTCAACGGCACACCCTGGCCCGTCGCACCTGTCGAACGGGGCACCTACCGGCTACGCCTACTCAACGCCTGCAACGCCCGGCGACTTTCGCTGCGACTTGACCCGCCGCCCCCGTCCGCCATCACCCAGATCGGCACCGACGGAGGGCTCCTCGCCGAACCCGTCCGACACGATCACCTCGAACTGGCCCCCGCCCAACGCTTCGACGTTCTCGTCGACTTCTCCCACTACGCCCCGGGCGCCGAAGTCACCCTGGTCAACGACTTCGGCACTGCGGCAATGGGACAGGTCATGCGATTCGTCGTCGGCGAAGGCCGGCCTGCGGCATACAAGGTGCCGGATCGACTGTCCACCATCCCGGTCCTGCGGCCAGCCGACGCGATCGTCACCCGCAAGTTCGACTTCCGGGCCGGTGACGTCAACGACCACGACGGCTGGCTCATCTCCCAGGCCCCGTTCAGCCCCGACTCCATCGCCGCGCACGTCCGCCTCGGCAGCACCGAAATCTGGCAACTGAACGCCGACTTTCACCATCCCGTCCACATTCATCTCAGCCCATTCCAAGTTCTGGCTCGGGGCAGCGGAGGCCCTGGCCCCTTCGACGCCGGCTGGAAGGACACCATCGACCTGCGCCCCGGCGAGCAAGCCAAAATCCTCATCCACTTCGACGGCTACCAGGGTAAATACGTCTTCCACTGCCACAACCTCGAACACGAAGACATGGCCATGATGGCCAACTTCATCGTCAGTTGAGCCTTCCACCTTCGATCAGAGCGCTGCGGCGGTGGCGGCCATGGAGACTGGCCACACCGCCAGGAGGCTGGTGCTTCGCCTCGCGGCCAGACCAGCCCGGCGACGCCACCACCGGGGTGCGGGAGCAGAACCGCACCCCGGCAGGGGGCCGATCGGGGCCGACACCACGACGACATGTGCCGAGAGCGCCCGAGCCACCCGGGGCTCCAGGTCAGCAGCCGAGCCGCTTACTCGAAAGGGCGATGTCGTCGATCCAGAGGTCGAACTCGCCAGGTGTCGTGCCGCCCTGGTAAAGCTGCCAGCCGATCTTCACCGTGTCGACCGTCGGCAGGACGAACGGAACATCGTTGCCACCGTGGTCGCTCGTGGAGGCGGTCAGCTCCGGGTTCGCCACGCCGTCGATCCACACCGCGACGCGGTTGTCCACGGCGTCGATCTTCCACTCGAAGCACTGCCAGGTGTCCTCGACGACCGGGGCGGACTCCCGCCAGTTGGTCCAGTCGCCGGTCGGACCGCCGTCGGCGCCGACCCCCCAGAAGGTTCCGGGGACCGTGGGCGCGTACTGGCCACCGACCGGACGGACGACCTCCGTGCTGCCGGTGCCTGTCGCTTCCACGAGCGTGAAGTGCGCCCAGTCCGGGGCCGTGGGGAAGGCGTCGACGCGCAGACGCATCCGTCCGTAGAAGCGGTTGCCCGGCGCGGCGAAATCGTCGACGCGCAGGAAGGCACGTCCGTTGTCAACCGTGTGGATGTGCAGCACCTGGTTGCCACGGCGGGCACGTTCGACGGTGAGCGTGCCGTGGCGGGTGTCGACGCCCCATTTCAACGTGCTGGGCCCACCGGGGGGCAGTCGCTCGAAGTCCTCGCAGAAGAGCAGGCCACGGGGGCACGAGGACGGGGAGGCCCCCGACGCGCCGGCCGGGACGCTGCCGACTGCGGCGCCGAGGATCAGGGCGGCGCTGAACGCCGCGAGAACATTGCGCATGGTCATCCTTCATGAGGGCTGGTCCCCCGGCACAGGGGCGTGCGAGGGGGTTGGCTTCGGTCGGCCGGCAGCCGGTCGACAGTCGTGAACAGGGTTCGACCGACCACGACGGGCACCCGGGCCCGGAGCCGGTGGCTCCGGGCCCGGTCAGCGTCCTGACGCGGAGGGCCGGTACGTGTCGCGGGTCAGGGGCTGGTGCAGGAGAGGCCGCCAGGCGCAGCGTTGCTGCTGCCGTTGGCCAGGAAGCCGAAGGTGGTGGAGGCGTTCGCGCCGAGAGATTTGTTGTATTCGGCGTTACTCACGCTGACCGTGCCGCTGGTGCCGGTGTTGATGCCGTTCCAGACGTTGGCGATGGCCTGCCCACCGGCCAGTGTCAGCCGTACGGTCCAGCCGCTGAGGGTGGCGGAGCCGTTGTTGGCCACGGTGACCTCGCCCTGGAAGCCACCGTTCCAGCTGTTGACCATGCGGTACGTCGCGGTGCAGGCCCCGGGCGGCGTGGTCGGTGGATCGGTGGTCGGCGGCGTGGTCGGTGGATCGGTGGTCGGCGGCGTGGTCGGTGGATCGGTGGTCGGCGGCGTGGTCGGTGGATCGGTGGTCGGCGGCGTGGTCGGTGGATCGGTGGTCGGCGGGGTCGTTCCCGGCACGGTGGTGGAGGCGGCGTTGAGAGCGTTGAGGACAGCGGTGTACGCCGCCTTGGGGTTGCTGTTGCGGTCGAAGAGCAGTGGGCTCTCGTTGCCACGCCAGGAGTCGCTGTCCCGAATGCCCCACGTCGTGATGCCGACGCAACGGGGAACGTTCATGCAGGCCTGGGTCAGACCCTGGTACTGGCTGGTCGAGGCGTTTGTGACGTCGGCCTCGGTCAACGCCACGTCGACCCCGAGGGCGGCGAAGCTGGACAGCGTCTGCTGGAAGTTGCCCGGCAGCGAGCTGCCACCGGTGAAGTGGGTCTGGAGGCCAACACAGTCGACCGGGACCCCGCGGGCCTTGAAGTCCCTGATCATGTTGTAGACGCCCTGCGTCTTGGCGTACGTCCAGTTCTCGATGTTGTAGTCGTTGTAGCACAGCTTCACGCTCGGGTCGGCGGCGCGCGCGGTCCGGAACGCCACCTCGATCCAGTCGTTCCCGGTGGACTGCAGGTTCGACGACCGCCGGCTGCCGTTCTCGGCGAATGCCTCGTTCACCACGTCCCAGGCGTAGAGCTTGCCCTTGTAGTGGGCCATCACGCCGTTGATGTGGTCGATCATCGCGGTCCGCAGGGCGCTGCCGCTGAGACTCCCCCAGAACCTCGGCTGCTGCGCGTGCCAGGCCAGGGTGTGACCACGGAACCGCATGCCGCGCTGGGTGGCCCAGTTGTAGATCGCATCACCGCGACGGAAGTCGAACTGGCCGGGGTTGGGCTGGGTCGCGTCGGGTTTCATCTCGTTGACGGCCGTCATCATGTCGAACTCGCGGTTCGCGATGGTCAGGAAGCCCGAGTCGCTGAGACGGTCCCCTCCCATGGCGGCGCCGAAGTACCGGCCGCTGCGCTCGGCGGCAGCTTTCAGGGTGGTCCCGGGCGGTCCGCTGAGATCGGCGCGGGCGAATGTCGCCAGAGCCATCGAGGACACGGTGATCGCCAGGGCGCAGGCCCCACCCAGAAGCAGCCTGGCGGCACCCCTGGTTCGGCGTTTCGGTCGAGCGGGTACGTCGTTCATCTGTGCTTTCTCCTCGGTGTTCGTCTGGTCCATTGCCGATGAGAGACACGGAAGCGAAGGTCGCTGCACGGCCGACGAACGAAGCACCGCGCTCGCCTCTGGACCAGCACGCCGCAGGTGACGCCGAGCCGGCGTCAACCCAGCCGCGCCCGAATCGGTGGCCACCGCCGGCTGCCCGGTCCGCCCGGTGGTGGGTGAGCACTCCGCGCCGTACGCCCATGCGGAGTAAGACTGCCCTGCCGCGATGTTATATCGAATCAATTCGATTCGCGCGGTCGACCTCTACGAGCAGCTCGGCGACGTGGAGGGGCGGGCCGCCGCGTCCGGATACCTCGCGGTCGTACGCCTCTTCCAAGGCGACGCGACCGTCGCCCGCCAGATCGCGGTGGTTACCGGGGCTTCGAGGGGATGGCGCTCGGCGTCCTCGCGGCGATCGCCGCCCGAGCCGACGACCGGGCGGGCGCGGGGCGGCTGGCCCTGGAGTCCGCGGACATCCTGCGCGAGCGCGGGTTCAACCTGGCCCCGGCCCACAGCCTGATCGTCGACTGCGAAGCAACAGGCGGCGCCAGCAACGGTGCGGAGGTCGAGACCCTCCTGGCCGAGGTCGCCGACAGTTTCCGCTCCAGCGCCGCGTGGTGAGGTTCTCGCGCTGCGCCTCACCCTTCACTGTTTTGGCCCCGGGCTCCTGACCCCACCCGGCGAGCTTGTCCCCGGCCGAAGCGTAGGCCAGCTCGTAAGGGCGCTTCTCCTCGCGGTTTGCCGCCGCCGCAATTCGGAAAGGATCTTGTCATGACCATTTGGAGCAGGCTCAAGGACCGGCGAAAGAAGCAGATCCAGCAGCGGCGCCAGGAGGCGTACCTGGGTGCAACCGCAGGAGGAGCTACACAGGAAGAGGCTCGCAAGGCTGCGGACCGGGCGGAGAGGGGCGGTACGAACGCCGCCATCACCGGCTTGATCAACAGTTGACGTCGACGAAGTGACGCGCAGCCCGAACGCGACGGGCTGCGCGTCGTCGTCCTCGGAGAACTTCACCCCTGGCGGGCTCGTATCCGTTGGTGGTGAGTGCTCAAATCCCAAGATCGAGGCCAGGGGTCGGCGCGAGCCCTCGCGTCGCCGCGCCCGGACAGTCCTCGTCGTAATATGGATCGCCGTCGGCTTCGATGACCTGGGGTCGTCTTCAGCAGGTTCGCCGCCTACGGGTGCGTGTTCGTCACTGGCGAACCCGAGTGCGGTTCCGACCGACCAGGCCCAGACCTCGCGGCCGACGATGCGCTGTCCGGTCGAGGCGCGGCACGTGCGTCTCGTCGCGCCAGTTCCCTGCGCGAGGTGATGTCGAGCTTGCGGAAAATCTTGCGTAGGTGGTAGTCCACGGTGCTGGGGCTGATGAACAGTTGTGCCGCCACCTCGCGGTTGGAGGCGCCGTTCGAGACCAGCCGTGCGATGTCCCGCTCCTGGCTGGTCAGGCAGCAGCTCTGGGCGAGGTGGTTGGTCGTGTCGTGGCAGGCCAGCCTGCTGCGTAGTTCGCGGCGGGATGCGACGCCCAGCCGGTGGAACACCCCGCGTAGGTGATGTTTGACGGTATGGGTGCTGATGACCAGGTGCGTCGCGACCTCTACGTTTGTGGAGCCTGCCGCCACCAGCAGGGCGATCTGTTCCTGTCGTGGGGTCAACACCGCACGGGGAAGGATTCGGGCAGGCTCGGCTACGGCGCAGTGCATGGTGCTCCTCGGGCGAGGGTTCGGGGTCTCGACGACCATCCGAACGCACCGCTGTGCACGACGAGTGCAGACTGAGTGCTCGCCCTATCCGCTCAGGACGCGCCCCCCATCAAGCTGAGCCGGGCCCGCACATACGCGACCATGGTCCGGTATGTCTCGGCCTCCTCCATGCCGGAGAACTCGATGAGTTCCCGGAAGCCGTTGTCGGCGATCAGGTTCTCGAACTGCTGGCACCCCCGTTCCGCGTGCGCCAGGTCGCCCAGATCGAATGCGGCCCGCGCGAGGATCGCCGCGACGGCACACCGGGGGCCGTTCGACTCACAGACGCCCTCCGTCAATCCCCACTCCGACACCTCCGCCGCTCGTTCGAGCCGGCCGAGTTTCCAGGAGGACTCCGCAATGAGCTGTGCGTAATAGATCTTCAGGTGATCCAGGTGCTCCGCCACTGCGATGGCCAGCCCTTCGTCCGCGACCCGTGTGCCAGCCTCGAACCGATCGGATCCCAGGAGCGCTCTCGTGAACGTCAGCAGCGAGACGGCGAGCAGCTCCTGGCGCCCCGTCTGCCGGGCAAGACCAACGGAGCGTTCACCGTGGGCATTTGCGGCGTCGTGGTCGCCACGCGACAACGACAGCACGGCAAGGTTTCGCAGGACGTCGGCTTGTCCGGCGAGTTCTCCGGCGCCCTCGAAGATGGACAGGGCTCGACGTAGATATTCGTCGGCCGGTGGCAGCGGCGCGGAGACCTCGCCGACGGTACGAAGAAGTTCGGCCTCCATCAGCGGCTCACCGAGCACGCTGACCAGATCGAGGATCGCGAGTACCGTCTGCGTTCGACCCGCGGGTATGGAGTTGCTGCCCGGTGCCGAGGCGGCGAGGACCATGGCCGCCGCGTCGCGCCCGAGGCTGTGTGCGAGGGCCAGATCGATCGTCGCCCACAAGGCGGACCGTTCCCGTGCATACCAGGCGGCAGCCTCTGGCACGCTGTCGAACGATTCAGGCGTCACATCCGACGGCGGTTCGCTGACGGTGCCGACCGGCTGCCGGTGGTGCGTCGCGTAGGCGGCACGGGCCGAGTGCAGGTAGTGCAGGATGAGACGCCGCTCGTACTCCGGTCGCTCTTGATCCTCGTCGAGAAGCTCACCCGCGTAGGCCCGCAACAGGTCGTGCAGAACGTATCGTCCCGGCTGCGACTCGTCGAGCAGATTCGCGGTCACCAATTCCATGAGCAGTTCGCGCGCCTGTGCGCGACCGACTCCAGCGACACTGGCCACCGACTCCAGCGAGATCCCTGGACCCGAATGCACGGCGAGGGCGCGAAACACCTGCGCCGTTGACGGGCCGAGGGCGCGATACGACCACGAGAACACCGACCGGACGTCGTCGGACGAGTCCGCGCTGGACAACGCGTCGAGTCTGGCGGACGGCGCCGAGACGTCGCTGAGGACCGCGCTCAGTGGCAGGGCCGGATTGAGGGCCACGCGGGCCGCGACGATCGCCAGTGCGAGCGGCAGCCCGGCGCAGAGCGCGATGACCTTGTCCAACGCGTCCGGGTTCGTGGTGACGCGACGAACGCCGAGGCGATTGATCAGAAGCTGGCGGGACTCGGCCCCGGTCAGCCGATCGACCTGCAGGTAACGTGCGCCCTCCCGGGTGACCAGGCTCGTCATCCGGTTGCGGCTCGTCACGATGACCAGACAGCCCCGGGAGGCTGGCAGCAGCGGGCGGACCTGATCGGAGTCGCGCGCGTTGTCCAGGAGAATCAGGAGCCGACGACCGAAAAGACGACTGCGGTAACGAGCTGCCTGCGCGTCGACGTTCTCCTGCGGTGACGAGACCGCCGGCTCGCCCAGGGACGCGAGCAACGTGGCGAGCGCCTCCTCCGACGACATGACGCGTCCGTCCGGATCGAGACCCCTCAGGTTCAGGAACAACTGACCATCGGGAAACTCGGTGGCGATCTGGTGGGCCCAGTGCACGGCGAGCGCGGTCTTGCCGATGCCACCCATGCCGCCGAGCACCGTGATCACGATGGTCGCGTCGTTGAATGCGCCGGACAGTTGGTCGTCGAGCACGTTGGCCACGTCGTTTCGGCGGACGAAGCCCGCGACCTGCGGCGGCAGCTGTGCGGGCCGGGGAGCCTCCGGCGGGTGCAGTTCCTCCTGCAGGGTCCAGCCGCTGGCGAGCAGTTCCCGATACGCCTCCCGCAGTTCCGGCCCCGGGTCCACCCCCAGGTCCTCGGCCAGACGTTGACGGCTCCGTTCGAAGACCCGTACCCCTTCCGCCCGGTGACCGGTGGCCACGTACGCGCGCATCAGGCACGCCTGTAGCGCCTCGTCCAGCGGCGCCGCGGCGGCAACGCTCAGGAGTGGGGTCAACACGGCGCCGGCCATGCCGTGATCGATCGCTGCCTCGCTGGCCGCGAGCGCCACCGCGATGCGTTCCCGTTCGATGGCGACGAACTCCGGCGAACTCAACGCGCTTGTCGGAAGGTCGGTGAACGCAGGGCTGCGGCCGAGTTCCAGAGCGGTCAGGTACGCCCGCACGCCGGCCACGACGTCCCCGCCGGTGAGCGCCTCACGGGCCCGCCGGACCAACTCGCGATACATGGCCAGATCGGAGGCCTCGGTCGCGAGGAGTAGCCGATAACCCGTACCGGCCGGTAGGAGGTATCGACCGGTTTCGCGGACGTCCAGGTCCGGTTCGAGAATCCGCCGGAGGTTGCCGACGTGCCTGTGGATCTGGTTGGCGGCGCTGGCCGGCGGTTGTTCGTCCCACAGGCTGTCGATGATGTTGTCGAGGCTGACCGCGTCACCCCCGGCGGCGAGGAGCTTGGCCAGGATGATCCGCTGGCGTACCGGGCCGAGATCGACGTCCGAGCCGTCCCGCCGGGAGCCAAGACCGCCGAAGACCTTGAACTCGCAGTGGGACTGCGGCGCGTCCGGGAGCCTGCGGTCGGGCGTCGTCACGATTGACATCCTAGAGATGGAAGGGCAGCGGCTTCGCTTTTCGGCCCAGCCTGCGGTTTGCCCCAGGTCCCCCGCATCCCCCATCTCTCGTTGTCCGTCGAGTCGGTCGCCACACACGGGGACTACGTGATTCGGGTGATTCGCGAAAGGCTCCACAACCATATCTTTGGCAAGGTTCCCAGCGCGGAACGCAAGCCCAAGGAGTGCGCATGCCCCGTGTCACAGTTGGCTCAGAGGGAGCCAACCCGATCGAGATCTATTACGAGGATCACGGCACCGGTACGCCAGTGGTACTCAGTCACGGCTATCCGCTGAGCGGGCAAGCCTGGGAAAAGCAGGTCTCCGCACTGCTCGCAGCCGGATACCGGGTCATCACGTATGACCGGCGGGGTTGGGGCAATTCCAGCCAGCCCGCCGGTGGATACGACTACGACACGTTCGCCAGCGATGTGAACGTGCTGCTCACGGACCTGGACGTACGCGACGCCATCCTCGTGGGTCACTCGATGGGAACTGGCGACGTTGCCCGGTACCTGGGTCGTTACGGCACCGAGCGGGTCGCGAAGGCCGTGCTGATGTCGCCGATCCCGCCGTTCCTCCTGCGCACTGACGACAACCCCGAAGGCGCACCGCAGTCGTTGTTCGATGGGTTCATCCAGGCGGCGCGGGCGGACCGGAACGCATGGCTCAAGCAGTTCCTGGAGAACTTCTACAACCTCGACGTCTACGGCGGCTCGCTGGTCAGCGACGAGGCGTTCCAGGCCAGTCTGAACGTGGCCGTGGCCGGATCTCCCGTCGCCGCGGTGGCCTGTATCCCGACCTGGCTCACCGACTTCCGGGACGACCTGGCCAAGGTTGACGTACCGGTACTCGTGATCCAGGGCGACCAGGACCGCGTCCTACCCATCGGGGTGACCGGCCAGCGACTGTCCGCCTTCATCGGGGACACGCGATTGCTCGTTATCGAGGGCGGTCCGCACGCCATTGCCTGGACCCACAGCGATCAGGTCAACGCCGCCCTGCTCGACTTTCTTCAGAAGTGAAAGGAAACACAAACACCGTGAAATTGTCCTTCCGGCGGCGCCTCATTTCCGTAGGCGTGGCCATCGGCGCCCTGACCCTGGTTGGTGCCGGTATCGGCACCGCGCAGGCCTCGACGGCCCAGCATTCGCGCCCCGCATCGGTCAAGCCGACAGTCGTGCTCGTGCACGGCGCGTGGGCTGACGGGTCCAGCTGGGACAAGGTGGCGGCCAAACTCCAGCACGACGGCTACCGGGTGGTCACGCCGCCGAACCTGCTGTCGGGCGTGGCCAACGACGCCGCGAGTCTGCGCGCGTACCTGGACACCATCACCGGACCGGTCGTCCTCGTCGGTCACTCCTACGGCGGCATGGTCATCACGAACGCCGCCCTGGGTGACAAGCAGGTCAAGGCCCTGGTGTACGTCGACGCGTACATCCCGGACCAGCACGACACCGTCTACTCGCTGACCTCGGCCGTGCCGGGCTCGGTCTTCGCCGCCGAAGCGTCCACCGTCTTCGACCAGGTCGCGATCCCCGGTGGCGACCCGCACTACCCCAACCTCTACGTCAAGCCGTCGGTCTTCGGCAAGGCGTTCGCCGACAAGAGCATCCCCGCCAAGGACGTGGCGGTGCTGGCGGCCCGGCAGCGCCCCCTGGCCTACAGCGCCCTGGTCGAGGAGTCCGGCGAGCCGGCCTGGCGCACCATCCCCTCCTGGTCCGTGATCGGCAAGCAGGACGCCGTCATCCCCGCCGCTCAGCAGATCGCCATGTCCAAGAGGGCCAAGGCGCACACCGTCGAGATCAACGCCCCCCACCTGTCCATGGTCACGGACGCGGGTGCGGTCACCAACCAGATCGAGGCCGCCGCCAAGGCGACCAACTGACACGACAACCGGCCGTGGCATCGCGGTGAGC